>JBILGV010000054.1:0-31888 GCA_044350865.1 Pseudanabaena sp. | reverse complement strand
GTTACTAATTCTCGTTTCTGAAGCTTTTTCTACTTCTAATTGATAGAAAATGCTCCATTCTCAAATTAGCGACCCATTTTCATTTGAATCTTTTGCTTGTTCTCCCTCTCGTGCATAATACAGGTTATCAGATTTTTCTACATTCTATTATTTGAAACTGCTCCCCATGAGGTGCAGTATAGTCCATCGTCTTGAAGCTCGGCAACTGCATAGGCGGTATGGGGAAAGCCATGTTGACGCGCAAAGGTGAAGCTAATATTTTTGAAAATACTCGGCAACATAGCTAAATATAAGCCTCCATGAGCGACTAGAACGATGTTCTGATCTGAGAAACTTCCACTTTCTACTAATCTTTCAATAAAGGGATTAAATCTTGCTTGAATTTCGCGAAAGCTTTCTCCATTCGGCATCTTACTATCAAATTCCTGATGGATAAACCAGTCATCTTGAACTTGATGATGCAGATCCCATCCAATTTGGTCAGTTGTGCCTTCGTAGATACCTACGCTCCATTCTTGTAATGCTGGGGTGATTTCCAGAGGTGTTTGTAAGTGATCAGATAAAATTTGGGCAGTCTGTAAGGCTCTCAATAGAGGACTAGAATAAATTTGGGTAATCTGCAAACCAGATAACTGATTTGCTAACGATTTAGCTTGTTTGATTCCATTCTCAGTTAGAGGATGTTTACAGCCAGTATTAGAAAATTCATGGAGAAGGTTAGCAATACTCTCGCCATGCCGAACAAAATAGAGTTTTAGCATCACACTTTATATTTGCTGAAGCCTTACATAGTTTACCAAAACTAAACATAATCATCTCTAAAAAAGGCGATCGCTATTCGATTTGTGCTACCATCAGTAGTATTGTGAGTAGTATAAAATAGTTGTGAAAGTATCTATTTCTCTTCCAGATGAGTTAGTCCGCTATGTTGACGATCGCGTAGAAAATCGCAGTCGGCTCATTGAGGGTTTACTGCAAGCATGGCGGAGGCAGCAGGAAAAGCAAGCGATGGTTGAGGCTTGTTTGTTGTTGGATGAATTGTCAAATGATGAGGATGTAGCATGGCAGCAAGCAGCGATTATCGATTGGGAAGTATCTGGTTAGTTAGTTTCGATCCTTCGATTGGGACAGAAATTCGCAAAACACGACCTGCGGTGATTATTTCTGGAACTGCTTTTAATCGGCGCAGTAAGGTAACTGTGTTACCGATAACTTCTGCAAATCCTAGCGATCTCTTACTTCCAGTGATTGTGCCTTTGGTTCCTTCTGTTGCGAATGGACTTAGCAGTGATAGTTTTGTTGTCTGTGTCGATCCGATGACTTTTGATAAGCGCAGATTGATTCAAGCCCTTGGTCAAGTAGAGACGAATCAATTGCAAGAAATACAGCAAATTTTGCTTAGGTATTTAGAACTGTAGGCTGAATCAATATCTCAAAAGGCGAATGCAGCAATAAAAAGGCGATCGCCTTTTACCATCATCAAGTGCGATCACGAAATTTCTACTAACTTGCCTTCAATAAATTTATGTAAAATGCTGGAGATAAATAATGGATAGGGAATTCCTTCTGCTAAAGCGCGTTTTTGTAGCGATCGCAGGTCTTTCTCTGAGACAGAGATGTTGATTGTATTGTTTTGGGCGAAAGTCGCAGACGCGATTTGTTTATGTTGCGCTAATTCTTCCTGCCAGTTTGCTGTGCGAGTTAGGCGATCGCTTTCAAATGCTTCTAAAATTTCTTTTTCTTCTAGATCGAGATTAGTCATTGGTTTCACCTAGATATTTTTTGTAGTGTCATAAAATCAGCTTAAATCGTTTTTACACACACTATAAGTTTTTTTCGTTATAAAATACTTATAGAGTACATGCATTTTTAGTATTTAAATGAATTTATTACAAAAGATCCAAGATGCTACAGTTGATCCTAAGTATCAGTTGGCAGATATTCTACGAATGTGTAAAATCCTTGCTTCACGTTTGGATCATCAAGCTTTTAAAGAATGGATTGCACAAGAGTTAAATGGTTATGAAAATCAAGAACAATTGCCAGACTATAGAATATTAAGAGACTTGGGCTGTCGAGGCGATTTTATGGGAGCTTTTAGTGACTTGAAAAATGCACCCATTCCCCCAATAAGTTTACCTGAAGAATTTAGAGACTCAGTATCAGCGAAACATGTTGTTGAAGGTGCTAGTTCTTTAGAAAGTATTGCTAGTCAAGCAAAACAATCAAACCGAAGTATTCTTAAATCATTTTGGGACGCAGATAATGTTATTTTACTGGGTTTAGATATTTATGGAGGAATGGTATGTGGGCAAGCTTGGACTGAGATTCCCACTGCTGCACTTGTAGCAATACTGGACACCATAAAAACTAGAATTTTGGACTTTGTGATTGAGATTCAAGCTGAAAATCCAAACGCTGGAGATGCTCTGCCACATGAAAAACTAATTCCCGATCAAATCGTCAATAATATTTACTACAAATGTATCCTACACGAGAATCAAATGACAGAAAACTACACTAACAATCTTCAAGGAGCCAATGTCGCTAACATGGCTAACACAGTCAAAGATAACGCACGACAACAGGCAAATCAACATATCCACTTATCTGAGGAAAAAAGAACTCTTGCAGAAGCTGCTAATGAAATCCAACAACTTATCCAACAGTTAGAAAAAACGAATCCAACCGCCACCGAAGCTGAAACTATTGCTTATATTAATGATGAAACTAAACCTAGTTTCAAACGTCGTGCAAGTAGTGCATTACAGTCAATTGGAGAAACAGCGATTGACGAGTTTGTATTGGAGAATAAGTATCTTAAAGTTGTGAAAGCTGCTATCAAGGGGTGGGTAAAGCCAAGCTAGTGCTAAAAGAAGCTTATTCCTTATAAATAGTAATACCCTGTGAACTCAATTTCGTAAATGCTTCATTATAGCTACGAGCAGTAATATTAAACTGCTTCCGAATTGCTGGAAGCCCGATCGCTTTAAGTTCTGATTCTGTAAATTGAACAGTTTGATCATCACTTGATTCATCAGCTTCATTATCAACTAATTCATCATCTGTTTCAATATCTGGATTGCTAGAAAATGAATCTAAACCTAGTTTCTGATCAAATTCTGCAAACTCACTTTCATCAATAACAATAGCTACTTCTTCCCCAATTTGATTGAGACGTAGATCAAAACTTGCTAATTCTTTTGCCTCTTCTATGGCTTTCTTCTCTTCAGGAGAAAAATAAACTTGATCGCCATGCTTGCGAATATTCTCTTCAGCGATCGCATAACGCTGATTAAACTCAGCTAAATCTTGAGCTTTCTGATGTCTGGCGCTATACAGAGACACCATTTGATTGTATCTCTCGAAAGGCATTACTCCCTTCACAGCACGTTTACGAGTTGGAAAAGCTACCGTAAATTTCACTCTATCAGCAACCTTACGCTTACGCTGCCGTGATTTTAATTTGCCTCGTTTAGTTGTGTAAAACTCTGCATAGGACTCAGTACGATATAGAATTTTATCTGTTCTCAATCCAATATTTATACTATCTGGTCTATCAGTTACTTTAACAATATAGGAATTAAAAGAAATCGAATCGCCAATTGAGTTTGCAGTGTCAAAATTGAATGGATGAAAACTATGAGCAGCGTTAGTTAGCCTAATCCGTTCATTTGTAACATTTGCCTTTGCCTTACGGATACCTTCAGCAATATCAAGCTTTTTTCTCTCCTCTTGTGCTTCACTCGAATCATCTGTTTTGCGCTGTAATATATAAATAGATGTACCAACACCACCAACAGCTAAGCCACCACCAAGGATCTTGAGCATACTTTGAGAAGTAGCGAACAAAGTAAATAGACCAATCCCAATCGCGACAACTGAACCAACTAAATAATTTGTCTTTATATTGGAAGGAACTGTTTTTGCAAGTTCAGTATTATATTCAGGGATACGTTTGAAAGAAAGTTCAATTGTATTCACATCAACCATATTCATTTATTTATAGCGCTACATCTTAATTTTATCAGTATTAGTTATCTCACTTGTTTTCTTTCAAACAAAAAGAGCGATCGCCCTAATACTTATTCTCAAAATACTCACCACTACTTTCAGGAAGCTTGATTCGCCTATGCGTGATAAAAATATTGGTGTCAAAGGTTAGTTTTGGCATCCGTAGTCTGATGATGAGAATCGTAAACCTTATCCCAAAAATTTTCTAGAAGCTGATTAGCTTTTCTAATTAACTCCAACTTCTCCTTACGGCTTAAATTCTTTTTCCGAGAAGGATTTTTAGCATCAGCAGATTTCTTACTAGTACTACTTAGTTTCTCTTGACTAACTTTTTTAGCTACAGCAGCCATATTAGTACTCAGCCTCAAAATCAACGTTACCTAGGATTATAGACTATAAAATAAAGATGATTTAACCTATTGAAAAAAATATGACTGAAACAGTTGTCTTGTAAATACCAGAAGCATTTTACCAACGCTTAGCGACTATATAACTCAGTTAATACTAGAAAAATATTAGAGAACTGTTCAAATACCACAACTACTTAGAAAAATCACCTAGAGTTTCCCATGAACAGAAAAAAAATTATCACTTTTCTCTCGATGATCGTTGTCACCCTATGCGCGATCGCAGGATGTAGCTTCCTATCACCAACGATTGAACAGGGAAATACACCTACTAAAGCAAGTGTACCTAATGTTAAACAAGAGAACGTTCAATTAACAGTTTCAGCAGCAGCTAGTCTCAAGGAAGCATTAGGCGAAATCACGCCTCTCTATAGCAAAGCTAAATCTAATCTCGCCATTCGCAATAACTTTGGAAGTTCGGGCAACTTACAACAACAAATCATTAATGGCGCTCCCGTTGATATCTTTATTTCTGCGGCAGCCAAGCAAATGGATGAATTGCAAAAAAAAGACTTAATCGTTGCTGATACCCGCCGCGATTTATTGAGCAATCGATTATTACTCATCGTTCCTGTGGATAAAGGCGATGCTAAAGAATTAAAAGATTTAACCAATGCTAATATCGAACGAATTGCGATCGGCGATCCTCGCAGTGTTCCTGTAGGTCAATATGCCGAACAAGCCTTGACAAAATTAGAACTATTGCAAGATGTGCAATCAAAATTTGTCTTAGGGAATAGCGTGCGGCAAGTGCTGCAATTTGTCGAGTCGGGCAATGCTCAAGCAGGAATAGTCTATGCAACCGATGCTAAAACTTCCACTAAAGTCAAAGTAGTGCAAGTCATTGATGCTAAACTTCATAAACCGATTGTCTATCCGATCGCTGTTTTACAAAAAAGCACCAATCAATCGAGTGCCAAATCCTATCTAGAATTTCTATCCAGCGAACCAGCCAAGACTATTTTCGAGAAATATGGATTCAGTACCCTTTGATTTCTCTCCATTTTGGATCTCCCTAAAGGTGGCAACTACTGCCATCTTTTTTACGTTCTTTTTAGGAATTACCGCAGCCTATAGTCTCCTTGAATATCGCGGCAAATGGAAAGCAGTACTTGATAGCATTTTCCTTGCGCCATTGGTTTTACCGCCTACCGTCGTGGGTTTTCTCTTACTGCAATTATTTGGACAATATGGCTGGATGGGAAAGTTTTTACAACTCTTCCGTTTTAATATTATTTTTACTTGGTATGCAGGTGTAGTCGCGGCAGTCGTCGTCACTTTTCCATTAATGTATAAAACCGCTCAAGGAGCCTTCGAGCAAGTGGATGACAATTTATTGCGGGCTGCGAAAACCCTTGGAGCTTCGGAATTGCGAGTCTTCTGGCAAATAGCATTGCCTCTTGCCTTTCCTGGAGTTTTAGCAGGAGCGATGCTTGCCTTTGCGAGGGGTTTAGGCGAATTTGGCGCAACCCTGATGCTGGCGGGTAATATTCCCAAGCAAACTACCACCATTCCCCTCGCCATTTATGCTGCCGTAGAAGCAGGAGCAAATCAAGAAGCTTGGCTATGGACGGGGATCATTTTGTCGATGTCTTTTTCGGCGATCGCTACTGCACATCTCTGGTCAAACAAAAGAGAACATGGCAAGGAAAAAGGAAAAAGGAAAAAGGAAAAATTTTCATCAAATTACGAATTACGAATTACGAATTATCAAGAGGGGTTGGTAGTCGATATTGAGAAGCAATTACCTGAGTTTGATTTGCAAATTGCTTTGCATTGTGTTGACAAATCGATTGGTGTCTTGGGGGCTTCAGGTACTGGGAAAAGTATGCTGCTTAAGTGTATTGCAGGGATGGAAACACCATCAAGTGGGCAGATTGCAATCAATGGCAAGGTTTTATTTGATAGTGAGCAAAAAATAAATTTACTTAGTCGCGATCGCAATATTGGCTTTCTATTTCAAAATTACGCGCTCTTTCCGCACCTGACCGTCGCACAAAATATTGCTTTTGGCTTACCCAAGGGATTAACGGCACTACAAATTAAACAAAAAGTATCTGAGCAGTTACATAGCATTGAGCTACAAGGATTTGGCGATCGCTATCCGCATCAACTGTCAGGCGGTCAGCAGCAAAGAGTTGCCCTCGCCAGAGCGCTCGTCAGTCAGCCTGATATTCTCCTGCTTGATGAACCATTCTCGGCTTTGGATACCCACCTTCGTAGCCAAATGGAAAGAGAGCTAATTTCAGCACTTAGCAATTATTCAGGAACTACTTTATTTGTCACCCATAACATTGAGGAAGCTTATCGCATCTGTACAAATCTGATGATTTTAGATCATGGTCAAGTCATGAGATATGGTGAGAAGTCCGATGTTCTCGAAAACCCCTCTAATCTAGAAACAGCAAAGCTTACTGGCTGTAAAAACTTTTCACGCATTAACCTCATTATGTCCGATCACATCGAAGCGATCGATTGGGACTGTAAGCTACGAGTCAAGGATGATACAACAAGCTTATCAACTCATATAGGAATTCGCGCTCACCATATTGCTTTTCTAGAGAATTCAGCCAGAAATGATTCGCCAAATATAATTCCCTGTTGGTTAGTTCGCACTACGGAAACACCACACCGTATGACTTTATACATCAAGTTAAATACTCCTCCCAACCATGATTGGGATTACCATCTGCAAGCAGAAGTATTTAAAGAGAAATGGCTTATTATTAAGAAATATTCTCAACCTTGGCAAGTTTATCTTGATCCTGCACAACTATTTTTGGTCTAAGAAATCATTTAAGAATTGTTTAGATCTCTTAGAGTCTCTGCTGTCAATCTAGTAATTGCTCGATTTTGTGTGCGGATGTTAGGATAGTGGGGTGTCACCAATATGCGAATATGCAAATATCTTTAGAAAATCTACTAGAAGAATTATCGGGTATCGAAACGATTAGTAATCCAGCGCAAGTGGCGAAACTGTCGGAGGACTATGCTTATTTTAGTCCAGTTCTCGTACCTTTGCTGGCGGGTAAGGTTGGTGATGTAGTATTTCGTCCTATCAATGAGAGCGAAGTATTAAGAATTGCTCAAACTACGGTGAAATATAAGATTCCTCTCACGGTGCGGGGCAGTGGTACTGGTAACTATGGACAATGCACACCTCTGCGCGGTGGGATTATTTTAGAAACTTCACGTCTCCAAGAAATTAAATGGATTAAAGCAGGATTGGCTTGTGTGGAAACTGGCGTAAAGTTTGGCGCACTCGATAAAAAAGCCCAAGAAATTGGGTGGGAATCGCGCATGGTTCCCTCCACGTTTAGAAGTGCTACGGTTGGCGGATTTATTGCTGGGGGAAGTGGTGGGATTGGCTCGGTTATGTATGGACAATTGCGCGATCGCGGCAACATTAGATCCGTGCGCGTAGTTACTCTCGAAGACGAACCGAGAATCATCGAACTGCGTGGTGATGATGTCCAAAAGGTCGCCCATGCCTACGGAACAAATGGCATTATTACAGAATTGGAGATTCCCCTTGGAATCGCTTACGGATGGTCGGAATTTGTAATTAGTTTTCAGGACTTCATGACCGCCGCCAGATTTGGGCAAGCCCTTGGCAATAGTGATGGCATCATCAAGAAGATGATTAGCGTTCATGCAGCCCCAGTTCCTAACTATTTCACCGCTTTACGAAGCTCTATTTCCACAGGTTCCCATTGTGCTTTAGTGCTAGTTGCTGAGAGCGATCGCGAACCATTTCTAAGTCTTGTGCAGGAGTTTCAAGGAGAAATTAGCTATGAGAAAAATGCTCAAGAAGCCAGTAAAGGTATTAGTCTAGTTGAATTTTCTTGGAATCACACTACTTTACTCGCCCGTGCTGCCGATCCTTCGCTGACCTATCTCCAAAGCCTATTTTTGAACGATCCCAAATTAGAACTTGTGCAGCGAATGTATGAGTATTATGGTGATGAGGTGATGATGCATTTGGAATTTATTAAGGTAAATGGAGTGGTGATTCCTGCCGCACTGCAAATTGTCCGCTTTACCAATAGCGATCGCCTCAACAAGATCATTGAGTATCACGAATCGCAGGGTGTATTTATTGCCAATCCCCACACTTACATTCTCGAAGATGGGGGGATGAAGACAGTGGATTATGAGCAGCTAAACTTCAAGCGCATCGTCGATCCCCACGGATTAATGAATCCTGACAAAATGCGAGGTTGGCAGTAGTAAAAATCATTAGTCGTGATAAGCACTACCCGAAACCTTACCACGAAAAACAATATATTGATAAATGTTGTAGAAAAGCATAATTGGAATTAGAAATCCTACAAAAATCAGCATGAATACTAAAGCGCTAGGAGAAGCCGATGCTTGATAAATCGTGATCTGATTAGGAATAATAATCGGAAATACGATTAGCCCCAATCCTAAAAATGTTAGGAGGAATAACAGGGCTGTCCACACAAAAGGAGCTACCTCGGCTTTGCGATTTAAACTACTGATTAATTGCCAAATCATTAATATCCCTACGATCGGAATGATAGCGAATAAATAGAGTAATGGTGGCTCTAGTAGCCTTGCTCTAGTACTTTCATAAAAAATTGGCGTGATTACTGTAATTAGCACCGCGCCAACGAGGGTAGTCCAAGCTGCAATTTTTGCTGTTCGGTAATGAGTTTCCTGTAGCTCTCCTTCAGTTTTGATAATCAGATAAGTAGAACCAATCAGAACATAGCCCTGAATTAAAGTGAGTGCGACCAATAATGATTGCCAGCTTAACCAATCCCATGTACCACCAATAAAATGTCCATCGGCATCAACCTTTATACCTTGCAAAACACTTCCTAGCGCAAATCCCTGATTAAGCGCGGCTAAAAAGCTACCGATACCAAAGGCGAAGTTCCAAAAAAATTTACGGTTAGAATGCTCACGGAACTCAAATGCTACAGCCCTAAAAATAAGTCCAAATAGCATTCCCATGATGGGAATATAGAGGGAAGAAAGAATTGTACTGTAAGCAAGGGGAAATGCACCAAACAAAGCACCACCCATTAAGACTAGCCAAGTTTCATTAGCATCCCAAACATTCCCCAAGCTTGTCATCAGCATACTGCGACGTTCTTCGTTAGAGGAAGTTAGGGAGAGAATTCCTACGCCTAAATCAAATCCATCAAGTAAGACATATAAAAGCAAAAATAATCCCAAAATCACAAACCAAACTTGAGGCAAAAAATGCTGAAGAGCTTCCATAGTTATTGATTGATTGATTATTGTTGTGCTTCCACAGGACGGCTATCTTCAATATGTTCCGCAGGGGCAAGAACTATAGTTTCTCCTGGGATTGGTAATTCTAAATTTGCACCTTTACGAATAATTCGACTACCAAAATAGAGTGTGGAAACGAAGAGGATGGAATAAATGACCGTAAAAATTGATAAAGAAGTCAAAACATTACTTGCGGGTAAGTTAGAAACACCATCGGCGGTGCGAATCTGTCCATAGACGACCCAAGGCTGTCTGCCGACACAGCGCACGATCCAACCTGATTCCACAGCTATATATCCCAAGGGTGCAGCAAATATCCATCCTCGCATTAGCCATTTCTGTGAGGCGATCTCGTCCTTTGACAATTTACCTCTTAGCCATTGAACGACACTCCAAACCATCAATCCTACTAAGAAGAACCCAATTCCACTCATGATTCTAAAAGAATAGTAAACCAGTCCCACCATGTGTGGGCGATCTTCAGGCTTCCATTCTTTTAATCCTAATACTGGCTCAGTCAGGTTTTTCTTGAACTCTAAAATGTATCCTAATGCATTAGGAACTTTAATTTCCCAATCATTACTTTGAGTCTTATTGTTAGGGATTGCGAGTAAGCTCCAATCCGCAGGTTTTCCTGCTGGTGAAGTTTCCCATTTTGCCTCCATTGCAGCTAGTTTACTAGGCTGATATTGATAAACCTGTTCTGCACTTAAATGTCCAATATAGATTTGCAAGGGAGCCACGGCGATCGCTGTCGCTAAAGCTATTTTGAAAGATTTTGCAAAAAATTCTGCTTGACGCTGATTGAGAATATACCAAGCACTAATACCACCAATCACAAATAGAGAAGTTTCTAAAGTGCCAAAGAACATGTGCAGAATGCTCTTAAAGGCGAAAGGATTCATAATTGCCTGAAAATAGTCACTGACTATGAATTTACCGCCAACAAAATCTCCACCTGCTGGTGTTTGTAACCAAGAATTAGCTACTAAAATCCAGACAGTTGATAGATTCGCACCAAAGGCAACCATAATTGTCGCAAAATAGTGAATAACAGGTGGCACGCGCTCCCAACCAAATAGCATAATGCCGAGAAAACCTGCTTCTAGCATGAAGGCAACTGCACCTTCAAAACCAAGAATACTCCCGAAAAAGTCTCCTACTGCTTCCGAAAATGGAGCCCAATTAGTGCCGAACTGAAATTCCATTGGTAGCCCTGAAGCTACGCCAATCCCAAAATTAAGAACATAAAGTTTTGCCCAAAATCTTGCATGACGATAATAATCGGGATTTTTAGTTTTCAGCCACATTCCTTCTACAATCACCAAAAATATACCCATACCAGTTGTTAATACTGGCCAAAGCATATGAAAAATAGCGGTTAATGCGAATTGCATTCGTGATAATGCAACTGTATTTGATAGGAATTCCATGATTATTTCTATATAGAATCTGACTAAGATCTGTTTTCTGAGATTTTAAGACTTTCAACTCGACTCTATGGAAAATAATTCGATGACTTAGTGCAAATTATAGCGCTATGTCTATGAAAAAAGCCGAAACTTAGGATTTATCAAGATTTAGGCTAAATAGGTGTTTTGGGGAGCAGGAGAGAATATGTAAGAGATGGCAATAGCTTTCGTGAGATTCACACCAATATATTTGCGATCGCAAGCTAAACTATACATAACTTTACAATCTAAAAAATCTTAAAATTTTAGCTACTATGACTGCAAACACATTATTAAAAGACGATCTCAACCTTGGGAACTCTAAAAACAACGATTATCAGTCACAAATTGTGCCTGCGGGTGGTTCTGATCGCGATCGCTTTGATTGGTTAGAGTCGTGGTATCCCGTCTTTTACACAGAAGATTTAGATAAAGCTAAACCCGCTAAATTTACGCTCCTAGAGCGTGATCTCGTTATTTGGTGGGATCGACATACAAACGCATGGAAAGCCTTTGACGATCGCTGTCCCCATCGCCTTGTACCTCTATCGGAAGGAAGAATTGCCGAAGATGGCTTATTGGAATGTCCCTATCATGGTTGGGCTTTTAAAGGTGATGGCAGTTGCGATCGCATTCCCCAACAGCCTGAAGGCGGAACTGCTCACACTTCTAAACGCGCTTGTGTGGAGTCATTACCAACGACTGAGCGTCAAGGGCTGCTATTTATTTATGCGGGTAATCCTGAAAATGCCCCCCAAGTCAAAATCCCCATTATTGAACCTTTGGAAATAGAAACCGAGAAATGGACTCTATTCGGAACCTTTCGTGACTTGCCCTATGACGCAATTACTCTCCTAGAAAATGTGCTTGATGCTAGTCATCTGCCATTTACCCATCATAAGTCAGTTGGGAATCGCGCCAATGCCGCCCCAATGGTCTTGGAAGTTATTGAAAGTGGTAAAAATGGATTTAATGGCACATGGGAAGAAGGTCCTAGACGTGGCAAGTTAGGAAAACAGGACACTACTTTTATTGCACCTTCGTTGATGTGGCATGACTTGACCTCCAAACAATTTGGTCGCACGATTACCGCCGTTTATGCAACACCCACCCGCAAAGGGGAATGTCGTTTATTTGCCAGATTTCCATTTCAATTTAGTTCCGCAATTCCGCGATTCTTTATTGGCATTACGCCCCGTTGGTATTCCCATGTCGGACAAAATGGAATCTTGGAAGATGATCAAATTTTCTTGCACTATCAAGAGCGCTATGTCGAAAAGATTCTTGACAAAATGGAAGATCGTAACTATGCCAAGGCTTTCTATTTAGCCACCGCAGCCGATACCTATGTTTTGGAACTACGGAAGTGGGTCAGTCAATATCAAGCCGATCCCTTTGTGGGACAACAACTAACCCCTCCTTTAGTAAAAGAAGTTCTATTGGATCGTTATCATTCCCATACGGTGAATTGTGCCAGTTGTAGTCAAGCTTTAAAAAATGTCCGATCGCTGAAGACGGGAAGTATAGCGATCGCAGCGATCGCTTGGACAATTAGCCCACTGCTTACTTTTTGGCTTACCCCAACAAATTTATTGGTTATTTTATTGGGCGCTATACCCACGGCGATCGCGATAACTCTATGGCTGATCTGCAATAACCTAGAGCGAAAGTTTATCCACGGTCAAGAAACTCCATTACGCAACCTTTAAATTCTCTTCTTCCCCCTTTTTAAGGGGGATTGAGGGATCGCCAGATCAGAAATTATAGCCAATCCCAACTAATACACCGAAATCAGTAGTGTCTAAAAATGCCATATTTGCTGTCACATTGATCGTAAAAGTCGATGTCCAAGGGATATCAATCCCTCCCGTAATCATGGCTCCATAACTACTATTAGAACCTGTAGTGATGGCAACTCCTCCTCCTAAATAGGGAGAAAATTTGAAATTGCCAAAAGCCTGTTGTGGCTCAAAATCATAGGTTATAGGAAGCAAGAAAGTGGCGGCTTTTCCTAAAATTAAAGCGCTTGGACGGATAGACATAGTTTCGTTTAAGCCAAATTTACTAATAATTACTAAACTCCGACCACCTAAATCACTATTGCCATTTAAGCCAAAGTTTGCCGCTACACCGATGTAACTAGGTCCAGAACGGGTAGATCTGAATATGCGATCGCCATTACTATTTGTCATCCCTCCGAATTGCGAAATCAGATTTTCAGGAGTTCTAATCGTAGCTGCATTACCTTGAGACTTAGTTGTTAAAGCTCCTACAGTTGAGATTTTTCCATCTGGCGATCGCAAATTATTTTTAACTTGTTCTGAATTCTTAAAAAGAATAGATGACTTAGCAATTTCTTGTTTTGGGATTAAAGTCGCGCAGGTATTTGTTTTTTCACATTTAGAGTTATTAATCGGTTCCGCTTCTACTCCAAGAATAGAGTTACAGATTATCAATAAAGTAATCCCAGTTAGAAGATTAAGCTTGATGAAATTTAGTTTCATTATTTAACTTGATGTATTTGTGGTTTATTGACCTGATTTATAAGTATTAGTTTCCTCCTCTAATGTTGGAAATTATGTATAAGTAAACTGAGAAACCGTGTGACTTGTCTAAAATGCTTTAAAACAGTTTAAATCTTTACAATAAAAAGAGATAACTACTATAAATCCTCAAAATAGTGAGAGATGCTTGGGAAAGGGCTTCAGCTTCATTTCGGAACTAAAGCTTATAGTTTTCAAATGACCGCTATATGAAAAATAAAAATGTAAGATAATTAAATGTAGGGGTAATTCATGAATTACCCCTACATTTTTTTGCTACTAAGCACTGTATGATTTATATAAGTGGCGCTTTGCGCCGTCTATACATATCTATATTCGTGGATATTGAGATTGATTAGATTTTATGCGAATCTTACTAGTAGATGATGAAGAAGAACTTGCTGAACCCTTACATCGGATTTTGACAAATCAAAAATATGTGGTAGATGTCGCTAATAGTGGCGATCGCGGGTGGGAATTGGCTCAAAAAGGTGGATATGATTTATTGATTTTAGATTGGATGATGCCCGAAAAGTCGGGAGTTGAAATCTGTAAACAACTGCGTCAACGGGGAGACAGCACTCCAGTTCTAATTCTTACAGCCAAAGATACTCTCGACGATCGCGTTGCGGGTTTGGATAGTGGAGCCGATGACTATCTCGTAAAGCCTTTTGAGTTGCGGGAATTACTGGCAAGGGTGAGAGCTTTGCTACGCCGCGCTCCCGTTGTCACAAATAATGACCTTTCGCGTAATCAATCTTTGCCGTTAAGTTATGGTGATTTGCAACTCGATCGCCATAATCAAGTAGTCTATCGTGAGCAAATCGCGATCGCTTTAACGGAAAGAGAATATCAACTTTTAGAATATTTCATGTTCTATCCCAATCAATTACTCAGTCACGATCAGATTTCGCAACATATTTGGAAAGAAGGGGAAGATATACCGACTAGTAATGCCTTAGCCGCCCAAATCAAGTTATTGCGCCGCAAAATTGATCGCGATCGCGACATTTCTCTAATCAATACGGTTTATGGTAAGGGCTATCGCTTTGGCTAAAAAATATCAATGAGGGTGGTGCAGGCATCCTGCCTGCTAATCGCACAAGGACGGGCAAGATGCCCATCCCACAAGATTCTTAAACCGACATTGCTTGCACTGGAACAGAATTCGTCCCCAATACGGGTAAATCACAACGATCTTGATACACACTTAGATCAAACCAGAAAATACTACCAACCCCAACCGTACTCTTGATGTGAATTTCACTATGATGCTTCTCAATAATATTACGGACAATTGACAGCCCTAAACCAGTACCCTCCAACGTATGAACCTTATCCTCCACACGGAAAAATCGATCAAAAATGCGATCGCAATCTTCCGCAGGAATACCATAGCCTGTATCCTCAACCTCGACCCGCACATAGTTCACAGTGCGATGGGGCAGAGTGGTAGTTTGATCTTGCCAAGGATAGATCCGAATCGTTACTTTGCCGCCAGTTTCCGTAAATTTCAGGGCATTGCCAACTAGATTTGATAAAACTTGCAAAATCAAATCATAATTACCCCAAATTCGCTCAAGATTGGGCGCAATTTCATGAATTAGTTCAACGCCTTTAGAAGAAGCATTAAGTTTATAAGTCCTCACCGTTTGCTCAATTGTTTCTGATAAATCGATCGCCGAGAAATGAAATTGACGACCTGACTCTAAACGCGAGAGATCCAACACATCATTAACCAGTCGTGTTAGGCGATCGGTTTCACTATTCGCCGTACCAAGAAATTCTTTTTTCTGGTCATCACTAAGTTCATCGCCATATTCATGCAAAGTCTCGATAAAGGACTTGATGTTAAACAAAGGTGTGCGTAATTCATGGCTCACATTGCTAATAAATCGACTCTGCGCCGCATTTAGCTCCACCTCACGGGTGATGTCCTGAATCGTGATCGCAATTCCCTTAATCGCATTGCTGGTGCTTAATACGCTGGTAATCCAGATCCGAAAGGCATGGGCAAGCACTGAATCTTTATCCCCCGAAGCCATAATCCGAAATTCACCGCCCTCGCGATCGCCTGTCGCAATTTGCATTAGCGATCGCCCTAAATCGGCACTGAGGCGATCGGGCAGAATATTGAGAATACTTTTACCTTTCCAATCATTTTGAGTTAAATCATGATCCCAGCCCATAATTTTAATCGCCGCAGGATTTGCCAACACAATTCGCATATCCGAGTCGAGTAGTAAAGCACCATCAGCTATCGTTGATACCAAAGTTTCTAACTTGGTCTTTTCCGCCGTCAACTCCTCAATATTTTGTTCTTCATATTTCTTCAGCCGTTGCGCCATCTCATTAAAACTACGGATTAATTCCCCCAATTCTCCCCCAAAAGGCAAATCAATTCTTTGTTTAAAATTACCGCTAGCAATATTTTGTACCCCCGCCACTAATTCCCTCAGTGGTCGTGTGATCGTCACTGCATTCGAGGCTGCCCCCAAAATCACCATCGCCCAGATCGACACAAACACCGCCGTTGTCACATCTAAAGTTAGTCCTGAAGAAGCCACCGCCGTTGGGTTAGGGTTAATCCCGATCGCAATGATCCCCAAGGATTTACCATCATGCTGCAAATTTACAAATACATCGGTAACTTCCCCCTGTGGTGTAATATGTTGACGCACTAAAGGGCGATCAGGACGCATCATCGGATCTTCAGGTAGTTGAATGCGTCTCCTGATGCTGAGTGAATTTTGTACCTCATTGGATGTGAAAGGAATCCCATAAAAAATTTCACCATCGGGATCGGCATAGAGAATATAGCGAATACTGGAACTACTGTCGTAAAATTCCTTAGATAGTCGCGTTACTTCTTTAAGATCGTTTTTGGCAACTAATGGTGCAACGTTGGCAGCAAGCAACAGTCCCAAATCTTTACCAAACCGCGTATCATTAAGACGAGCATCGGTCTGAATATCATTAACCGCCCAAAAGGTGACAGCACTCATCAACAAAGAAACTAATAGCGTAATCAAGGCCATTAACTTCGTCTGTAACGAAAATTCTGTCCACCAACGTTGGGGCTTAGTATAGATTTGCAGGAAAAAGTTCATCTTTTTGTAGGCTTTTGTTAGTTATTTGTAGAGCTTTTCGTTTAATATGTGCAATCAAAATGCAAAGATGAGGATATCAAAATGGATGAAGCTAACATCGTCAGTGCGTTACAGACAGATCTACAAGACTACAAGATAAAACCGCAAATTCGTCGTAAAGAGTCTCAATTACATGTGCTGATTACCCGATCGGAGGGAGACGATTTAGATTATGCCACCCTCTATGATATTGTCAAAAACCGCATAGACAAACTATCGATTGAAGGGGCTGACAACCTCATAATGTACGGTCGATTAGCTGGGGCTAAGAAACCTGAATGGCAAAAATCTAGCAGTATTAAGCCCCCTTTACCTTTAATTGAGCTTGATCTTGACGAATTAGATGATTTTGGTGATATCGGGTCTATCGGCAGTTTGATGAAAGATTCTACCGATGATGGCACAGAAATTCAGGATGGTAATCTTTGGTCAGATAATGTCGCAAGTATTCCTCCAAATATTTCTGATGAATTAGACAAATTTGAGCAAAGTCTTGAGGCAGATCTTAAGTTTAGCGCCCAGCTTAATGCTTCGATTAACAGCCAGAACAACGAGATTAGCGACCAGAGAGGGTTGCATGATAAAAGTAATGACTTTGAGTTAGGAGATCTAAATTTAGAAGATCTCGATTTAGACGTGTTTAAAGCCGAAAACCTGCCGCTACAGGATTTGGATTTAGATCCCATTGAGCTAGATGCTTTTGCCTCAGAACGGGCTAATAAAACTGCAAATAATAAAACACCTGCTAACAGTAACGATTGGGGTGATGAAGATGATTTTGAATTGTCTCAGACTACGACCGTAGCTGATCGCCCTCTACCTTTACCACCACCACTTCCACCGACCAAACGCCTTGTCCGCCAAAACGACATCGCGAATAGTGATACTCCTCAAAACGATGTCCCAAAAAGCGATATCTCCAAAAGCGATGATTCTAGCGGTGTTGTTGGCGAGGTTATTGGTGACGTTGAGCAAACCGAATCTGCGCCCGAAAAGCCGACTAAACCCATTAACAAATCCCTACTTGTGTCTGTTGGGGTGATTGTATCGACGATCGCGGTTCTGGGAACTTGTGGCTGGTTATTATGGGATCGCAATGTCCAACAACAACATTTAGCAAATGCTCGGAATCTTGACAACCAAAATCTTAATCCCAAAAAAATCCTAAAATTAGACGTGTTAGCCGAGACACGCAATCAATTACAAACAACAGTTTCGCAGTTAGAATCAATTCCCGATCGCCCTGCTTCGCTATATAGTGAGGCTCAGAATGAGTTACAGGGGCTTCGTCCAAAATTAGGAGAGTTCGATCGCAAGGTCACGATTGAACAAGCAGCGAATAAAAACTTGGAGTCAGCAAAGTCGCTCACCTTAGAAGCGGCTAAGCTAGTCCAAAAAGGACCACACAAATCAGCTACTTGGAAATTAGCCCAAGAGAAGCGTCAACAAGGGGTAAAGATGTTGGAGGCTATTCCTCCCGATTCGATCCTGTACGCGGATGCTCAAAGCCGTCTCAAAAGCTATCGTGCTGGGCTAATTCAGATTGCTAAAGTAGCTGAACTCCAGCAAACTGCTGAATCGATGGCGGGTGAAATTCTTAGCCCTACTGTTTCGACTCAACTGAAACAATTGAAGACAAAATTTCCAGATAAGCAGAACTTTTTGCCACAATGCAAACCGATCCTCCAAAGAGAAATTACTGATGCTGAAGCGAGAAAAGTCGGCTTGCAAATTCCGATTTTAACGGAATATCTATGTGCTTATTATTGGGATTCTTAATGTCATAAAGGGTAGTGGCAATAAAAAAGTAGAGGCAATTCATGAATTGCCTCTACTTTGGCGCAGAAAAATCTACAAAACGGTTGCTCTCACATTAAGTTAGCGCAAAGCACTGTATGAATTTGATTAACAAAATAACAATTCGTCAGATAATTGATCAGCGCGATCGCCTCGATCCATTTGATTAGCATTCTGCTCACCGCCGATCCCATAGGCTTGCTGAATATTTTCAGTTGTTAGTACTTGTCGAGGTGTACCAAAATCAATTAAATGACGATTAAGAAGTAATAACTGGTCGTATCGCTCAAGGGAAATGCCCCACTCATGACAGCTAATCAATAGAGTTTTGCCCTCCTGCCTTAGCTCATTATAAATTCGCCACATTAACGCTTCCGTTTTTTTATCAATGGCGGTCATTGGTTCGTCCAACAATAAAATATCCGCTTGTTGAGCCAAGGCTCTTGCCAAAAATACGCGCTGTTGTTGTCCCCCTGAAAGATTTTTAATTGGGCGATCGCGTAATTCGTAAAGTTCGACACGCTCCAATACTTCGCTGACAATTTCTCGCGATCGGCGACTCATATTCCCAAACCATCCCGTATGTAAAGTACGGGACATCATCACCACATTCCAAACCGTCACAGGATAGTCCCAGTCAATTTGCGATCGCTGTGGGAGATAGGCAATTTTTTGGCGGTGCTGCTTGATCGGGGTTCCTTGATAAAAAACTTGTCCTGCTTGAGCGGGGATGAGTTCGAGTATTGCTTTCAGCAATGTGCTTTTGCCTGCGCCATTGGGACCAATTAGCCCCACTAATGATCCAGCCGTGAGACTAAAGGAAATATCCGACAGCGCCGTTATTTCGCGATATCGCACTGATAGGTTCTGCACTTCAAGCATAGATTTCAAGCATAGATGCTCAAGAAATGATAATCGTTATCATAATTATACTCATATTTCGGCTGGCGAAGCAAGCCGAAATATTTTTGGGTTTTATATACTACTGAGAGAATTCAGGACACTTGCCATATCACCGTTTAAGATCGCTTTTACATTTAAACGTAAGCCATCAAATTCTCGGCTATGTATAACTCCTGCATCATCGGGAGCTAGCTTTACATATTTGCCATTTTCTAATTTACCATTTTCTAAAATGAACCAATCAATTTCACGATCCAATGTCCTCCACACAATATATTCTTTTACGCCGTTACCTTCATAGACGCGCTTTTTAGCGTGCAGATCATAGGAAACCGTACTCGCGGCTATTTCCACCACTAACTCTGGTGCGCCCGTGATATAACCATCATCATCAATTTGAGCGTTACCACCTAACCGAAACAGTACTGCATCTGGTTGTGGTTCGTTGTCTTCGTCAAGCCTTACTGTTGGCTCAATCCCGACCTCAAGTTTAGGAAACATGGATTGATATGTACCTAGCCAAATGAGGATTTGGGCATGAGGTTTAGCATGAGGGGTAAAACGTAAGGGAGAAGCCACGTGTACGAGTCCTTCAATGAGTTCGGCTTTTTTGACATTGGATGCTGTGTAACGGCGTTCAAATTCAATGCGATTCAAGCGATCGCCATTTTCGAGAATAGTGAATATTGCGGGTGAATTTGCCGTGACCATAGTATTTACATCCTGATAAATAGACCTTAAATAAAAGTGCCGCAAAGCGGCACTTTTATTTATTTTTTATGATGCGAAACTAGCGATCGCTTTACCAACAATCTCCAAAGCTTGATCAATTTCGGCAGCAGAGACAATTAAAGGTGGCACAAAGCGCACTACTTTCACACCAGCAGGGACTAACAACAAACCTTGCTCGATACCTGCGGCGACCACATCACGCGCTTGGATATTGCTAGATTCTTGCAGCACTAAACCATCGATTAAGCCCCAACCACGGACTGAGGCAAGATGCTGGGGATAGCGATCGCATAGAGCTTGTAAACCAGTTCGCAGTTGTTGACCACGCTCTCTCGCATTAGCGATCAGATTATCACTGACCATCGTATTACAAACGGAAAGAGCCACCGCACAGGCAAAGGGATTACCGCCAAAGGTACTGGCATGATCGCCAGCCTCAAATACCGCGCAATGTTCTTTAGCTAGCATTGCTCCAATGGGAATGCCACCGCCTAAACCCTTCGCGGAGGTGAAAATATCTGGTTCAATACCCAGATTCTCATAGCCCCAAAGCTTACCACTCCGTCCCATACCGACTTGGACTTCATCGATAATGAGGAGAATTTTCTTTTCGTCACAAATCTCACGAACACGCGCAAAATAGGCGCGATCGCCGGGGTTAACGCCACCTTCACCTTGCAATGGTTCCAGCATGATTGCACAAAGCCGACCTGCATATTTTGTCACGGCAAGTTCGATGGCGGCGATATCATTGTAAGGAATATAATCAAAACCCTGAACCAATGGCGCAAAATTTTTGTGATATTTGGGTTGACCTGTGGCGGTTACAGTCGCAAGGGTACGACCATGAAAACTAGCATTTGCTGTCAAAATCAACGGATCTGCGATGCCAAGTTTCGTGTGGGCATACTTACGCGCCAACTTGATCGCGCCCTCATTTGCTTCTGCACCAGAGTTACAGAAAAATGCTTTGTCAGCACAGGAATTTTGTACCAGCCATTTAGCTAATTGACCTTGGGGTGCAAAATAGAACAAATTGGAAGCGTGATGCAAAGTTTGGATCTGCTCTGTTACTGCTTTTACCATCGCGGGATGAGCATGTCCCAACGTACAAGTAGCAATGCCCGCGACAAAATCTAAATATTCCTTGCCATTGCTATCCCAAACTCGGCAGCCTTCGCCGCGTTCAAGGGCGATCGCAAAGCGAGCGTAGGTACTCATTACATATTGATTAAACTCAGCGATCGTGTCAGTATTTACCTGATTATCAGTTACCTGATGATCTACCTGTGTTGGAGATTGCACTTGTAGTGTGGTTGGTGACATGGATAAAAATGTGATAATGCTGTTGATTTCATTATCGATGATATAAGAGTTTTTGTAGATAATTCTGTAGTGGAATTAGCGCAAACGGATAAATAACAGACAAATAGCGGACAAGTAGTGGATTAATTAAGGGATAAACATATGCCATACATCATCCAAAATCAAGGAAACCCCTATGAGCGCGTTTGCGATCTGCGGATTGGGGTAAATACAGTTGGTCGTGGACTCGACAATAGTATTGTCGTAGAGGATGATGCGCGTAGTCTCTCCCGTCATCATGCCGAAATACAGGTGACAGAAAAGGGGGTATTTCTTACTGATTTGAATAGCAGTAATGGCACATTAGTTAATCAAACCAAAATAGTCCAACAAAAGTTAAACAATCGCGATTTAGTCCAGTTTGGCAGTGTGGTATTTCAGTTCTTTGATGAAAATAAACCTGTATTAGCTAACTTAGAAGCTAATGCTGTCGAGGGTGTCACCAGCCCAAGTGCAGGATTGTCGATTGTCATGCGCGTATCACCTGAAAAATCGCGGGTGAATATGCAGGAATTGCTGCGACAGCAGCAGCTAGCTACAGGCTCAGTATTGATGATTCAGGGGAATGATGAGGCGCAACGCACGGCGGCAAAGTTACGAGTTTTGTTGGAAGTCAGTCAAGAACTTGCTTCCCCTGAAGGTTATGGAGCTTTACCTGAAAAAATCCTAGAATTATTACTCAAAATCATGTCAGTCGATCGCGCTGTATTGCTGCTCGTCGATGAGAAAACAGGAAACCTAGAGCCGAAAGCTTATAAATTTAGCGATCCCAAGGCTACTGCCGACTTAGATTTTTATAGTCGTAAAATCACTAATTTTGTTTTAAATCAGGGAGACGCAATTATTAGTGATGATGCATCCCTCGATCGCCGCTTCGATAGCTCCCAATCGATCATCCAACAGGCAATCCAAGCTGCCATGTGTGCGCCATTAAAACCTAGAGACAAGGCGATCGGCGTATTATATGTGGATAATTTATCGCGTGGTCATGCTTATCAAAAGGAAGATTTAGAGTTTTTGAGCAGTCTCGCTAACCAAGCGGCGATCGCGATCGAGAATGCCAATCTCTATCGAAATATGCAATCGGAAGTAATTCGACGCACCAAACTAGAGCGATTTTTTCCCGCCGCCGTTAGCCAAAAGATTGATGAAGGTTGGGATTTAAATTGGATTATCGAAACGGAAGTAACAGCTTTATTTTCCGATATTAGTGGCTTCACCGAAATGACTTCGGCAATGCAACCGCGCAAAGTGATCGAATTTCTAAATGAATACTTTAAAGTGATGGTCGAAGATACGGTCTTCCCCTTTGGCGGCACGTTAGAAAAATATATTGCCGATGCGCTGTTAGCGGTATGGGGTTCGCCCTATCAAAAAGATGATGACGCAATTAGAGCCGTAAATGCAGCGATCGCCATGCAATGGTCGATGAATAAACTGAATGAGCAATGGAAAGAACTGGGGCGCGATCTGCATATCCAAATTCACATTGGCTTAAATACTGGCATGGTGGCTTCTGGAAATATTGGCTCCAAAAATTTGATTCAGTACACAAATATTGGCGATACGATGAATGTAGCTAGTCGCATTTGTTCTGAGGCAAAGGCTGGGGAAATCTTTATTTCTGAAAGTACGAGGGAAAAAATAGCTCTATTCAATTTGCCCTTAGAGAAATTGGAATTGGTTAAAGTAAAAGGGAAAGATGAACCATTACAGCTATATCGATTGCTTTGGCGAAATGTTGATGTGAGTGAATTAGTCAGCAAGACCAATGTAATTTTCCCTAGCGAATGAAATTACCGTTTGCCGTATTATATTTGTACCTTATCTTAGAAAATAGAACTTAATGTCAAAAAAAGTCTTTATTACTGGTGCAAGTGGTTGTGTTGGTCATTATTTGATCGAAAGTTTCTTATCAAAAACGGATTATGAGCTATATCTGCTAGTACGCGATCGCCGTAAATTACAACTCAAATCGCCAATTGATTTAAGCGAACGCCCCAATGTGCATATCATCGAAGACTCGATGCAAAATATTGGTAATCATCGCGATCTGCTCCGCACGATGGAATTTGTGGTTAGTACTGCCGCAGGTTGGGGCGGTGAAGAAGCTTTTGTGGTGAATCGCGACAAAACCATTGAGTTATTTTCAATGCTTGATCCAGAAGTATGCGAACGCGCAATTTATTTTTCAACTGCGAGTATTCTCGATTCCCATAATCAGATTATCCGTGAAGCAGGAGAAATCGGTACAGATTACATTGCATCCAAACATGCTTGTCTAGAAAATTTAGAAAATTCAATTATTCGCGATCGCCTAATTACTGTTTTCCCCACCCTTGTTTTTGGCGGCGCGACCGATAAGCCATATTCTCACCTGTCTAGAGGACTCAAGGACATTCTCAAGTATGTTCCCTATGCAAGATTTCTTAAAACTGATGCGAGTTTCCATTTTGTCCATGCGATGGATATTGCTCAAATCATTACGCATTTGCTCACCACCGATTCGGCTCCAAAATCCCCAGCCCGTTTGGTATTAGGAATGGAACGTTTGACAGCCCAGAGTCTGATTGCTCAGTTCTGTGACCATTTAAATTTAAAGGTTGGTTGGCAGTTTGAACTGACTCCATTTCTGATTGATGCGGTGATTAAACTATTTCGGATTGAAGTCGCCGCATGGGATCGTTTTTGCATTGCTCAGCGCCACTTTACCTATGACGTAGTTTCGCCTGAAACCTTCGGTTTAGTTTCTAAATATCCCCGTTTAGCGAATTTACTTGATGAGGTCAAATAGGATATAGCTGTTGTCAAGTGATTTCATAAAAACTAAATATTATGGATTCACTTGGCGATCGCCCAACTAATCGAATCTAATCCCAACACCAGATCACAAATCGCCACAAAAAGCTTCTACTAGTTCATCTTCGGTCATGCCAGTTTCTAATAGAATTTTCTCAACTGCGCGATCGAGAGAATCTATGGCGCTAGTATCAATTTTATTTCTAGTAGCTCTTTGGACTTCGGTGATTTCTTGACCTAGCAATTTCCATAGTTTGATTTTATGTTCAATATTGAGGGTGGTGACGGCTTCGGCTAGTAGTTCAAAGGGGATGTTAATTTGGGCGGTGGCAGTTGATGACGCTTTTGCATGGGACTTACTGCTAGAAACACATCGAATATTTATTGTTTTCCGATCTGGAATTTCTCTAACATTCTCCTTAAAAGTATTTGCTGCTTGATCCAATAGATAATATGAAGGTGCTAACCAGAGAATTTTGATTTTTTTAGAGAGTGCATGATTACATAACCACCGAACTGCTGTAAATGTCTTACCTGCCCCCGTTGGAAGGACTAGCATCCCACTAGCCGATTTCTTTTTGCCAATCTGAAAAACTTGATTAAGTGCAGTAAATGCTTCAGTTTGATGAGCAAATGGAGTCTTTGATGGCGAGTCTGCGTGCAACTTTCTCTGTGCATCTAAATCAATCGACTCGTACATAGTTTTTTGACTCTCGCATTTAGTATATTTTGGCAAATGGCTTTCTGATCGATCCAAATTGCACAAATCTAATATAACTCACCAATAAGACTCATATCAAAAAATTTAAGTTTTAGCTTGCAAAGTTCTAGCGATCGCCTTATTTTCCTGAGACTAAAATAGCGCCTACACCAAACTCGTCTCAAGCTCGATCGCTGAAAAATTAATCTCAACCTTCTGATTGAAAGCGTCAGCAATTTTCTGTAACATTGACAGCTATCGCCCATCATAATCAACATCCTCAAGCAATAGCGATCGCCGATTGTTTATTACTAATGCGATTATTGGGTTTTGTTTGGGTTTGATGAGAGGCGATCGCGGTTAGATACTGATGATTTAGGCGATCAACATGATCTAAGAAGCCTAAGAGCGCACCAGAACTTTTTATCTTCCCCAAAAATTGTGAGCTAAAATAGTAACCAACCACTATCAATGCTTGAATATGAACGAATTAAAAATCTTTACCGAATACCCCGATCGCGCAATTGCAATTCTTCAAAAAACAATCCGTACCGAAATCCTGCGAATGGAACAAGGTAAAAAACAGATAGAACAAAAATTACAAACATTCGAGCATAAATATCAAATCTCCTCTCGTGAATTTGTCACCTCTTGGACAGCCGAAAATCTAGAAGGCAAAGACTTAGAATATATAGAATGGTTTGGTGAATATCGCTGTTTAGAAAATATTACTCAAGATTTGCAGATTCTCTTAAGCTTACAAAATATCAGTCAAAATGTCCGTATTTAACTATTTTCAATCCTTAGTTCTTGCAGTTTCTCGGCTAGAAGATTACGGTTTAGCGAAAACAGTTACATCCAATAGTGAATCTCGTCCATCAGGTGAACTCTTCATCAATATCAAAGTGGAACTAATTGATAATTCTGTACTTTTTATTCGAGAATACATTTCCGCTAAACAGGAAAAGATCGAACATTTTAGCTATGCCTATCAATATCAAGCTGCGGATGAAAATCTGATTTTTCGCTACGATAACGCTGCTCACAAACCACCACTATCGGAAAAAGAACATAAACATCTACAGACTGGAGAAATCATCGTCTATCCACTACCAAGTATTGAATTCATAATTGACGAAATTTTAGCTTGGCTAACAACCTCATAAATCAGGTGTCCAATCTAGATCTAGTATTGATTAGGAAATAGCCGATCGCCCTCAATCAATACCGATCGCCATTGGTTGACACAAATCTAGATCAGGCGCAATTTTCGCTAGTTCCCCGATCTCTAATTGATTAACTGGATGTATCCAATCACCAGCGATCTCGGCTAATGGCAACAACACAAAGGCGCGATCGCCCATACGCGGATGGGGTAACACTAATTCTGCGGAATCCATTTGGCGATCGCCATAAAGCAGTAAATCTAAATCCAGAGTTCTTGCTCCCCATCGTTGGCGGCGCTCACGCCCGAATAACTGCTCTATTTTAAAAAGTGTTTCCAAAAGTTGTAAGGGAGTTAGGCTGGTTTTTACAATTGCACAGCCATTGATGTAATCAGGTTGAGGGGCAGTATTGGGCAATGTAATCGCTTTAGTCCGATACCAATGGGAAACCTTCACTACCTCAATTTCTGGATAGGTAGCGATTTTGGCGATCGCCGCTTGGACAATTTTTTCGGAGTTCCCAATTTCACTGCTCAGGTTACTACCCAAGGCGATCGCGCAAAGCTCTGTCATGAATTTTTAACTAAATAAGTTTTTAAGAATTGTGAAAGTCGCCCCCTCAGGGTGAAACTCTCACAACTATTTTGAGATTGCAATATCGACAATTTGTTGATCCGATAATGGCACTGGCAGCAGTTGAATTTGGGCGCGATCGCGATATACATCTAATTTTCTGGCGATCGCTTCGGTAATTCCGCCTTCAGTTAAAAAATATGGCAATACATTAATTTGATTAATTCCTTGAGCTAATAAGTTTTCGATTTGGGTTTCGATTTTTGGCTCCACCCCCCAATAGGCAGCGATCGCTTGACAATGAGTTGCTAAATCCTCAACGACTTGATTTGCATCAACCCGACGACTACCGTGGGAAACTAAAATTTGCCCATGCTTTTCTAGATTTTCAGTATTTCTATATTTTTGATTTTTAAATTTTTGAAAATGTTGTAATAGCAAATTAGGGATTTGGGAATCAGTGCCTAAGTGGGGTGTAATACGAAATATTAAGTTCTCTTGTACTTTGCTCTGTAATTTACTTTGCAATTTACTTTGCGCGATCGCCACTTCAGCAGGAATATCTTCGCTGACATGGACTCCCGCTAAGAGCAACATTGGCAAAATGTTTATCTCACTGATACCAATGGCGATCGCTTTTATTGCGAACTGTTCAAGCTGCTGGGCGAGAGTGATCTCTTGACCTTCTAAACAACCACCGCCAATAAGTCGATCGCTTCGAGATTGCGCTAGCGATACTAAATTTTGTAAAGATAACCAAGAACGGCGATCGCTACTGCCATGTGTTACGAAAAAAAGTGCGGCGGCGGTCATAGTCATCGAATAAGTATAATTGTAATATCTGTCTTTGACAGTCATGATAATTATAGCGAGTAAAGCATATCGAAACTATTTACGGAAAAACCCAAGGACTGAAGGCGCATCAGCTCAAGCAATTAGACCGACTTTATCGCTCTCGTCTGCCCCAAGATAGCCTCACTACACCCGAACTCGCCCAACGACTCGCCGTCATCAGTGCCGAGCTGAAGGAATCTATCTGCATTTATATCAATCGCCGTGGACAAGTGATCCGCGTCGCGATCGGTACACCCAATCAAACCAAGATTCCCCCTTTAGAATTACCCCGCTATGGTAGCGATCGCCTGAGTGGATTGCGTTGTATTTGCGCGGCTCCCGAAGCTGGATTTCCCAGTGATATTGACTTAACGGCGATGTTAATGCAGCGTCTTGACGCGCTGGTGATTTTGTCGGTAAATCTCAAAGGCAATCCTGAACATGGATATTTAGCCCACCTATTACCCGCTTCAGATACAGAACTTCCAGAACAACAGCAAGTTTGGCGCATCTCAAAGCCGATGTCTGTGGACTCGATTTCTAAACAGGATTTCTTAGAATTAGTTGAAGGTTTAGAAGAAGAATTTAGTCGTAATTTTGCTGGTCGCGCTACGGATGACAATCAAGATCGGGTGGTGCTAGTGGGATTGATGCATCAAAAAGAGAAGTCTGACTCCATGCCCTTTGCCATGTTTGAACTAGGGCAGCTAGTAGAAAGCGCTGGCGGCAAAGTATTAGATGCGCTCTGGCAAAAACGCGATCGCCCCCATCCGCAAACCGTTCTCGGTGAAGGTAAAGTTTTAGAATTAGCGATCGCCGCCCAAACTAAGGGCGCAAACTTAGTAGTATTTGATCGCGAACTAAGCGCTTCCCAAACTCGCAATATTGAACGCATGATTGGCTTAAGAGTCAGCGATCGCACCGAAGTAATTCTCGATATTTTTGCCCAACGCGCCCAATCATCGGAAGGGAAGTTACAAGTGGAACTCGCCCAACTAGAATATCGTTTACCGCGTCTAGCAGGGCATGGTCAAGCCCTCTCAAGGCTGGGCGGCGGTATCGGTACTCGCGGTCCTGGGGAAACCAAATTGGAAAGCGATCGCCGCGTAATCCAAAAACGGATCACCTTCCTTCAGCAGCAAGTAAATCATCTCCAAGCACAGCGATCTCGCATTCGTCAAAAACGCATCGATCAAGAAGTGCCTACGGTAGCGATCGTCGGTTATACCAACGCGGGTAAATCCACCTTGCTAAATGCGATGACTAAAGCCGATGTCTATGCTGCGGATAAATTATTTGCCACCCTCGACCCCACCACACGCCGACTCAGCCTCACGGGTGAAGAAGACAAAATTCATACGGTTCTACTTACCGATACCGTAGGATTTATTCATGAACTTCCCAAATCTCTGGTTGATGCTTTTCGGGCTACCCTCGAAGAAGTCTCCGAAGCAGATGTATTAGTGCATCTTGTCGATGCTTCCCACGCATCATGGGAATCGCAATTACAATCCGTGGATAAAATTCTCAAAGATATGCCGATCGCCGTTGGTCCGATTTTGCTAGTTTTCAACAAAATTGATGCAGTTGCCGAACCACATCTAATCTTAGAGAAATATCCCGATGCGATCGCCATCTCCGCGCTGAAACGTCAGGGTTTTGAGCAGATGAGTAAGTCATTGCTCAAGCTAATTGAATATGCGATCGGTGAACTAAAGTAGTCCTAATTTGTGGCTTCGACTTCGCTCAGCCAGCGTGGACTGATGGCTGAGCGAAGTCGAAGCCTGTTTCAACGCAGTTCGGATTGCTATATAAGAATCAGTTGTTTCGCAGAGATTTGAGAAGTCCACCACAGGCATCAAATAGCAGATCGATGACATAGTTAAATCCATCAGCCTTCCCATAGTAAGGATCAGGAACTTCTGAATCTTTGTAGGTTTCGCAATAATCACACATCATTTTGACCTTATCGGTAAATTTGCCTTGGGGATCAAGGGCAAGAATATTGCGGTAGTTGTCATTATCCATCGCCAGAATCAAATCGAACTCGCGTAAATCACTTGACTGAAACTGTCTTGCTGCACCAACAAAGTTCATGCCACGCGCCTCGGCGGCGGCTCGCATACGGCGATCGGGTGCTGCGCCCACATGCCAACCGCCTGTGCCTGCCGAGTCACAGATAAAGCGATCGCTTAGTCCAGCCTCCTCAATCAAGTGATTCATAATATTTTCCGCAGCAGGCGATCGGCAAATATTACCAAGGCAAACAAATAGAATTTTTTTAGTCATGCTCCCTGAATTGATTGTCATAACAAAATTAAAAGGCTAAATCATCCGATCGCGAACCAGAATAAATCATACCCTTGTTAAAGTTAATGCTCAGAGGCTCTCCATCACGAATGAAGCCCGTCGCATTTTTAACACCGACAAGAACAGGAATACCCAATCTTCTACCAATGACCACCGCATGGGATTCGAGACTTGCCTCTTCGGTGATCACAGCCGATGCTTTGCGGATTACTTCGATAAAGTCAGCATCGGTGCGATCAATCACCAAAATTTCACCTTGATTGAAGTCGCGCACATCGAGATGGTGGAACGCAACCCTAGCGCGACCATGCACAATACCTGAGCCAATACTTAAACCTTTGCCCACGACCGAAGAAACAAATTCAACTTTAACTAAATCAGTCGAACCAGCCACATCTTGCAGCGTTCCTGCGGACATAACTACAAGATCGCCTGCGGTCAGCAATTTCATTTCTTGAGCAAGGTTAAGCGCCGCTTCAAAGTTTTGACGTGCTGATGGTAATGACACTAAAACCAAGGGCTGCACACCCCACACCATTTGTAAGCGTCGAGCAACTTGAACATTGGGTGTAACTGCCAAGATCGGAATCGGTGGGCGGAATTTACTGACGTTGCGTGCGGTGGAGCCTGTCTTAGTGAGGGTAACGATCGCCGCCGCATGTAATTGCATGGCGATCCGACCGACAGCCTGACTGATCGCATTAGGGATGGCACGACCCATGCTTTCAATGGGTTCCATTTTTAGATCTTGCTCCTTCTCAATCCTCACGGCGATTCTTGCCATCGTTTCCACTGCCAAGATGGGATATTTACCCACGGCAGTTTCATTGGATAGCATCACCGCATCCGTACCATCAATGATCGCATTTGCCACATCGGAAATTTCCGCACGAGTCGCCCTAGGATTGCTAACCATGCTATCAAGCATTTGGGTGGCGGTGATTACGGGTATACCAAGGCGATTGGCGGTTTTAATCAATTGCTTTTGAGCGATCGGCACATCTTCAGCAGGGATTTCTACGCCCAAATCTCCACGAGCTACCATTACGCCATCACATACCGACAGAATTGCCTCCATATTGGAGATCGCCTCGTGTTTTTCGATTTTGGCGATCACGCTAGCATTACGACCCGAAGCCGCAATCAAATCTTTGACTTCAAGTACATCCTCAGGTGTACAGACAAAACTAAGGGCAACCCAATCGACTCCCTCAGATAAACCAAACCTCAAATCTTCACGATCTTTTTCGGTAACTGCGCTGACTAGTAGATGGACATTCGGGAAATTTACACCTTTATTATTTGAAAGCGTGCCACCGATGACTACACGACAGTAGAGATCCCCTAATTCCACATTTACATCTTCGACGACCATTTCCACTTTGCCATCATCGAGCATGATCACTGCGCCTTTAGGGACTTCTTCGGCAAGGGTGTCATAGGTAATACAGCTAATCTCTGACGTACCAGCAACTTGACGGCTAGTCAGGGTAAATTTGTCACCTTTATTTAAGGTAATTGGACCATCTTTAAATACACCTAATCGAATTTTTGGACCTTGCAAATCTTGCAAAATACCAACGGGTTGATTAAGCTCACTGGACACTTGGCGAATATTGCAAATGCTGCGGTGGTGGTCTGTATGCGTTCCGTGGGAAAAATTAAGACGGAAAGTAGTTGCGCCCGCCTCAATAAGCTGGCGAATCATGTCAGGGCTACTGGTTGCAGGACCAATAGTGGCAACAATTTTTGTGCGGCGAAAAGTTTCTCTAACGGTCATGGATTGTCTGCTAACGGCGAACCTCAAACATACCAGAATGTCATGACAATTCGCCATTCGTTACATATATAACCACTTTAAATTTATTGATCGCCAA
>JBILGV010000053.1:0-32436 GCA_044350865.1 Pseudanabaena sp. | reverse complement strand
CCATCGCTTGAGCGATCATTGCGCCGACTTCTTCATCGTTACCAGCCGAGATGGTTCCAACTTGAGCGATCGCTTTAGAATCTTCAATGGGCTTAGCATGGTCTTTGATTTTGCCAACCAAGAAAGCTGTCGCCTTGTCGATACCGCGCTTGAGTGCGATCGAGTTAGCACCAGCCGCCACGTTACGCAGACCTTCTTTAACGATCGCATGGGCGAGAACGGTTGCAGTGGTAGTTCCATCACCAGCAGCATCGTTAGTTTTAGAAGCAGCTTGACGAATCAAAGCTACACCAGTATTTTCAACGTTATCTTCTAGTTCAATTTCCTTAGCAATGGTTACGCCATCATTAACGATTTGAGGAGAACCAAATTTCTTTTCGAGAACTACGTTACGTCCTTTAGGACCAAGGGTTACGGCTACGGCTTCAGCCAAGATGTCCATACCACGCTCTAGGGCGCGACGTGCATCTTCGTTGTAAATTATTCTTTTAGACATAGTATTTTTTGTAGTTAATAATTGATTGAGAATTGGTGACTTGGGCTTTTAGTTGTTAGTAATTAGCTGTTAGCTTTCTTGAACAAAAATAATTTTCTTGTGGAGAAATTGATCTTCAGTGTGGCTAAAAGCTAAGAGCCAACAGCTAATCGCTAAATTATGCAACGATCGCTAGAATATCTTTTTCAGCTAGCAGCACATATTCGTCTGTGCCAAGTTTGATGTCAGTGCCAGCGTACTTGGAGTACAAAACTTTGTCGCCAACTTTGACTTCGAGGGCTTGGCGATCGCCTTTGTCATCGAGCTTGCCAGGTCCTACGGCAGCAATTTCGCCAACTTGGGGCTTTTCTTTTGCAGTCTCAGGCAAGAAAATTCCGCCTGCGGTTTTTTCTTCTTTAGCGCTTACTTTGATAAATACGCGATCGGCTAAAGGCTTTACGGTAGTTACATTTAATGTCGTTGTTGCCATGGGTATTCACTCAGTTAACTAACATTTTTGGGCATTTGTTGGTTAGTTATCTAGAGAAATTAGCACTCTAGGTAACTGAGTGCTAATTTAACCGAAAGGGTTGCAATGTCTATAGTGTGGTTTACCGAACTAAAGTGTTACGGCGCTTTGCGCCTACCAAAGAGAGAGTTCTGGCGCTTTGCGCCGTAATTCTTTCTTACGGTTTTATGGGATCACTAAAACTGGACAGGGCGAAAGATTAATCACTTTTTGGCTAACACTACTACCATCAGGATGCTCTTCAGTCAGACTCATCCCCCGTGAACCCATCACAATTAAATCAGCATTAATCTCATCAGCATAATCACAAATCACAAAGGCAGCTTTGCCTTCAGAGATCTGACTTTTAGCAGAGATACCTGCCGCCGCGAAGTGAGACTCTATTTCAGAGATCAAGACTTGTGATGACTGGCGATCGCTTTCAGGAGCTTCAGGATCGACAACTGCGAATAAATAAAGAGTTGATTGATATGTCTGTACGAGATTAATCGCTACATCCACAGCTTGGCGAGTTTCTGGGCTTCTGTTTAATGGAAATAATATAGTCTTAAACATAATTCCTACCTCACACTGTAATTCGGATATGGGATTTTTGATTTTAGATGGAAATTTAGAAATTTTATTTTCTTAGGTCTATTTTAATAAGCAAGAGAGTCTTTAAATACTTAAAACTTCTTAATTTTTGATCATTATTTGATTGTCACCTCCCCCAAAAAATGCTTAATTATTAGGACTTGTGAAAAAAAACGAAAGTAAGGGCAATTCATGAATTGCCCCTACTTTAAAATCATCACTACTTAACAAACAATGGCATCACTTCGGCGGCGGTCATCAATCCATAGATACCGCGCTGATGAAATTTTTTGCCAGCTTTGAGATAGCCAAAGGCAGGACCACAAACATTTGCCGCCATGCTGGTTTCATCGCCGAGGGTGAATGTATGGGTAGATATTTTGCCCTCAAAGGTGCGCCCTGTCAGCTTCATATTTGTACTGAGAGGCTTTTTCGGATTGCGGGTATCGACGACACCGCCAACTGTGACCCGATCGCGATCGCAAATACCAACCCGTTCGAGCATGATGTCATCGGCATGTTCCATATTTTCTAGCGAAATCAAGCCATTAGTCTTTTCCAGCAATGCTTCCACTTCAGCATCGGTCATCGCCTGCGCCATATCCACAGTGTAGCCCGACATATGCGCGATATCTTCACGAATGGTTGCCCTGTAAGCATTCCAGTTGGCAATACCCACACCGAAGGTGATCTCAACTTGATGGACTTCCGCAAAACTCTGAGCAGCGATCGCGGCGGCGGCTGTTAATAAACCAGGGGTCGCACCACAACCAGACATGTAAGTAATTCCTGCGGCTTCAAGATCAGGGGCAAGAGCGATCATTTGTTCAACGGCGCTAGTTCGCTTGATTGCGTCAACTAATACGCCCTTCCAACCTGAAGCAATAAATTGCTTGGCAACACTTGCCATGAAAGTATTCGGCAAATTTGGCAAGGCTAGAAAATAACCATCGACATCCTGAGCCGTAGCGATCGCCTCAGCGATACTATCTTGGGTCAAAATCCCTGATGCTTCTAGATAGCCAAGTGAGCCTTTGCTCTGATAGGCGGCGATCGCCTCTGATGCCTTTAGACCATTGCGATCGTAGGCAAAACCTTCTTTGTCCGCCGCGACTACCAGTTGCATTTCTTGCTTAGCGCTAAGCAACTTCGCCGCCGCTTGACCTAAGCCGCCAAATCCTAAAATTCCAACTTTTAATGTCATTAAATTTAACTTTGTTTGTATAGAACGAGTTTGTGATTCCGATGCGATCTTTTAATTTGACATAGTTTTGGGCTAATTCGTAGCTACCCGTAATAAAAAGCCAAAAAAATGCCCGCATCGCGGGCATTTTTTTGTTAGTTAAACCATACGACAAAACCAAGAAGATTACTGCCAAAGGCAGTTAGCATTTCATCCCAAACTCGTTCGTCAGTAATCTTACCTTTTTCGAGATAGGGAGTAGCGGCTGTCCCCTGTAACCATGAAACGAGATCAAATGCACGCGGCTCCGTGAAAACTTTGGCAAAATTAATACTCAATTTGTCATCACGCCAGAAAGGAAGGTTTTTCTTACCTTCTAAAATGGTCGTAGTTTCATCGAGAGATTTCAGCCAAGATGACACCATTTCTTTTGTTACCCGAACGTCTGGTATCACGGATAATTGTTTGGGATTAGGAACCCATTCGCGATCATTATCTGTTTCTGCTAAAATCGATTGCCAAGACTCACGACTGAGACTAATCACCGATTTCATATGATTGAGAATTTTCGTCATCCGTTGCGGTTCCACTAGGGGAAACTTGAAAAGATGGATTGCCGAAACTAAATCTAATCCCTCGAAAATACTGTAACTATAGTCATCGGCTCCTTTCCGATTTGTCACTAAGAATTTATGGGGTGTATCGACATTTTGGAAAAATAGGTGAGCGCAGGCGGCAAATAATTCACGGCTGTCATAGGCGCGGAGAAATTCGCCTATAGCCGCTAATACATGGGTATATCCCTGTAACCACAGAGTATCGCCACGATCGAAGGCAATTAAAAATTGCTGAGCATCTTTGACAGAGACATTTGCACCCGTCACAGCCTTAAAAATTTGCCAGAGCATTTCTTTGTCTTCCGCCTTGCCATTGCCATCAAAATCTAAACGGGCTAACCCTAATCGCAAAGCCACCTTGACATTTTGATCGCGAATTGGTGCGATCGTGGTGCGGACAGTTGCCATGTCATCAATCCAAGTTTGGAAAACCTGTTGCAGTCCATCGTAAGTTAAGATCTCTGGCTTGGGATTTTTTGGGATTGGTAAACGCACAAAGGGAATTGCGCTACTCAGAGGGGATTGGATCGTGCCGTAGCGATAAAGAGACTGCATTAGTCGCTCCGTACCGCGCATAAATTGAATTACGCCTAAACCAAATCGAGCTTTGTCATCTTTAGTCACTGTCTTCAAGTAATCGCTAAAGACTTTTTCACCCTCGGCGAGTTTGCCAGTCGTGAGATAGGGATCGGGCAGTGGCGCGATCGCCGCGTTACTGGGTTGCAAAAAAGTTTTAGGGATCGATAGTCCTGAGACAGTAATGATACAGGCGATCGCAATAGCAATAAGCGATCGCCAAATCCACTGATTTTTTTTGAGCATATTCTGATTTCTAACTACAAAAAAAAGACGCAAGACAAGCTTACATCATTTATTTTTTGCTACGAAAATAGAAAGAAGGGGTAGTTCATGAACTGCCCTTCTTCTTAGCAATAAGCGCTAATATCTTCGCCGCAGCGATCAACTAAAAAACAGAGGGCGCGGAATCGTAACCCGACAAATTCATCATAAAGTGGGTTGAGTTTACAGAGCGGCGGAATACTGACGATCGCATGACCAAATAACTTGATAGTGCGCTCAAAGGGGCATTGAGCAGGAATTAATTTTGCGATCAAATGGGCGGTCTGTGATTTCTGGACTTGAAAATTATCCAGTTTGTCACGAAGAGGTTTCAATAGATCGAAATGTGCTTTAGATTTGGAGTTTCTGAGATATGGTTTTTCCCCGCCAAAACCAGAGCCAAATCCCGTGTTGTTCATACTTGCCATGTTCACCAACGCTCTTCTGAATCAGATTTATGTACTTATAAAGCATTTATGTAATTAATCGTAACATAAATACTTTGGATAGGATGTAAACCAATACATTATTCATCCTTATGTATGAGATAGCCTATACAGACCATCTAAATAGACTCATAGTGTTTTGTCTATCACCTTCATAAACTAGATCTTACCCATCTGTATGTATAGGCGATCGCAAAATCCCAAAATTTAACCTGAACAATAATTAGGAAGGCATAATTATTTGTAGGATGTGTTAGTGCAACGTAACGCATCAATGGGTCATAAGGTGATGGGTTACGCTACCGCTAACCCATCCTACGTTTAATTCAAACAACCTATTTATCAAAATTAGGGACTGGTATAATCGAATCAAAGTTTGAAGAGGCAGAAACTCATGGTACTAGCAACCTCTAAACGCTTCACCGTAGCAGAATATCTTGAGCGAGAAGCACAAGCTGAATTTAAGAGTGAATTTGTGGATGGAGAAATTATTCCTATGGCAGGAGCAACGGCAAATCATAATATTTTGACGGGAAAATTTCATGCCCGAATTTTGTTAGCTCTTGAAGATTCAGACTATGCGGTGTTCATGAGTGATATGCGCTTATGGATGACGGAATATCATCGTTACACTTACCCCGATGTGATGGTGGTCGAGGGAGACTCAAATTTTACTGATGACAAACAAACTGCCATTACCAATCCTTGCTTGATTGTAGAGATTCTTTCTAATTCAACGAGGGGATACGATCGCGCTGATAAGTTTAAGCTTTATCGTTCCATTCCTACTTTTAAAGAATACATTCTGATTTATCAGAATAGCTATGGTGTGGAACAATATTGCAAACAAAATGATGGCAGATGGATATTAACTGAATATTTAGGTCAGGATGCGGTGCTGAAATTAGAAACGATAGATTTTGAGATTAGTTTGCGAGATTTGTACAAGCGAGTATTTTTTGAGGAAAGTTTGGTTTAGCTTTGACCACCACTGCGAAAATAACCGTGAAAATCCTTATGGTATCCATGAAGCGCTACTATTATAGCGGACTACCTTTTGTGGGAATTTTTACGACATGATATCCGTTTCCGCTCGATTTGAAGAACTGCGAGCTAGAGGGCAAGCCGCTCTGATCCCTTTTATTACGGCTGGCGATCCCAACTTAGAGACGACAGCAAAGGCTTTGCGGGTCTTGGATCAAAACGGTGCAGACTTGATCGAGCTGGGAGTGCCTTATTCTGACCCATTAGCCGATGGTCCCGTAATTCAGGCGGCGGCGACAAGGGCTTTACAAAAAGGGACAACCCTAGACAAAGTTTTAGATGTAGTGCGGGTTGTTGCCCCAGAATTGCGATCGCCGATTATTTTATTTACCTATTACAACCCCATCCTGAATCTGGGCGTAGAAAATTTCCTAAAGAAGATCTATGAAGCAGGAGTACGCGGTTTAGTCGTTCCTGATTTACCCCTTGAAGAGGCTCACGTTTTATTAGAGCCTGCCGAAAAAGCGGGAATCGAAGTGATTTTACTAATTGCGCCGACCAGCCCTCCCGATCGCGTTGCGGCGATCGCTGACAAGTCACAGGGCTTTATTTATGTGGTCAGTGCTACAGGTGTTACGGGAGTTCGTACCGAAGTCGCGAAAGAGGTGCGAATCATGATCGAGCAGCTTCGGGTGATTACCGACAAGCCGATCGCAGTTGGTTTTGGCATCTCACAACCTGAACATGCAAAGCAGGTGATCGATTGGAATGCAGATGGGGCGATCGTTGGCAGTGCAATGGTCAGAAAATTAGCGGAACCTGATGGTGGCTTACATGCGATCGGTGAGCTTTGCAAAACTCTTAAGCATTCTATTCGCAGGGACTAAGCAATCATGAATATTTTGTTGGGTATCGGTGTGGCGATCGCTGTTTTTGGTGGATTGATTTTGCTGTTGTGGTTGCTCTTTGAATGGCAGTACCAAAATCGACAGGGTAACTTACTTGAATTTGATAATGGTGTATGGCAATTTTTGACCTATGAGCCAGATCACTATCGCTTGGAGTTGGTATTAACCGCGACTAATAAAACTCGAAATTTAGATGTTTTTTTAGTGGAAGTTAATCCTGTGGTTTCGCTCCTATCCAGTGACAGCCTAGAAGGAATTAATACTCAAATCGGGTTGCGATCGCGCCACACAAATTCGGCAAGCCGCAATGATAACTATTGGGAATCTTACATCGTCACTCCCGATCACAACACGGGCGTAGAAATTCAAATTGATTTGACTGGTCGAAATCTGGAAGAACTGCGAACGGCTTGGGTGCGAGTGCATTACACGATCTATGGACCTGCGGGGCGCGAAGAGAAAATCAAGCATTGCATTATTCCCTTGCAGTTTCCTGATGCCAATCAAAGGGAACGTTGGCGACCAACTCCCGATGCTGATGTATTACCAATCCGCACGCACATTCTCTCAGCAGGGGATAATCCTGTGGAAGTGATGCAACGCTATGTGGTCAGCCACTCTCAACCTGGGGATATCGTCACGATCGCCGAAACTCCGATCGCGATTATGCAAGGGAACTTCTATCATCCCAGCGATATTCATCCCAAGTGGTTAGCCAAGCGGTTGTGCTATTACTTTAAAAGCACTTCCAGTCTGGCTACCGCCTGTGGTTTGCAATCCCTAATTAATGAGTCAGGCGCATGGCGAGTTGCGTTTGCATTTATCATCGGTTCCTTTGCCAAGGCTATATTCCGCGTCCCAGGAGTGTTTTATATGCTGGCGGGTGAACAGGCGAGACTAATTGATGATGTCACAGGGACTTTGCCGCCCTACGATCAATTCATTGTCCTTGGTCCTAAAAATCCCCAAACTGTAGTCGATGAAATCAAAGCAGGCACGGGACTAGAAGCAGCGATCGTGGATGTGAATGATTTGAGGCGGGTTAAGGTCTTAGCCGCAACTTCAGGCGCATCGGAAAAACTGCTTAATCAGGCACTCTTAATGAATCCTGCGGGAAATGCATCAGAACAAACACCTATTGTTTTAATTCGCCCTAATACTAATAACTAAGTAAAGTTGGGTTGCTCGCGAAGCGAGCAACCCAAGCGATTTTAAAGATATATGACTAAAACCAGACGTATTGGCATTTTGACGAGTGGTGGTGATTGTGGCGGGCTGAATGCGGTGATTCGCGCCGTAGTCCGTCGCGCCCGTGACTATGATATGGAGATTTATGGCATTAAGGGCGCAACCCAAGGACTCATGAATCGTCCTGTGGAAGCAGAACTTCTCGATGTCAAAAAAGTTTCAGGAATCCTCCGTTATGGCGGCACGATTTTAGGAACTGTAAATAAGGGCAATCCCTTTGCTTATCCAATGCCTGATGGTTCCATTCTCGATCGCTCTGAAGAAGTAATTGAGGGATATCACAAACTCGGTCTGGATGCATTGATTGGTATCGGTGGTGATGGTAGTTTGGCAATTCTCCGCAAACTCGCCCAGCAAGGGAATATGAATCTGGTCGCAGTTCCTAAAACCATTGATAACGATTTGGGATCAACGGAAAATTCGATTGGTTTCAATACAGCAGTGAATGTGGCAGTGGAAGCCCTCGATCGCCTAACTTATACAGCAATTAGCCATAGTCGCGTGATGATCCTAGAAGTAATGGGTCGCGATGCAGGACATATCGCCGTTAGCGCAGGAATTGCCGGGGGCGCTCATGTAATATTGATTCCAGAAATTCCCTATAACCTTGATGAAGTCTGCGATCGCTTATTACATCGATCTTTGCGCGGCTTTAACTTCAGTACGATGGTCGTTGCTGAAGCCGTAAAAACTCCCACGGGTCAACCTGTTACCTATACCAATAGCCTTGGACAAACCCTCTATAGTGGCATTGGTCAATACCTTGGCGATCAAATTAGTCTCCGCACAGGTTTGGAAAGTCGCGTTACGGTTTTAGGTCATGTCCAGAGAGGCAGCACACCATCAGCATTGGATCGCATTCTCGGTGCAGCTTTTGGGGTTGCCGCCTTGGATTTGATTGCCCAAGAAAAATACGATCGCATGGTCGCTTGGGTCAATCGTGAGGTAATTGATGTTCCCATTAGTGAGGCGATCGCCAAATATAGCGCCGTTGATGTTCATGGGACATTGATTCGCACAGCGATCGGTTTAGGAACCTATGTCGGTGAAATAGCCGAAGAAACCATTTAAGAATTAGAGCTTAAACCTATGTCCAGTCGCCTCCAATCCCTTTTTTATTACGTTACAGCACGTTTACTCCTAGCACCAATCATGTTATGGGCGATCGCCTCAGTCGTATTCCTACTAATGCGAGCTACCCCTGGTGATCCCATTGATGCAATATTAGGTCCTCGCGCCCCTGAAGAAGTCAAAATTGCCCTGCGCGAACAAGTCGGGCTTACAGGCTCATTGTTTTCGCAATATTGGGAATATATGCAAAACTTGCTGCGGTTCAATCTTGGTAAATCGATCAGCACCCGTGAGCAGACGGTTTGGAAAATTATCAAAAACTTTTTCCCTGCTACTGCCGAGTTAGCCCTTTATGCGTTGCTCATTGCCCTCGTAGTTGGCTTAACAGTAGGAATTATTGCCGCGTTGCGCCCCAACTCGAAATGGGATGTGGGTGGCAGATTATTTGGAATTATTACTTACTCCTTACCTTTGTTTTGGGTAGGCATGATTTTGCAGCTAGTATTCTCGGTTCAGCTAGGCTGGTTTCCGATTGGTACAAGATTTCCCGCTAGTATCGATCCGCCTGCACAGGTGATTGGACTATATACAATTGATTCCTTAATCAAGGGCGATTGGGATAATCTATGGACAAGCATTCAATATTTATTTTTGCCAGCGATGAGTCTAGGCATAGTTATTAGCGGTGTTTTTGAGCGGATTGTGCGCGTAAATCTCCGCCAAACCTTGCTGTCGGACTATGTGGAAGCGGCTAAAGCCAGAGGGATTAAACCCAGTGCAATTTTATTTAATCATGCGCTCAAAAATGCGATGATTCCTGTAATCACCATTCTTGGCTTAACTCTCGCCTCGATGCTAGGCGGCGCAGTCCTTGTCGAAGTAACCTTCTCTTGGCCGGGGCTAGCTAATCGATTATTTGAAGCGATCGTGGGGCGTGATTATCCAGTTGTACAGGGGATTGTGGTGTTTTTTTCTCTGATTGTCACGATCGCCAGTATTCTTGTAGATATTGTCAATGCTTGGATTGATCCTCGTATTCGTTATTAGGATCACTTGGAAAGATTATAAAAAATATGAATCCGCTAACTACAAACATCCTAGTCGTTGACGATGAACCAAGTAACTTTGATGTCATTGAAACATTTTTGTTTGAACAGGACTATCAACTACACTACGCATCCAGTGGCAAATATGCACTTGACTGCCTTGATACACTTCAGCCCGATCTAATTTTGCTAGATGTGATGATGCCTGAACTGGATGGGATTGAGGTTTGTCGCCGCCTCAAAGCTATGCCTGAATGGGCTAATGTCCCAATTATCATGGTTACAGCCCTTTCCAGCAAAGAAGATCTCGCGCAATGCCTCAATGCAGGAGCCGATGATTTTATCGGTAAACCCGTTAACAGCTTTGAACTCAGAGCTAGAGTCCAGTCGATGCTGCGAATTAAACGCCAGTATGACGAAATTAAAAGTTTGTCCAGCCTACAAACCCGAACCATTGATTTATTACAAACTAGCTTGCAAGAATTGAGTGGCAACTTAGCTTCAAGTCTGCCCCATGAACTGAATACACCGCTAAATGGGATCGTGGGGGCGATCGGCATTTTGCTAGATGAATATGAAACGATTTCTCCCGAAGAACTTAAAGAGTTTTTGTTGCTTGCTAAGGAATCGGCTAACCGACTAGAGGGCTTGACACGCAAGTTTCTCAATTATGTCTACCTAGAGTTAGCCCCACACAAAGCCCCAGATGCAAAGTCCTATAGCCATAAGTTCAAAAAACCGATTGATCGCCTATTCATTATTGATGTTGCTCAAAAACAAGCCAAAAAAGATAAGCGTACCAATGATTTATGCTGTGAGTTTGATGTTCTTGATGATGATCTTGATGTAGTAGTTACCGATGTGACCGATCATGATATGCAGATTATTATCAGTGAACTTCTTGAAAATGCGTTTAAATTTTCTAAACCAAGTACACAGGTAAAATTGACTAGTGCTATAGTTGATCACAAATTCCATCTAACGATCACAGATCACGGTTTTGGAATGACCGCAGACCAAATTGCTAGAATTGGTGCATTTGTTCAGTTTGAGCGTAAACTACATGAACAACAGGGGGCGGGATTGGGTTTGAAAATTGTCACCAAGATTGTGGAAAACTATGGAGGTAGTTTCTCTATTGCCAGTACTTACAATCAAGGAACCACTATCAATATTGAATTACCAGATTGAATTACCAGATTGAATTACTAGATTGAATTACCAGTAGGAAATTAGCGGCAATGTACGAACCTTGTGTTTTAGTCATTGATGACGAACCAGATAATTTTGATGTACTTGAAACTTTACTGCATGATCAAGGCTATCAAATGCATTACTGTTCCAATGGATTAGATGCATTGCTCTCCCTTGATAATATGAAACCTGACATCATCTTGCTTGATGTAATGATGGCGGGAGTTGATGGCATTGAGTTTTGTTATCGCATTCGGGAAATTCCTAAATGGGAAGCTTTGCCGATCATTATGGTGACTGCGCTTAGTTCTAAGGAAGACTTAGCGAAATGTCTTACCGCAGGTGCTAATGATTTTATTACCAAGCCCGTAAATAGCGTGGAGTTAAAGGCGAGAGTGCGTTCCATGATTCGCATTCATCAACAACATCAGCAATTAGCCTCATTCAATGCCCTACTGGAGAAGACCGTAGAACAGCGCACCGTTGACCTGCAAAACATGATTTTTCAGGATACAGTTACGCATTTGCCGAGTCGAATGTTTCTATTGCAACAAATTGCCTCGACTTTGCAAGCAGGAGAACTCTCCTTTGCGGTGGTTTATATTGATTGCGATCAATTCAAACTAGTAAATGGTGCTTTTGGCTATGCCGTGGGAAATCAGCTACTCAAGGCGATCGGCGATCGCTTAAATGAGTATTTACGCACAGGGGATTTGTTAGCAAGGATTGGTGAGGATGAGTTTTGTTTCTTTTTACATCAGATTGATGGTCAGCATCTTGATCAAGAGATCGATCCATTCATCCAAAAGATTCTCCAATCCTTTAACACCCCTTTCATGGTATCGGGTTGTGAAATATTTATTACTGCTTGTATTGGTATCGCCGTAGGGCATAGCCTTGATCAAAAGCCTGAGGAACTATTGCAAGATGCGGATACTGCCATGTATAAAGCTAAACTCAAGGGCAAAGGCTCCTATCAAATCTTCGATCGCCAAATGTATTTAGCGACTTTGAACCGATTGACCTTAGAGAATGATCTGCAAAGGGCAATCAAACAGCAGGAATTTGTCACCTACTATCAACCGATTGTTAATCTTGCCACCGAAAAAATCAGTGGTTTTGAAGCACTTGTGCGCTGGCAGCATCCCGATCGTGGGCTGGTCTCCCCAGCAGAATTTATCCCCTGTATGGAAGAAACAGGGCTGATTGTGCCTGTGGGCATCATGATCTTAAAACAAGCTTGTCAGCAGTTAAAGGTCTGGCTTGACCAAGGTTGGACGGAACTAACCATGAGTGTCAATCTATCAGTGCGTCAATTTGCCTGTCCCACTTTGCTAGAGGATATTGATCGAGTCTTGACAGAAACAGACGTCGATCCTACTTGCCTCAAGATGGAAATCACCGAAAGCGCAATTATGGATAACGCACAAGCAGCGATCGCTATATTAGAACAACTGCGATCGCGCCATATTCAAATCAGTATTGATGATTTTGGCACAGGATATTCTTCCCTCGGTTATTTACATCGTTTTCCTGTGGATAATCTCAAGATAGATCGCTCTTTTGTCAGTCAAATTCAGTCGGACAAGCGCAAATATCAAGTTGTGGATACGATCGTTTCCCTGAGTAAACAGCTACAGCTTTCGATTATCGCCGAAGGGATCGAAACAACTGAGCAGTTGCAATGGCTGCAACAAGTTGGCTGTGAATTTGGACAGGGCTATTTATTTTCTAAGCCCCTACCCGCCGTTGATGTGGCAGCTAAGTTTTTCAAATAGTCGAAATTTAAGGCTAAAATGGTTAGTTAACAAAACGTAATTTTAGATACCATGCAATCGGCAGTACGAATCGAAAACCTAAAAAAGACTTATGGCGACACTATTGCCGTAGATGGAATTTCTCTAAACGTTACACAGGGACAAATCTATGGATTGCTCGGTCCCAACGGCGCGGGTAAAACTACAACTATGCGCTGTCTCTGCACTCTCACTACACCTGATTCAGGATTAATTGAAGTCGCTGGTACGACCGATCCTCGAACTATCCGCGATCGCCTTGGTTATATTGCTCAAGAAGTAGCGATCGATAAAGTCCTGACAGGACGAGAATTATTGAAATTTCAAGCGGCGCTCTATCATATTCCGCCAAAGCAAATCAGCGATCGCATTGATAGCGTTTTAGATTTATTACAACTAGAGCCTTATGCCGATAAACTTGCAGGAACCTATTCGGGCGGTTTAAAAAAACGCTTAGATTTAGCCACAGGGCTATTGCATCAACCATCAGTCCTGATTCTAGACGAGCCAACGGTAGGTTTAGATATTCAAAGTCGGATCGCGATTTGGGAATTTTTACGCAAGCTGCGTGCGTCAGGTGTAACTGTGCTAATCAGCAGTCACTATCTCGAAGAAATTGATGCCCTAGCTGATCGCGTAGCAATTATTGATAAAGGTAAAATCATTGCTGAAGGCACTACGGATGAGCTAAAAACTAAAGTCGGTGGCGATCGGGTCACAATCAGGATTCGTGAATTTACGGAGCGTGATGAAGCTGAACATGCAAGCAGGATTTTGCAACAGTTACCGATTGTCCAGAGTATTACGATTAACGCCGCTCAGGGTAATGCTGTCAATTTATTTGTCACCCCCGATGCTAATGCCATTAGCGATATTCAAAATATGCTAGCTGCGGTTGATATTAATGTATTTAGTCTGTCCCAGTCGCGCCCCAGTCTTGATGATGTGTTTCTAGCGGCAACAGGTCAAACTATTCTCGATGCTGAAGTTGCTCAATCAGAAATCTTGATGGTGACTAAAGGGAAGAAGAAAAGATAGAAGTCTATCTACGTTTTAAGGTTTAGATCCCCCCTAACCCCCCTTACGAAAGGGGGGGAAAGATCTTCTATTATCTTCTTCCCCCTTTTTAAGGGGGATTGAGGGGGATCGATTGGCATCTTGAAAACCATTACAACAAATCAGGACGACGCTGTTTAGTTCTCAAAACTTGCTGTTCTTTTCTCCATTCGGCAATCAACTTATGATTGCCCGATCGCAATACTTCGGGAACTTCCCAATCACGAAATACAGGTGGTCTTGTATATTGTGGATAATCTAACAATCCATCTTCAAAACTCTCAAACTTGAGCGAATCTTCTTTCCCAACAGTCCCAGGGCGTAACCGCACGACTCCATTAATTAGCGCCAGCGCAGGAATCTCGCCACAGGTCAACACAAAATCACCAAGGGAAACTTCACGGGTGACTAAATGTTCACATACCCGTTCATCAATGCCTTCATAACTTCCACAAATGAGAACTAGCTGATCGTAAGTTACTAATTCCTTAAAAAGCTCTTGCTTCATCGGCTGCCCCTGCGGAGTCAAGTAAATAATTTCACGCTTTGGCAAAATCGGCAATGACTCGACAGCAGCAAAAATCGGATCGGGCTTCATCAACATGCCCACGCCGCCGCCATAGGGTTCATCATCCACACGATGATGCTTATCGGTGGTGAAATCTCTGGGATTAGTGAGATATACATCGGCAATTTGATTAGCGATCGCTTTCCCCAGCAAACTTGTCTGCAAAGGCGACGTAAAAAATTCAGGAAAGAGGGTGACAATATCTATACGCATAAATAAATTCTATAGTAGAGAGCATTACTCTGCTATCTCTCCTACCAAATGGCTATGCTACCCGTTGCTGAAGTCGAAAAAATAATTTTAGATTTAGTCAAACCGTTTGATCCTGAAATTGATAGTGAAATTCTACCGTTATTACAGGTGGCAAACCGAATTCTTGCCGAAGACATTAAAGGTGAATTGGACTTTCCCCATTGGGATAACTCAGCGATGGATGGTTATGCTTTGCGTTATGCCGATCTAGAAAATCTCCAAGAGCTAAAACTAGCGATCGCCCCCGAAGATATTCCCGCAGGTGTAGCAACTTCTCGAATTCTTGCTAAGGGAGAATGTATGCGGATTTTTACGGGAGCCATGTTACCGAGCGGTGCAGATACCGTAGTTATGCAAGAGGATAGCGATCGCCTTGGTAACTTTTTGCAACTTAAAGTTAAACCACAGCAAGGCGAATATGTGCGCCGTAAAGGTGAATTTATTCAAGCAGGGACAACGTTAGTGACAGCAGGAACGCCATTAGGTGCGACGGAGATCGGTGCTTTAGCTTCAGCAAGATGTCAACAAGTCAAAGTTTTTCGTCAGCCGAAAGTCGCGATTATTTCCACAGGCAATGAATTAGTCAGCCTTGAAGATTCTCAGTTACTCCAAGCGGGACAAATTATCGATTCTAATCTTTATGCACTATCGACTTTAATCAATCAATTAGGGGCGATCGCTATTCCTTTTGGAGTAGTACGAGATGATCGCGAAGAATTGGAAACCGTCATGCGAAGGGCGATCGCTGTTGCCGATATTGTCATTTCCACTGGCGGTGTATCGGTTGGTGACTATGATTATGTCGATGAGTTATTGGCAAAAATTGGAGCCAATATCCATGTCCAGTCCGTGGCGATTAAACCAGGGAAACCTCTAACCGTTGCTTCCCTCACACATTCCCATTTTGTGAAGCGGAATGTGAATCAAGAAGTGAATCAGGATGTGAATAGAAGTGAGGATAAGATTCTCTATTTTGGAATAGCAGGGAATCCCGTTTCGGCAATGATCAGCTTTTGGAGATTTATTCGCGGTGTGATCGCCAAATTAAATGGAAGTAATGAAACTTATTGGTATCCGCAATTTATTCGGGCAGTTACGACCGCAGATCTTCATGCACAGGGGCGGCGCGAAACCTATCTTTGGGGTAAATTAAACTATGCAAAGGGAAATCCTATTTTTCAACCCGTAAAAAATTACTTAAATAATTATAGTTCGGGAAATTTGATTAGTGCGATCGGAACAAATGGCTTAGCGGTAATGCGGATAAATCAAACTTATGTTCCTACGGGAGACGAAGTATTGGTTATGCTGATATAGTTTCATTCTAGGGTGTTGGAATGAAACGTAAATAATTAAGTCTTACTGCTTATTGGTTTGGCGATATATAGTGGATTTGGCGTAAACATTGTTACGTTCGCTATAGGAATACCAAGTCAAATCCATAGTTAATTGTATAATCTGACAGTTGCGAACAATGTTTACTAGGCTTAAACTATTTTTGATGGGGAAACGAAAGAAATAGACGATGAAACCTATTTCTAAAAATCCATGTATGGGAGATCTATCTCTGAGCGAAAACCTATCGGTATCAAGTACATGTATGCAAATTTCTCCTCTTATTTGTTGGGCAAATCTTCTAGCTGCTTACATCGTTGAGGATGTTTGCCCTATGTCATTAGATTCAAAGGATTCAAACAATTTAACTAATGAAAACATACTGACTCTAATTCGAGCCTATAGGGTTTCCCCATCCCAAAATTTACAGGAACAGATTGTCGAAATTTATATGGGATTGATTCGGGAAACGATCGCCACATTACCAGTGTCCCTAATTAATCAACCGAATACTCATGGTCGTACTGAAAAACTTGAGCGGCGAGTATCTAATCTAAGAACAGGCGATCGCCGCGCTAGGGATCGAGAATTACTAGATGTGGGTAAACAAGGTTTAAAAAAAGCATTAATCCAATTTAACCCTGATCAAAATCAAAATTTTTCAGAATTTGCGAGAACGCAGATCCATCATCACTTAGAGAATTTCTTGCAAAGACAAAATTTAGACAATCGCAATGAACCAAAAGATGAGCAAGATGTTGATGCACAAACTACAGGATCGCGCAAACAGGAAACACTCCAAATTTTGCAAGCCTATCGTGTGAATCCGTCGATTCGACTGCGTAATCAGCTCGTAAATCTTAATATTGGCTTGGTCCGCCGTGAAGCCTATCACTGGAAGAATCAATGTCAAGAAAGCTTTGAAGACTTAATGCAGGTTGGTTCGATTGGGTTAATCAATGCGATCGAGCGATTTGATATCAGCAAAGGTAATGCTTTTAGCTCTTTTGCCGTCCCATACATCAAGGGGGAAATTCAGCACTATCTCCGTGATAAAAGCCCAACTGTGCGAATGCCTCGCGCATGGTTGACTACCTATAACCAAGGCTGCAAAATTATTCGGAATAAGCGGACTGAGACTGGACGCGAACCATCTAGTCAGGAAGTTGCGGATGAATTGGGGATTACGATCAATGAATGGTATGACATTAGACTAGCCTGTCAAAACCGATCGCCAATTAGTCTTGATACACCGATTGATCAGAGCGAAGATAGCTCGACATCGATCGGCGATCTCGTCACGGATCAGAAATATCAAAGTTTTCAACTGGCTCAAGAAGATAATATTCGCCTCCAGCAAGCTCTTGATCTCTTGGAGGATCGCACTCGCGAAGTAGTGGAGTTTGTGTTTTTAAAGGAATTTACCCATCGCGAAGTTGCTGAAACTTTAGGCATCAGTGCCGTGACTGTTTCACGACAACTCAAAAAAGGATTAATTGCTCTCAAAAAGATTTTGGATACACCCCTTGATTAACGGGATGTAGGGGCAATTCATGAATTGCCCCTACGATGTAATCAGGGTTTCAACTCATTTTTGCGTGAGCTTTGACTAATTTATATAAGACTTGTAGAAAACAGCCCCGCAATACAAGCCATGCCGACCGCCCACATGGGAGATCGCAACCAAGGCAAATCAAGAATATAAAAAAGACTAAACAATAATCTCGCAGACAAAAAGGCCAATACATATAGCGAAGTTTTGTCGGAAGCCACATTGGTTACATAAGCCGTAAGCGCCGCCGCCGCAAACAAGGCAAACACCTCAAAGGAATTTTGGTGCGCCCATGTTGCTCGTTTTGCATATTCGGGCAAGCGATCGAACATCGCCCTTGGCGCATTCATATCAATACCGATACTCACACGTCCATAGGCAACTACCAAATAGGGCAGATATACCAGTCCCGCCGCGATCGCTACACCATAGAGCAGTATTTGGGATGGAGTAAGAGTTAGATTCATGATGGATTTTTTAATAGTGCTAAATAAGTAAGAATGGGCGGCGCAAAGCGCCGCCCATTCTTATCATAATAAATATAGGATTACTGATTTTTGAGTTGAATTAGTTCAATTTTATAGCCGTCAGGATCTTCGACAAAAGCAATTTCCGTAGTGCCATGTTTCATTGGACCGGGTTCACGGCTAATCTTGCCACCCTTTGCCCGAATTGCCTCACAGGCGGTATAAATATTTTCCATGCCAAGGGCAATATGCCCATAACCAGTGCCAATTTCATAGTGATCGGTGTCCCAATTATGGGTTAGTTCGATCACGGCGTTGCTGGATTCATCACCATAACCAACGAAGGCAAGGGTAAAACGCCCAGTTTCATAATCTTTACGGCGCAATATTTTCATACCCAGAACGTTGCTATAAAAATCTAGCGATCGCTCCAAATCACCAACCCGAATCATTGTATGTAAAACACGCATTTTGATTTTCCTTTGTTTTTATGTATTTAGTTTAGCGATCATAATCTTCGTCATCAAGACTTTTGGCTTCAACCAACCAGTCAGAATTTTGTCCGCCGATGACGACTTCCTCGATCGCAACATATTCTTTATCAAATTGGCGTAAGGCATTTACCAAAGTGTCGATCGCGATCGCATCGGTAGTACCCAAATCGACCCAGCAACGCGCCCATTCATTTTCGTATTCGAGATCAGTCATGTTGTGCATCACCGACATCATCTCGTCATCGGCGGCTTGGTTGTCATAGTCAAAATAGCTAACATCGACACCCGACTCTAAAACTTGCATATTACAAGCATTGAAACCGCCTAGCTTACCCAACAGAAACCAAGAATTAAATACTTCGTCTAATAGTTGCTTTTCTTGCTGGGAGGGAATTTCACTGAACTTTATCCAGATCCAAAGATCAAACCAATCACATTCTCGAAATCTAACTTCCATAACCAATTTGTAGATCTATCAAAAACTTTGATAATTAAAATATGTCAATCCTCATTCTAGCGGTTTCACTAAGGAAAAAATTAGCGATCGCTATTTATGGTGGTCGCTAATTTTTTCTGATTGCCAGAAAATCGATAGTTTTCGCGGTCATCTTTTTGAGGATTCAATACGCTGTATCGTTGATTTATCAACTAAGATGGTAGTGAATCTAACTCCTGCTAGGGTCGCCCCAATCTTCTATGACTGTTACTACCATGCCCCACACCTCGACAAAACTCCTACCACTCTTGGGGCGATCGCAATCCGAGCTTACGGAATGGGTAGTTTCGCAAGGACAACCCAGTTATCGTGGCAAACAGCTTCACGAATGGCTCTATGCGAGAGGGGCGAGAAGCTTAGAAGATATTACGGTGTTCCCGAAGGCTTGGCGCGAAGAGTTTGCTCAAAATCCGACGGTAGAAATTGGGCGATCGCAGATTCATCTCCACAAACAAACTCGTGATGGCACTGAGAAATTTCTCCTCAAGCTAGCTGATGGCGAAATAGTGGAAACTGTCGGCATTCCCACCAGTAAGCGTTTGACTGTCTGTGTCTCGACTCAAGTTGGCTGTCCGATGGCTTGTGACTTTTGTGCCACAGGTAAGGGCGGATTTCGCCGTAATTTAGCAAAACACGAAATTGTCGATCAAGTGCTGACTGTCCAAGAAGTAATGCAACAGCGCGTCAGCCACATCGTATTCATGGGCATGGGTGAGCCATTACTCAATTATGAAAATCTGGTTGGGGCGATCGCTGTCATCAACAAAGATATCGGCATCGGTCAGAGAAATATCACCGTTTCCACTGTTGGGATTCCCAATCAAATACCACGATTTGCTCAAGAGCATTTACAAGTTACTCTTGCCATTAGTCTCCATGCTCCAACTCAAGAAGTTCGCGCTCAAGTAATTCCTTCCGCCGATCGCTATCCCCTGATTGCTTTAATGGATGATTGCCGTGAATATGTAGAAATTACAGGACGGAGGATTAGCTTTGAATATACTCTACTCGCTGGGGTAAATGATGCTGCTGAACAAGCCCAAGAACTAGCCCATTTGATTCGCGGCTTCCAAAGTCATGTTAATTTAATTCCCTACAATACAGTCAGTGATGCAGATTATAAGCGTCCAACGGAAAGGGCGATTCAAACTTTTGTACAGGTATTGGAAGATTATAAAATTGCTGTGAGTGTGCGGCGGACTAGAGGTCTAGAGGCGGATGCAGCCTGTGGACAGTTGCGCGGTCAGCATGAGAGAGCTAAAGCATAGGCGATCGCTATAACTTGGATTTCAGGTATGAAACTATAAACTGACAATACGCATCGTAAAATCCATTTTCATCTTTTGTATTCAACTTGTCTATTTCCTTCTGTATGGTAATTTTAGTCCAAGTTTTACTTGAAAATCTCTCATCAAGTTTCCGAAGCACTATGAAAAGGGCATCACTACGATTTTTCTTCAGAAAGCCAAGATTTAGATTCAAAGTCTCATTTAAATCGTGGTTGATGGATACATCAGTAGAATAAATTTCACCGTTAGAACGATAACTAATTAAATTTTCGCAATTTTTATAGCCTGCTATAGGATTAATCGTGATCTCAGTTTCACCCTTTTTTGTATCACAGTGTAGATTTTTAAGACGTGCGCCTTCATTCCCCTTACAAGCACCTAATAGATTTTGATAGTCCAATCGTAAAGATTCATATTTGGTATATGGCTTCCAATGTTCTATCTTGATTTTATCTAGATCTAATGTGACACGACTCATGCAATAGCAACAAATATAGCCTTGTTCCTCCAGTAAAAACTTTCTAAGTTCGTCTTTCTCAGCATAATTTCCATAATTTGAGTGAGGCTTCAATCGATGTTCTAGCAGAGATCTTGGCTCTGATTGTTTAATGATATTTTTCATTTCACCTTAGACAGAAAACTAATTAGTGTATTTGCTTTAACAATTTCTGAGTCATTATGACCAAGCAAATCAGATAATTCATGGAGCAGTATTTTGGCTTCTTCAATTTGTCCATCATCGATTTTATATAGGCATTCTGTTAGTTTTTCTTGAATTCCTATTGGTCTTTCAGAGACTCCCATTAATTCTGATAAAATCGAGTTGCTATCACGCCCAAATGTATAGGCATCGGCAGGATAAACTTGAAAATCTTCAACAATAAATACGTTTTCTTTTCTTACGTTGCTAAGTACTTGAGGTGAGTGAGTTGTAAAAATAAACTGGCAGTTTGGAAAAGTACTGGTAAGACGTGGAATAATATCGCGTTGCCATTGAGGATGCAGATGTAGTTCTATTTCATCAATTAGAATTATCCCTTCGCCTTCTAATGCATTTTTTGTAGGATCTGGATTAGCGATCGCCAATCTTCTAGCAATATCTGCAACCATTACCAACAAGTTTTTCTCACCATCAGAAAGCTGATTAAGCACTAGCTCATGGTCTTGTTTTTTAAGGACAATCTGCATACGCGATCGCTTAACCTTAAGATCCGTATAATCAGGCAATATTGATGTAATTGCTTTTCTAACTAAGTTTAATTGATAATCCTGATAATCAAGATTACCGTCCAGTCTTATCTCCTGTTCTAAATCCTCATTATTTTTAAACCATACAAAAAAAGCTTCAAAATCGATATTATACTGATTAGTCGCATCTGTATAACAGTTAACTTGAGACAGTTTAGCTATATTTAAAGATAACGGATTATTTCCAGATAGTCTGTAATGTGTAACTGCTCTTTTAGTAGAATAACAAATAAAAATTGGAATGCTTTTATTCGGATTATTATTTATTTGACTATTAATAAATATTTTAAAATTTTCGACATCATCAAGGTTGCTACGCTCAAAATCTTTCCGAGGTTCTTCACTACTTGAAGGATAGGCAAAATAGTATAGTAATTTAATATCTCTAGAAAATGCTTCACTAAATTCTGAATAGGAAATCGTTAATTCATTTATAGTTTCTTGAAAGCCATTAGAAATATCATTTTCTCCAAAGGCGTTCATACCCCAAACGCCCGAATTCTTTGCGTTTCTAATACTACGCATTAATGGACTAATTAGCTCAAATAATAAGTTGTCTAGACAATCAATGATGCTTGATTTGCCAGAACCATTCACACCAATAAAAACAGCGAGATTTGATGGAAAATCTATAGTGACATCTTTGAAGCCCCTGAAATTTTGCATCCGTAACTTTTCGATATGCATAGCTGCTTTACACCACTAAACTTGATTTTCTATTCATTGTAGCGATATCTGAGAAAAATTAGTTCTCATAAACCGCAAAGATTTCGTATAGTGTCTGCAAAGAGAGAAATAAATTAGCTTATGGCTGTAGATTACTGACCGCAAGATTTATGACTGATCGCTTACAAAAAAAGTCCTAATTGTTATAACCAGTTACCGACCAGCACAAAAGATGACCAGAAAAACGGATCGCTGAAGCTTTTATCAGAGAGGATCGAAATTTGGGCTTGACGCAAGGCTTCTGCTTTGGAAATATCCGTTTTGCCTATACCTTGATATAGCTTCACCATCAAACGCGATGCGACTCGATCCTTCACTGGCCAAAGAGTAGCGATCGTCGATCGCGCTCCAGACTTCACGGCTAATCCTGCTAGTCCTAAAACAGCACGATCATCACCTGCCGCAGTATCACAAGCACTTAACACCAGTAAATCTATAGCTCCCAATTGACCTGCTTCTCGCTTTTGTAGCAGTTCCGACAACTCGCGAATGTTCAGCCTTCCATCCCAAGTCAATAAGAACGTATCTTCTTGTTTCGAGCTAAACTGACCGTGAGTAGCTAGATGAACGACATTGGCATTTTTTGATTCGATATTCCTAGACAAAGTGCTAGGAGTAAATTCTTGATTTAAGAGTTTACTACCAGAGGTAAATTGAGAAATTTGTACAACCTCTGTCTCAACACCAGGCAAGGCATTGAAGCCATTACGAGCAGCGCTAATGCCGCCGATAACAGATCGAATCTGTTGCTGTCCCAGTGATTGTGTCGCGAGCAGTTTTAACCCAGGAGACAGCGCTACAGCATAGTTTTCAATTAGGTATTGTTTGCCATCATAGAGTGCTGCGATCGGGATTTTGCGTAATAGTCCGTCCAGCACGAATACTAGGGTTTGTTTGTCATTTAGTGCTTGACTGTTTAAGGCGGGACGAATCAACCAGTTGTAAATTTTCTGGGAAAGTAGTTTCTGCTTTGTATTATCTGAGGCTGGGTGGATTGAACTTAGGTACGAATGGATAGTTTCCTCAGCTTCAGCTTTGGGAACAGGGCTGCTGTAATAAGTCAGGGGTTGCTCTGCGGTAGAGAGAATCACCGCGATCCGATTGGGCAGCATGATTGCATAAACAACAGCCGCCTTCTTGTCAATCTGGTCAATTTGCAGAGGTTGGGAATTAAGGCAAGATTCTCGGAAGAAATTATCTAGTTCCGCAAGTTGCAGAGCCTCGATCATCTCGCGGGCTTTGACGAGCCTCGGTTGATCGGGATTCCCATCAAGGAGGAGACTAACGAATTCTCGGTATACAGGTTCAATGCTTTCACGGAAGGAGAATTGGACTTCTTGATTAATGCCTACGAGGTCGCTGCGAAGATTTTGTAGAGCATCAACTGCTTCTCCATAGGCGGCGATCGCTGCTTGCTTCTGTCCCTGTTGATGGAGTAATCGACCTAACTTCCATGCCGACTGAGACAGAATATTTTGGGATTGAACAGACTGAGACAGTTGCATGGATTGTTGAAGGAGACGAATTCCTTCGGTTGGTTGTCCGTAATTGGCAACTAGTTGTCCCCATTGGGAAAAGATATAGGCTTCAGCTTGGGGATCATTGAGCTTACGCGCTGACTGCGCTGACTTGTCTAAAAGCTGAGTCAGTGTGCTAGCTGGAATAGGCTGGTTCTGGATGGGGAGTTTTGATAGATTGCTGACGAGGTTGACGATCGCATATAGTGAAGTCCGACTGGGCGGAAGATCGCTGAGTTCTTGTTGGATTTGGGGCGCAAGGGTGGCGATCGCCTGATTTTGTTCAGTATTCACATAGATCTGCAATTGGTTGAGTTTCGCCTCAACGCGATCGCTGGTATTGGTGGCAACTTGTTCTGCTTCGATAAAGTATTGTAACGCTGCGTCAAAATTGCGCGTATCGGCGGCATTGTTGCCTAAGCCAATCAAAATCGGGCTGAGTTCACTGGTGGCGTTAAGATTTTTGGCGATCGCTAAACCCCATGTCAACGATTTTTGGCTTCCCTCAATATCTCCTAGCACACGCAAGGCATTCCCGACACTGCGTAAGCCACTTACTTTCAAGAATGAATCATCACTTTTTTCGAGTTTCTGGTTAATCTCATCCAGCGTTTGACGCGATCGCCGATAAAAACCTAAACTTTGTAGAGCCTGAGCCTGATTAATCTGCGTACCCAGCACACCTTGCTGATCCCCAGCTTGTTGATAGTAACCTTGAGCCTGTTTCCATGTTTCTATGGCAACTTGCGATTTTCCGACTTTTTGCTGAAGGCTTGCCTTAGTATTCAAAGCCTGCGCCCAGAGAATTGCATCGACAGGTTTTGCCAAATTTAGCAGTGTTAAACTTTCGTCAACTGTCTTTTGAGCCGCACTCCATTGATTTAACTGTTGGTAAGCCAAAGAAGCATAACTGAGGCTAAGGGCTTGGTTAGGGCTATCGCCTTTAATCCCATAGTTCTGTGCAGCCTGTTGCCAAACCTGTGCTGCTTCCGCAAATCGCCCTGCTTCATACAAATTGCGACCCTGCTCTAGATTACTGGTCGAGGCGGCGGCGATCGATGAGCCAGTAGAAGTAGTGATGGCGATCGCTGGGGAATGGTTTACTCCCAAGGAAGCTGCTAAACAGAGTCCTATAACTCCGAGCAGACTATAGCGCACGATCTTTTTTATTAACACAAGATTTATTAACACAAGATTGACTCCAAATTATAGTGTAGATCTAGACATTCCCGCACAGTTAGTAAGGGAGAAAACTGAAGTAGAAGGCTCAGAACCTGTGGCATAGATCTCTACAGTTCCTTTGGCATTAATCCGCCAGCCTCTAGCTTCCACAATCGCTGGAATATTGGTATTTGCTTGGCTTGAAGTGGTTAGACTGGTAGAGTTACGGAAAGCAGAAGGATCACGCAGATCTGTCCAAGGGTGGTGGCTATTGAGGTGATTGCTTGGATCATCAGGCAAACCTCCTCGCCCTGTGGAGACAAAACGGCTATTGCCATAGGTTCGACAACCTTGGACAATTGTCTGACTCGGATCATTTATATTGCTAGGCAGTTCGATTAATCCAATAGTAGGAGTAAAAGTAAGATTATTGATGTTCACATTACCAGTTACACCAAATTGCGAACTGGCGGTAATATCGTTATCGTTACTTTGGCGATCGCGGTATTTCAAACCAAAGATGCCATTAGTAGTAATTTGGATATTCCCCCCATTGCCTTGAAAGGCATTAGCCACTATGTCACTATTGCCTAAACCAATAATAAAAGGACTGCTAATCGTAATATTACCGCCATTGCCTTTACCACCCGCTTCTGCCGATAGCAAACTTTCATTTCGCAACAGAAGTAGTTCCCCAAGGGAGAGATTCAGGTTACCACCATTACCAAAGTTAGTTTGGGCATTGATTTGGGAAGCATCATTTAAAAATAGCGATCGCGCATTGACTTGAATAGTGCCACCATCACCCGTACCTTGACTGCGACTAGTGATTTGGGAACTATTCCCTAGGGTGACTTCTGGAGCTTGGATGCTAATATTTCCAGCCTTACCCAACCCTGACGAAGCTGTAGAAAGTTGCGCGTTGTCTGTTAACGCGAGTTGGGAAATATGTAGATCTAAGGAACCACTGTTACCGTTACCTGATGACTGGCTACTAATTGTACTTCCTTGAACAGTTACAGTATTGGCGGTGATACCGACATTGCCTGCATTGCCACTACCTTGAGTAGATGTAGAGATTTCAGAACCACTGAATAGGGAAAGCGAACCCTTGGGGATGGTGAGTTTTACCTCCCCCGCCGCCCCAGAGCTAGAGGTATTAGAAAAGACTCTTGCCCGATCCATGATTACATCATCAGCGTTGATGTTAATATTACCCGCTCGACCGCTCCCAGAGGAAGATGCTGACAGTTCCGCCCCATCTCGTAAGGTTAATGTCCCAGTGTTGATATCAATATTGCCAGCATTACCAATGTTACTGGTGAGCGCCGAAAGACGACTATTGTTGCCGATATCAAGTCCTTGAGTAGCCTTGAGATTGATATTACCTGCAAATCCTGCATTGCTGGTACTACTGGCTATTTGGCTATTGTCAAAGCGAATCAAACCATTACTAGTGAGGGTAACATTGCCAGCGGAGTCCAGCCCTTTGGTATCGCTTTCGATGCGGCTGTTGTTGAGGGTGAGATTGCCCGCACTGTTGATATTGACATCACCTGAAGGTCCTGTACCATCCACTGGAATAGTGATATCTCCCGTCAATGGTGTGTTAACAGTGACCTGTTTGCTAGTCAGGATGGTGGTATCAGCGATCGCTAAATTCCCATGTCCAAAAATCGACACTGCCCCCGCCCGAGCGGAAGATGATGCCGTTAGTAATGTCAGTCCAGATATCTGATTTTGGGCTTCCAATCTGATCGCACCACCATTGCTAGATGTTCCGTTAGGCGCAACAGAAAAAGTATATAGACTGTTCATCTTGCCAAGGATATCCCCTTTTTTGGCAATTAGATTGATGTCACCACCATACCCGCTATTACCTCCCAAGGCAATGGATGAGGAGTACAGATCCCTCTGGTTAGAAATATTACCGTTAGTTGTAGAAAATGTAATATTCCCACCATTGCCACTATTGATATTACCTAGGGATAAGGAGTACAAATTTCCTTGGTTAGAAATATTACCGTTAGTTGTAGAAAATGTAATATTGCCTCCATTGCCACTATTGATATTATTACCTAGGGAAAAGGAGTACAAATTTCCTTGATTAGAAAGATTGCCATTGTTTACAGAAAGGGTTATATTGCCGCCATTGCCACTATCTGATAGTCCTAAGGAAAAGGCGTACAAAGTACTCTGGTTAGAAAGATTGCCATTGCTCACAGAAAGCGTGATATGACCACCATTGCCGCTATTATTAGTTGACAAGGAACCAGATGACATAGTACCTTTGGTAAAAAGGTTACCATTAGTCGTAGTAAGGGTAATATCTTCTCCATTACCATTGACTCCGAAGTAATCAGATGACAAATTGCCATTAACAGAGAGATTACCGTTAGTTGTAGAAAGGCTAATTGCACCTCCTTTCCCTAGACCTTCACTATTAGATGCTGATGAATGTACATATCCATTGACAGAGAGATCACCGTTAGTTGTAGAAAGGCTAATTGCACCTCCATTGGCTATTATATTTGTACCAAAGCCAACTGCTCCTGAATTTAAGCTATTAATAGAGAGATTGCCATTAGTCGTGGCAATCGTGATATCGCCTCCCTTCCCACTATTTTCTGTCAAAGAAGTGCCTGAACTCACAAAACCATTGATTGAGATATTGCCATTGGCAATAAGGTTGATGTTGCCACCATTCACACCATTGCCAAAAGCAGCCGAGTTCAAATCTCCCGTTACAATATCGCCAGCAGCATTCAGAATGATTGAACCACCATCCCCACCCGTAAAATTGGAGGTGTTAATACTGGCAACCCTAATGCTACCAGCAGGCAGCCCCGCCACTTTCCCCGTTGTAAAATCGGTTAAACCTACGCCCAGTTGGGGTAAATTGGGTATAAGTAAAGAAGTCACCCCTGCGCGTAAAATTGCCGCAGGCTGAGTCGTTAGAGTCATAAAATCTGGGTCACTACTGGGAACGGTGGTATCGGGAGCCGTAATAGTAATATTCCCTCCCTCAATGCTTCCCGTCGCTTCTACTTTCAGGGCTACGCCTGTATAGTCTCCAAATACCACATCCCCATTAGCATAAATGATCGGATCGAATAGGCTAACAAACTTACCTAGCTTACCTGTTACCGTCTGAAATGAAACATTACCACCACTAACAAAATGAGCATCTCCAGAAATATTCCCATTGCTTACCAATCTCAGATCTCCCCCACTTCGCAAGGCTCCTCCAGCATGGTTCAAGGCTAGGATATCAACACTCTGATTTCCTTGAATCGTCAAGTTCCTTCCTGCTTGGGCGAGAAATGGAGTTGTGACAGCATCTCGAATTTTCACGGTATCTTGTGCTTTTAAGGTAATATCTCTGCCTGATAGTAATTGTCCTTGCAAATCTAGGCGACCCGCTTCTAGTATTAGGTCTACTCCTGCGGTGAGATTACTCTGTGATTCTATTGGTGCTGCATTTGCTCCCATCCGTAACCCAATCGGCGAACTAATCGTTAACAATGGTTGGCTATTGACATTCACCGCACTAAACTCTGTTCCATCAACAAACTTGACGCTATTTGCTGTAGTTCCTACAAACGAACCACCGATATTTAGCCTTGCATTGGAACCAAAGATAATCCCACTGGGATTGAGCAGAAACAAACTCACAGGATTGCTATTATTTGTGGTCTGAATCAAGCCATCAATGTTAGAGACATTCCCCCCTGTCACGCGACTAAAAATTGTCGAGATATTGGGGGTATTAACTAAATCAAAAGTTGCCGAACCACCTGTAGGCAAAGAGAAATTACTGAAACTGTGGAATAGATTTGCGCCATTATTAGGTTGATTGCCATTGGTAATCGTGAAATTGCGGTTGTCTGGACTGGTGACTTTGGTGGATAAAGTTCCATCCGATGTAACACCCTGAGCAGAAACGGTTATCGGTAAAAGCATTCCTCCTAATAGAAGACTAGAACCACACCACAATAATCTTTGATGAAAATTCAGATGAAAATTCATTGGATATTACCTCCTTTAGAAAATTTGGTTGAGATGGTGGACAGTCCTGCACAGTTCGTTACTGAACGTTCTATTTCTGCGTTATTTGCCGCATAGATATCCACTGTTCCTTTGGCATTAATCCGCCAGCCTGTAGCTTCCACAATCGGCGGTCTAGACTGCTCAGATTGGTTTGCAGTCGTTAGACTTCTAGAGTTACGGAAAGCGGATGGATCACGGAGATCTGTCCAAGGATGGGTGTTATTGAGGTGATTGCTAGGATCATCAGGCAACCCTCCTCGCCCTGTGACAACAAATCGACTATTGCCATAGGTTCTACAACCTTGGACAATTCGCTGGCTCGGATCATCAATATTGCTAGGCAGCTCGATTAACCCTGCGGTGGGAGTAAAAGCAAGGTTGCTAATATTTACAGTGCCGCTTAGACCAAATTGCGAACTTGCGGTGATGTCATTCTCATCGGTACGGTAAGGACGGTATTTCAAACCAAAGATGCCATTAGTAGTAATTTGGATATTGCCCCCATTGCCTTGAAAGGCATTAGCCACTATATCACTATTGCCTAAACCAATAATAAAAGGACTGCTAATCGTAATATTACCGCCATTGCCCTTACCACCCGCTTCTGCCGATAGTAAACTTTCATTTCGCAACAGAAGTAGTTCCCCAAGGGAGAGATTCAGGTTACCACCATTACCAAAGTTCGTTTGGGCATTGATTTGGGAAGCATCATTTAAAAATAGCGATCGCGCATTGACTTGAATAGTGCCACCATCACCCGTACCTTGACTACGACTAGTGATTTGGGAACTATTCCCAAGGGTGACTTGTTGAGAGTTGATGTTAATGTTGCCAGCTTTACCCAGCCCTGACGAAGCTGTAGAAAGTTGAGCATTGTCTGTTAACGCGAGTTGGGAAGTACGTAGATCTAAGGAACCACTATTACCACTACCTGAAGATTGACTGCTAACGATACTTCCCCGAACAGTTACACTATTGGCGGTGATATCCACATTGCCTGCATTGCCATTACCTTGAGTAGATGTAGAGATTTCAGAACCATTGAATAAGGTTAATTGCCCAGTACTGATACCAATGTTGCCAGCATTACCACTGCCACTGGTGAGCGCCGCAAGGCGGCTATTGTTGCCGATATCAATACCTTGGCTAGCCTTGAGGTTAATATTGCCAGCCAGCCCTGCATTGCTAGTACTACTGGTAATTTGGCTATTGTCAAAGCGAATCAAGCCGTTACTAGTGAGGGTGACATTGCCAGCGGAATCCAGTCCTTTGGTATCGCTTTCGATGCGGCTGTTGTTGAGGGTGAGATTGCCTGCGCTATTGATATTGACATCGCCCGAACGTCCTGTACCATCAGTCGAAATATTAATCGAGTCAGTAAATGGAGTGAGAATGGTAACTTGTTTACTGGTTAGAACCACGGTATCGGCGATCGCCAAATCCTTATACCCAAAAATCGACACCGACCCCGCCTGAGCAGAAGAAGATGTCGTTAGTAATGTCAGTCCAGATATCTGATTTTGGGCTTCTAATTTGATCGAACCACCATTGCTAGATGTTCCGTTAGGAGCAAGGGAAAAAGTATATAGACTGCTCATATTGCCAAGGATATCTCCTTCTTTGGCAATTAGATTGATGTCACCGCCATACCCGCTATTACCTTCCAGTGCAACGGATGAGGAGTACAGATCCCTCTGGTTGGAAAGATTGCCGTTAGTCACAGCAAGTGTAATATTGCCACCATTGCCACTATTCACTTGCCCGTAGGATAAGGAGGACAAATCTCCTAGATTAGAAAGATTGCCGTTAGTCACAGAAAATATAATATTGCCACCATTGCCACTATTCACTAGTCCGTAGGATAAAGAGTACAGATCTCCTTGGTTAGAAAGATGGCCGTTAGTCGTAGAAAATGTAATATTGCCACCATTGCCACTATTCATAGCCCCTATGGAATAAGCGTTCAAACTACTCTGATTAAAAAGGTTCCCATTGCTCACAGAAAGTGTAATATTGCCTCCATTGCCACTATTACTAGTTGAGAAGGTCTCAGAGGACATAGCGCCTTGGCTAAAAAGGTTGCCATTAATTGCAGAAAGGGTGATATCGCCTCCATTACCATTTGTCCCTGAGAACGAAGAGATCAATCCAGCATTGACAGAGAGATCGCCGTTAGTTGCAGAAAGGCTAATTGCACCTCCTTTCCCTGTACCTGTACCTTGGCTAACTGCTGATGAAGATAATAAACCATTAACAGAGAGATTACCGTTAGTTGTAGAAAGGCTAATTGCCCCTCCATTCGCTGTACCTGTACCTAGGCTAAGTGCTGTTGAAAATAAGTTCCCATTCACAGAGAGATTGCCGTTAGTCGTGGCAATCGTGATATCGCCCCCATACCCACTATTGTCTGTTAAAAAAGTGCTTGAGTCAAAGTTATTGCTTGAGATATTGCCATTGGCAAAAAGATTGATGCTGCCACCATTCACACCATCGCCAAAAGCAACCGAGGTCAAATCTCCCGTTACAATATCCCCAGCAGCATTCAGAATGATGGAACCGCCATCCCCATCCGTGAAATTGGATGTGTTAATACTGGCAACCCTAATGCTACCAGCAGGCAGTCCCGCCACTGTCCCCGTTGTAAAATCGGTGAATCCTACTCCCAGTTGGGGCAAATTGGGTATAGGCAAAGTTGTCACCCCTGCTCGTAAAATTGCCGCAGACTGAGTCGTTAGAGTCATAGAATCTGGGTCACTACTAGGAACGGTGGTGTCGGGACCCGTAATAGTAATATTCCCTCCCTCAATACTCCCCGTCGCTTCCACCTTCAGGGCTACGCCTGTATAGTCTCCAAATACCACATCCCCATTAGCATAAATGATCGGATCGAATAGGCTAACAAACTTACCTAGAGTACCTGTTACCGTCTGAAATGAAACATTTCCACCACTGACAAAATGGGCATCCCCAGAAATATTGCCATTGCTGATCAAACTCAGATTTCCCCCACTCCGCAAGGCTCCTCCAGCATGGTTCAAGGCTAGGATATCAACACTCTGATTCCCTTGAATCGTCAAGTTCCTTCCTGCTTGGGCGAGAAATGGAGTTGTGACAGCATCTCGAATTTTTACGGTATCTTGTGCTTTTAAGGTAATATCTCTGCCTGATAATAATTGTCCTTGCAAATCTAGGCGACCCGCTTCTAGTATTAGGTCTACTCCTGCGGTGAGATTACTCTGTGATTCTATTGGTGCTGCATTTGCTCCCATTTGTAACCCAATCGGCGAACTAATCGTTAACAATGGTTGGCTATTG
>JBILGV010000136.1:0-10740 GCA_044350865.1 Pseudanabaena sp. | reverse complement strand
AGATTGCACCACATTTAGTATTGATGGCTTTTTTACATCGGGTGGTTAATGGTGGCGGCACATTGGAGCGAGAATATGCGATCGGTTCGGGAAGGATGGATATTTGTTTGCGCTATGGCAAAATAATTTTGGGAATAGAATTAAAAGTATGGCGTGAAGGTAGACGCGATCCTTTGTCAGAAGGCTTAAAGCAATTGGATAAATATCTATCAGGATTGAATCTAGATACAGGCTGGTTAGTGATATTCGATCGCCGTGAGGGTTTGCCACCAATAAGTGATCGCACCACAACTGAAATAGCGCAAAGTCCTGATGGTCGCAACATTATAGTAATTCGGGGATAAATGGCATGACTCCAGCCCGATCGTAATAATAAAACTGGCAAAAATAGGGCGATCGCACCATTAATACTTGCTACTACCGCGAGTAATCCCCGAAATCTAATAAATTGGTGGATCGTCTCTTAATCTTTTTGATGTTTCTTCTAATCTCTTGCTTGTTTCCTGAAGCCGAGTAAAGCTTTCTCGGCGCGATCGCTCAATTATGAGTGTTTGTAAAATTGGTTCGAGAATGCGTTTGGCATCTTGATAACCGCGTTTTTGCAGGAGTTGAATCCGTTCGGGGCTGAAATCTAGTAGTTTGTCGAGACCACCCATATCTTCTGTTGGGCGAATTTCAATTATTGTTTGGTTAGGGAATTCATGGCGATTCCATAGTTCACCGTTTCCTAAATGAATGACAATCGCATGGGTACAACCGCGATTTGCTAGGGCTTTGAGGGGGACGTTATCGCCTAACCAACCATCAACATAATGCTTGCCATCAATCTTACGGGACTTAAAGGCTAAGGGAATAGCGGCACTGGCGAGTAATGTTTGATAAATTTCTTCATCGGTTGGGGCTGATTGGACGTGAATATATTCGGCGGACTGCCCAAGGGTGACGGATATGGCATTGCCGATGGTGGGGACGATTTGACCTGCTTTGTGTGTGTGTGGGAGAAAGTTGTGGGCTGAGGGAAAGGCGGCTACCCATAGTTCGATTCCTTCTCGTAGTTGTTGGGGATCGATGGCATGGCGTAAAAATTTGTCCAGTGGGTTAGGGTCGCAAAATGATGCGTCTTCCTCTGAGAGATGTAAGTATTGTGCTAAGGAGTGGAGGGGATATTTAAGTAGCTGCCAGTTGATGATGTTGGCTTCACCTAGTTCTTTCCATAGTTGCCATAGGCGATCGCCTGATTGTTTAAAGGATGTATTAGAGGCGAGGATGGCTCCATTGAGCGCACCGATGCTTGTACCTGCGATGATATGGGGGGCAAAGTCAATTTCTGCTAGGTATTTGACTACGCCTGATTGGTACGCGCCTTTCGCGCCGCCGCCTGCTAGGACTAATCCGATTTTGGTTGTGGTATTTTTCATCTGGCTTACTTAATCGCTTGTTGCCAACTGGTGACGATATCTTCTTTTTTGACTCCTGCTTCGATGAGTGTATCAATTAATCCTTCTTCAAAGTTGTCTTCTTCGATGATGATTTGAGAATTGCTGTTTTCTTTTTCGATGAGTCGCGCATGAAATAGGACGCTATCCATCCAACGATGTTTATCGCGACCTGTGGCAAGAACTAGAAAATGTCCAGACTCAGCATCACAAACTGGATAAAGTTTGATTGCTTGAAGACTAGGTTGATCGATTGTGGCATCTTGTACTGTTTTTTTGAGGATGTCTACATACTTTAGTGAGTTATCCATTTGACGATTACCTCCTGATCTGGGGAATAGATTAATAAATTAATTTTATTGCGCTGGATGGCTATCTGAAAAATTGGTCTTTGAAATTGTGAAATATACACAGCTTGACTTATAGCCAAAAACAATTGTCGCTCTGGTTCTTGTTGTTCTAATGCCCATTGGTAAAGTTGAAGTTGACCCATAGTTTTCTCCAGTTCGCTGATTACCGAAGAAGCGTCAAAATCTTTAATCTCAACAGCTATTTTCCGCCCTTCTTTTTCGGCTGTGAAGAGCTTTTCGGCTCCTAAGTCAGCTTTTAAAAGTGTGTCTCCAAGTACCAAGATTAAAGGATCGCTGGTAATTATCCATCCATCTTTTTCAAGGGTGCGGCGTAAGGGAAAATGTAAATCGTCTCTTCTAGACATTATTGGTTTTTCTTCGGTAAATGTTGCTTCACATACCTTGTTTGCATGTCAACATCATTTATTAATGTCGAGCTTTTACCCCAAATATCATCAAATGCAACTCTCAAAGCTGCGCGATCTTCTGCCGAGCGCTTACCCGCTTCAATTGTTCGCTGCAAATCTTCTCTATAACCCTTTAGAAATCTATCAAGATCATCAAAAAATTTGTTAAGTACCGATTGAAAGTCTTCTTGAAGGTAGTTGAAAATTTGACTGTTTACATTATCAACCGCAGATGAGATTGATTGATTGACAGAACTAGTAATTGTATCAATTGAAACCGTATAAAACTTTTCAGTGTTTGTGACAACTTCATTTGCTTCGTATGTACGGGTAGTGTTATCCCAATCTGTCCTAGATGTACTGACCCCCGTAGATGGAGTTTTATTATGCTCCACAAGCCACAATGTGTACCAAAGCCTTTCTTTGACTTCTTTGTCATGCTCCATAAGTCCCAAAGTGTACCAACGGCGTTCTTTAACGATCTTCTTCTCGTAAGTAACCCTAGTATCTTCTTTCGCACTAACATTCAAAGAAATATTTTGCTCAAGATCAACATCATCGAAAATATCTGGCAACTGTAGGCTTACATTAAATTGTTCTTTCAATCGTCTTTGAGCTTGTTCGATAATTGGCTTAGTCTCTTTTTTGAGAAGGGATTCAATATTTTGACGAGATTTCTTAATTTGTTTTAAAGCATCTTCTCTTGCATTACTCATCAAGTTGTTAACTATATCTCTGGCTGATGCGGTTGCTCCTTCGATAAAGCTATCTGCTTCTGATTGAGACTTAAATTCAATGGAACCACTACCCTGATAGGTCACGCCACTAAACAATGTAGCCATTCGTGAAATGCCTATTCCAAACTTTTTAGCCAACCCTGCTTTCCCAAATTCACGATCTGCAAAAATTTTCTTAAGCTCTCTATTACTTTGTTCTTTCATGTCAAGAAGACTCTTGCTTAAATCTTTCTCTAGAGTCTTAGCCAGAGTTTTGACTTGAGTTTTAAGTCTATTTTGGCAATCTACAAGAATAGTTAAATCACGTTCTAAGGCAGCGATTTGTCCCTGTAATGTCTGAATGTCTTTACCAAAAGCATTTTTCTGGACATTGATGCTCTCTTGCAGTGCCTCTAACCGTTTACGGACATTATAAAGAGCATTGAAAAGTGTAAGGGGGGCTGCCTGTGCCATCAATGCCGCGATCGCTTTTTCTAAAAATTCAGCAAATCCTGATTCGCTCCATACATCAGTTGCGGCTTCTTCCATATCAGCCATATCAACTTTTTCTCGGAATTTCTTGCGCCAAGAATCACCGTAATATTGTCCTCCAAGCGCATCGGATGTTTTCATATCTTGAGGATTTGTAAATCCTTTTTTCTTTTCATTCCTAAAATTAGAGGCATAAGCCGCACGCGAAGCAGAAATCTCAAACACTCGATCTGTACTGGCTTCAATTCCAAACTTGCTATTAACAAATTCCAAAACCTGTTCTTTCGTCATGTCTTTTTCTTCATTACGCATATCAATTTTGTTGATCAAAACGTAAATGCTGTCAATCCCTTTGATTTTTGCGACTTCATCAACATCACTCTTTACTTTTTCTGATGCTTCAGTATTCAGTTGGGTAAAGTCCAATACCAATAAAATAATTGAACTAGCCTTAAGTTGTCGTTTGACAACATCATCAAGCTTGAGATCACCTGCTTCATTTGGACCTGGGGTATCAACAAAGACCAACTTGCCGACCCCATCTAATTTGAGACTTGGGTCAGCTTCAGAAAGAGCTACTTCGATGCGCGGTACTGACTCCAAAGACATGAGCGGATTTTCCGATGGCACTAAAATGCTGCATAGCCGAACAAGGTCATTTACCTTTGTCAAAGCAATTTGAATAGGTTCTCTCCCCGATGCTTTTGGCTCAAAAGATTGTTCTGGATTACCAGCCACCTCTTCTAGTAAATATTGTAAATGAGGATAGTCCTTCGTGCTTTCCTTAGCTTGATTAAGTCCAATTTGCTTTATCTTTCCCTTGAGACTGCCCCACGATCGCTTTAATACATCAAAAGTATCAGCACCGTCATACCGCAGCTTTAACTTCGGTTCAGTTACTTCTTTGGAAAAAACGATCTCAGTCGGTAGCGTTGTCATTGCTTGAGTACGACTTGGCAAAATATCCTGCCCCACGATCGCATTAATAATTGTGGACTTACCCGCCTTCATTGGAGCAACGATCGCCATGCGTAGCTCTAGATTCTTGACCTTAGTAATTTCATTTTCGATACTCTCAGAATGTGCAGCACATCGGCGATCTCCACTGTTTGGAGTGTCTAACTTTTGACTGGCATAGTTCATCAACTTCTGAGCCTGCGATAAAACCATAACCACAGATTGCTGAAGTGCGTAAATATCGGGGTTTAGAGTATCGTTAGACATTACCTTATTCTCCTGAGATTATACTAATGTTATCAAGTTTAACCGATCGCTTGCTGTTTCATTTACGATTTCTTCCACAAATGCTCTTTTGCTAGTGGTGGGCAAAATCGTGACATCGGGATATTTATGACATAGCTCAAAGGCGGCTTTGGCTGGGTCTTTATACTGTTGCTGTTGGGCTAATTCTAGGGTTTTACCAAGGGTGAATAAATAGGGCGTTTTCGCTATTCTTTGTTGGGACATAGATTCTACTTCCAGCAAATAACCCGCAAGTTCTTGATTGTCTGGGGATGTTTCGCTATGTGAAAGGTTGAGAAGTGCAGTTAATGAAAAATAATGATCGGGGATTGTGCTGTCGGTTGCAAGGATTCGATCGCTTATACTTTGACGCAGTTGGCTGTCTTTACCTTTGATGATTAATCGTTCGTAATCACCCAGAGCATAATCTACTATTTCACGGGTGACAAAAGCAACTTGAATCGCCCAATGAAATCCTTGATAAGTGCGTTTTGACCGCCATGCGGCGATCGCATCTTCAATTCTATGCAAAACTTCTAATCTTTGAATCCGACGTTCGTGATCTTCGACTTTGTATTGCAGTTGCTTGACGATATCTGTGAGTAAATTAATCTCCTGTCGATGGTTGCGGATGGCTTGACGAGTTTCTATTAATTTTTCTTCAATCTCTATTAATTCTTGTTTGACGGTGATAATTGCGTTATTACTAACATTCAAGTTATTAGCAATATCTAACACCCAACTGTGGAGAGATTGCATTGCTACATTGACGTTTTTATCTATAGCAAGTTGACGGTTTCGATCTGCTCCTGTAAGGCTATCAAAAAACTGTCCAAATAATCCTTGCTTTTGGCGAAAACTAATTAGATCGTCATTGACTTGGATTGAATTTACCAAATCTACGAGTATTTTATCAGTAATAATAGGAATTTCAGATTCCTTTCTTTGGAGATCGTCAAAGTTAATAAGTGACATTTTTGGTTATTACTTAATATTGGTTGAAGTATTCTTGTTGATATTTTAAATCTTTTTCTAAATTAGCAGTTTTACCTAAAAATTGAATATATTCTTTTTCTAATGGCAGATACTGTTTCAATGTTTCTTTATTTGTATTAAGTGATCGTTGCAAATCATTCTCATATTCTTTCAAGAAAATCTTCTCTTGTTGGAATATTATATTTGCATATCCAAATAAAAGCTGTCTTATACAGCCTGATAAATTGTAAATGCCTTGTTCAAGAACAACCGAGTTAAATACATAATTAATTGTTTTATATATAGTTTCCTTTGTCACATAATAGCTATGACTTTTAGAAGATTTAGAGTTCGATAACCCAACCCATGTCCCTTCACAGGCATAAGCAATTTCAATGTTATTTACAGGAGGATTAGTATTAGTAGTATCTACCTCCACTTTGTAGCCTATAGGAAAAGGATAGAGTCCTTGAGATCTATTTAAAAAAGGTAAATGTATATATTGATTTATCTTGTAATTTACATCAAGAGACTGACCAAGATATGTATCCCAAAAAAATCTACGTGTATCTTTTAGATACAATATATATAGCGTTACTTTTCCTACCTGAGTTTCTTTGTAATAATCCATTTCACTTAAATATCTAGATGTGCTATCAAAAAGGTGATCCTTGTTATATAGAAATATTGATTGAACGTGTACTTTTAATGTTTCTTGTTCTCCTTCTAATGTTCCTTGTAAAATAATCAAGTCTCTATTAGGTTGCAGATTCCAGCAAAAATCCTTCCCTAGTCTTCTTTTAGCCTTCATGAGAACTGATTTGTGATAATCATTCAAATCATCATTCGCTTTACTGATAAAATTTTGAACATTAAATTTCTCGGTTATTAGTGAGTAATCTTCTTCCATAGTTACACAGACGACTACTAGGAACTTCTCAATTTTCCTTATCATGGACATATTCACATAGACACATCCGTTTCGATCCAGCCCCAATGACTCCTGAGCTATCTCAATTAAATTTCCCCATAAAATATTCATGTGGTATTCTATAGCTTTTAAAGATATTTTTTTTTGAGCCTCAATAAATGGGAGTATTTCTTCTCCAAGTTTCTGCATCAAAGATTCGGTAATATATTTTTTCCATCCATCATCTTTATAAGTTACTCTAACTTCTTCCAAATCTATTTCTAGTTGATTAATCTCAATCCCTAGCCGTTGAATATCTCGCTCAAGTATTCCCTTCTGCTCCCTAAGACAAGATAGAAAATCAGCGAATTTTTGACTAATATCATTTAACGCACCCTTAATAGTAATCATGCTAGGTGTTGCTGCACCCTTGACTAGAGGAGCGATCGCCTTCTTCGTAAAATCAGCAAATCCAGACTTTTGCCAATACTTATCAGATGCGTTATCCATTTCTGATAAAGAAATATTCTCTTTTCTATCTTCCCAAGAATCGCCATAATATGCTTCTCCAAGAGAGTTAAAGCTCTCACTTTTGCGTAATTCTGTCGGCTCAAAAATCCTCCTCTCACGCCGAAAATTAGTAGCTAGAAATGCTCGAAGCGCCGATGTTTCAAAAATTCGATCCTTTGTGATTTCATATTGAGTTTGAACCAGATTTAACGTTTCTTCGGTAGTTAAATCCCCCTTCTTACGAGTATCAATTCGGTTAACGATAATAGAAATGCGATCGCGTCCCTTGTCAGCAGCAATTTCATCCACCAACTTTTTGACCTTTACTGGATCTGTTTGTCCAACTTTCTCAGAGTCTACCACCACCAAAATTAGAGAACTCTTCTTTAGTCGATCCTCAACAACCTTCACTAAATTTAAAGACTTATCCTCACTAGGTCCTGGGGTATCCACTAGCACCAAAGTCCCTAAACCCAAATCTTCTAAAGATGACAACTCTGGCGGAAAAGGAACTTCAATCCGAGGTATTTCAGACAAAGAGGACAAAAATCCTGTAGGTATACCAAAAATACCGCACAACCGCAGAAGATCATTTATTTTGATTAATGCAGATTGAATATCATCGGGTTTCACCTCCTCAGACAAAGGAAAAACCGAACTGTTAAAAATTTCCTTAATTACATTCTTTCGAGCAAAATCATTTTTAGTAGCCTGTTTAATAGCTTCATCTAAACCAATTCGTTGCAATTGCTGATGTAATAGTCGCCAAGCCTCTCGCAAGAGCGTCTTCAAAGCATTACCCAGTATCAACTTTGGAGGAGTCGTTTCATCACGGGAAAAAATAAAAACAATCTCAGTGGGTAAAACCGTCATCGCATCTTTACGACTAGGAAGTAAATCCTGACCAGCGATCGCATTAATAATCGTAGACTTACCCGCACTAGTCGGTGCAACAATCGTCATCGTCAACTCGCCACGTTTTACCCTTTCCAGATTGTCATTGACGCACCCTAGATTTTCATTAATAGCCTGAATCTCAGACTCTAACCGATGCTCACCCTGATTTTCAGCCAGTAACCGATTATGCTTCCTGAGTAGCGCAACCCCCTCATGCATCGCATCCCTAACATAGGTAATCACCGCGATCGCCGACTCACGCAGGGCATCTGGATCAGGTTGGAGGCTGCTGTTAGACATAAATAAACAGGAAATTAGACTGAATAATTATAATATATCATCGCCATATCTCTATCGGTTGGCGATCGCCACAATATTCCTAAGCAACCTCACTCAAAGCCTCACGGATAACCTCATCACTTACCCCATGACGCTTCAAACTCTCAATAAAGATGAGGGAAACGGTATCACCATCTAATCTTTCAAGGTCAGCACGAAGCCCCTGACCAATATAAGCACGCGCTAAAGGCTGATATCCAGAAAATCCTAATAATGGTGCAACTTTTTTCAAATCTTCAATAACATCTTCAGGCATACGGATTGTCACTGTTGCCATCGGACGATTTCGATCCAAACGTTTTTTTAAAGCTTCAGTTTTCATAATATTCATACTCCTTGCGCGTTGCTTTTCTTGCAGAAATAATCCGAACCAGATCGTTCTCTCGTTCAATATAAACAACGTAAAGAAGATTCCATCGTTTATCTAAACCAATCACAGCATCTCGCTCCTCATCATTACGGCTCGCATCAACTACTACTAAAAATGGATCAAAAAAGACTTCAGTAGCTTGTTGAAATGTTACACCATTATGATTAATAGGATTAATTCGAGCCTTCTCTTCATTCCAAACAAATCTAATCTCATTTAGTACAAAATATACATCCATATATCGTATCTTAGCCAAAGCGTATTTACATTGTCAATACAAACTTATCAAAGATTTTAGAGTGACGAGCGATCGCTGTTTGCCAACCTTAGCCAATCAAAAATCTGATTTGCGGTTAACTTTAGCTGATTTTCTAAAAACTCAGGGACAAGCAAAATCTCATCACCATTACTATTAATACTTATCTCTATCGGTTGGCGATCGCGCTGAAAAATTAATAGCGATCGCTCCTTTGGAAATAGCAACCATCCCATTTCTGTCCCATGCTTGAGACAATGCAAAATATTACCGATTACTCTCATCGGCGCTTGGTCAGGCGATAAAATTTCAATCACCCAATCTGGACAAATCGAAAATACATTCTCAATTTCACCTTCTGCATTAATCGGCAATCTCTCCCATCGAAACACCGCCACATCTGGCACAATTGAGCGATTCCCAAAAGTACAGCGCAATTCTGGTAAAGCCAAGGCCATCTGAGCATCTTCCGTAACAACGTTTATTGCATTACATAGCCTCAATTGCAGCCGTGAATGTTGACCTTGGGGCATAGGTTTCTGATAAATATAACCATCAATAAATTCATAGGCAGGTTTCGTTTCTTGCTGCTGCAAAAAGCGATCGAGCGTAATTATAGGAATATCATGAGTAGCAAGGATCATCGTAATAGGACATTAGGACTGCTGTTAGACATCAATAAACAGGAGATTAGACTGAATAATTATAGTATATCATCACCATATCTCTATCGGCTGGCGATCGCGCTGAAAAATTAATAGCGATCGCTCCTTCATTTATTAGATTCCTTAACCTCTATTTCCCATCATGCCAAGAAAATACTTCAACACCGCAGGACCCTGCAAACCCGAAATTCACTATATGCTCTCATCCGTAGAGCGTATGCCCCAGATCAAAGGACTAATCGATCAACAAAACTACTTTGTGATTCATGCCCCACGTCAAGTCGGCAAAACCACCGCCATGCTCACCCTCGCCCAAGAACTAACCGCCAGTGGTGAATACACCGCCCTCATGGTGTCTGTTGAAGTCGGTTCCGCTTTCCCAGATCAACCCGAAATTTCCGAAAAAGCGATTTTATCAGCATGGTTAGATGCCGCCGACTTTTGGTTGCCCATTGAACTCAACCCAGCCCCTCACGAACCTCCAATCCAGAGAATTGGTTCATTTTTAAAAAATTGGGTAGAGACTTCGCCCCGTCCAGTAGTTCTGTTTATTGACGAAATTGATTCATTGCAAAATCAAAGTCTAATTAATGTGCTACGCCAACTACGCGATGGGTTTCCTCGCCGTCCTAAAGGCTTTCCGCAATCAGTGGGACTAGTAGGGATGCGTGATGTCAGAGATTATAAATATGCCGCAGGAGGCAGCGATCGCCTAAATACTTCGAGTCCATTTAATATCAAAGTGCAATCTTTCACCTTACGCAATTTCAACTTAGGAGAAGTCAAAAGGCTATATAACCAACATACTGAAGCCACAGGACAAATATTTACAGAAGAAGCCGTTAATTTAGCCTTCCATTTAACCCAAGGTCAACCTTGGCTAGTCAATGCGATCGCTAAGGAAATCACCGAATATATAGCCGATGATCCCACGATTCCAATTACGGTTGAGTTAATCAATGAAGCCAAAGAAATCCTGATTAAGCGACAAGATACCCATTTAGATAGTCTTGCGGAAAGATTAAGAGAAGATCGGGTGAGGGCCATTATTCAGCCAATATTGTCGGGACAAGAGTTACCTAATATTGTCGAAGATGACCTGCGCTATGTGCTAGATTTGGGCTTATGTAACCGCGATTCTAGAGGTGGTATTCAAATTGCTAATCCGATCTATA
>JBILGV010000135.1:0-10763 GCA_044350865.1 Pseudanabaena sp. | reverse complement strand
CATAGCTCAATCTTCCGCCTTCATCCTTGAGGCGCGGTACACCGATCGCTAAAAATCCATCGGGTACAATTGCCTTAGATTTCTTGGGTTCCTGAATATTCGCTTCGTAGTAGTAGCACATATCAATCCCCAAAAACCAATCTTGGCGATCGCTCCAAATGGATCGCAACAGATTTAGGAGCATATTCGGAATGTCGTTTTGGATTTCATTATCCACAGGTGTTTCATCGGAATCTGGCAAGTCTTCCGCAGTCGGTAGTTGGCGGTATTCAAAAGGTATTGTCACCATCGCTTTTGACAGATTACTTTTGTTAGATTTTTTCAGATTATACCAAAGCGATCTGGGCTTAATAAACCTCTAGGATCAAATTGAGTTTGAAGTTTATGCATGAGATCGCCAGCATTTCCTGTGTAACCCCAAACATTTTGATTAAACTTCAATTCATGGGGAGATTCCAGAATTGTCAAAAATCCTCCATGAGATTCAGCAATCAATCTTATTTTGGCAATCTGCTCCGCGATCGCTGCTAAATATTGCTGATTGTCAGCATCATTTTCCACTCTTAACACCCCTAACCCGCTACCCAAATGAATTTGCAGATAATGAGATTGATTGTTAAAAATCTGTTCGCATTGTTTAATCATTAACACCGCAGCCGATGGCAATACGCCCAATTTACATACAACATGATTATTTGCGGCGGATTCTGGAATATTACGCAAATCCTCTTGCCACATTCGCAACTCTAACAGTTGCCAAAGTTCATCAACTTCCTTAATAACTTGCACTTGCAAATTTAATTCTTGAGCAAGCTTGGCGACGCGATCGCACTGTTCAATCACGCTAGGCTTGAGGCTAGAAAATTGCATCGCTAAGCCAATATTTTCCGCAAATCCCTCCCCAAATCCGAAATTAGAAATAGCTGAGCCTGATAACAAATCAAAGGTTACGGGTGTAAGTACAGAAGTACTAATTTTTTGTTGAGCTTGCGCGATCGCCTCGGTAGTACCTGTCATTACCACAATTTGCGTATATTCAGGCAAAGGATATAACCGAAAGGTTACACTTGCAACAACACCCAATGTGCCGAAGGAACCCGTTAGTAATTTCATCAAGTCATAGCCAGCCACGTTTTTGACCACGCGCCCACCCGCCTTCACGAGTTCACCATCGGAACGCACGAACTCAATCCCCAGACACATATCGCGCACACTGTTGTAACGATGTCGCAAGGAACCCGCGCTACCTGTCGCTAAAATACCGCCAATCGTTGCCCCAGCACTATAAGGTGGATCGATCGCTAAAAATTGTCCTTGCTTTGCCAAGACGGCTTGCAAATCCTGATACTTGACCCCAGCCTCAACCGTGACCGTGAGATCACCGACACAATGTTCAATTATGTGATTGAGCCGAGATGTACTAATGACAACATCAGCACGACTTACCATTCCGCCCCAATCTAGCTTTGTCGCATTACCACAGGGTAGTACCCGCAATCGATGTTGGTGAGCTAAAGCGATCGCCTCAGACAATTCAGCGATCGTCTTTGGATAAACCACACAAGCGGGTGAAAGGCTATCAGGACTGAGGCTATGCGCTATTCGTCCTTGCAAATCCTGCCCTTGCAATTGAGAATTGAGGAGATCGAAAGCGATCGCACTATCAACTCCCAATCGGTCAGTGAATAATGAAACAAGTTGATGATCAGGAAGTCTCACAAAATTTAAGTCCGTATATTCCGTATATATAGCCTGTGTGCCAAATAATCTGTGTGCCAAAGAACTGCTTGCAAAGAACTGATTTGCAGAGCTTTACACATTTCTCTGATTAGAATAAGCGCTTACCACCATCAGGGCGAATCGTACCCCAATTCGTTTTGGCTTGAGATAACTGCTCATCGGAAATCTTAGCGCCTTTTAAATCTGCGCCACAAAGATTTGTCCCATTTAAATTTGCTTGGCTTAAATAGGCTCCTTTTAAATTAGCACCACTTAAATTTGCCCCTGATAAATCCGCTTTACTCATGTAGGCTGACTGAAGATTAGCTTCGCGTAAATCACACATCATCATCGAAGCGCCGCCCAAATCAGTTTTAATCAGGATCGCTCGTTGCATCTTGGCTTCACGCAAATTTGCCCCATTCAGTTTTGCTTGCGATAAATTTGCGCCTTGAAAGCTTGCTCCAGTTAAATCACTGTGGGAAAAGTCCGCTTCCACTAGCCTCGAACGGCTCATCACAATCCCTGTCAGAGATGCACTACTAAATATGGCCTTAGCATAATCTTGGTTAGCAAAATTGCGCTTGCCTTGACTATATTCGACGATAACTCTGCGCCCACCTTTGAGTTCTCCGTTGCCATTCCGACCATTACCAGAGCGAGTAGTCCCCGATGTCATCATACCGCCATCAAATTGGGAACCCTGAGTGGAGACATACTTTGAACCCTGAATTCGTGAGGGAATCTGAGTACTGCCCGATCGCGATGTTGGTGATGGTGGCGGCGGTAGATAAGAATTTTGGGATGGAGTGTAGTCTCTACTATCAATATTTCTCTGTGGTTCATTGGATTGACCACCTGACTCCAAAGCGCGTAAGGCTTCATCGGCGGAACGAAATCGCAATGCTACCGATTGCTGAAGTAGTTTCTCAAATACAACTCTGAGGCGATCGCTAAGTTTAACTTGTGATTTCCAATTAATTTCACCAGTATAGGGATCATGGGGTAAGTCCTTTGGCGATCGCCCTGTCATTAAATACAAACAAGTCATCGCAGTGGCATACAGATCGCTGGAATAAACAGGACGCATCGCCATCTGTTCTGGAGGTGCAAAGCCTGGAGTCCCGATCGCAAAATTAGTTAGCAAACCAGTTGGATCATCTTCAGCCGAGGGCTTGTTGATTTGACTCGAAACCGCACCAAAATCGATCAATACCAATTGACCGTCTTGTTTACGGCGCATGATATTTGCAGGCTTGATATCACGATGGATTACCCCGTTTTCATGCATAAAGCCAAGGGCAGGAAATATTTCTGTGAGAATCTTCCGAACATCAATCTCACTAAAAGCACCACGGCGCTCAAATTCTTGCTTTAAAGTTTCCCCATCGACAAATTCCTGAACTAAATAAAAATTGCTGTCTTCTTCAAAATAGTCTAACAAGCGTGGAATCTGAGGGTGACTACCAATCTTGCCAAGGGTAAAAGCTTCCCGCTCAAATAATTCTCTTGCCATTTTCATGACGCTTGGCGATTGGGTGTTGGGGCGCAACTGTTTAACGACACAGGACGGAAAGCCAGGAAGCCCCTCATCGGCAGCCAGAAAAGTTGCCCCAAAGCCGCCTTTCCCTAGGGGACGACTCGCACGATAACGATTTCGCAGCTTTAAATTAGAACCACAGGTTGCACAACTAATAGCAAATGGTTCGTTATTCGGATTAGCACAGGTTGGATTAACGCAATAACTCACAGTTGATCGAAAGCCCAAGTGATGGTTGATCAAATAAAACAGCAAGGCTTGAGAACAGACTAATTTGTTTTCACCCTACGCAACCTATAGCTTAAATCAATTTCAATGACTCTTGTAAAGATTTTCTAGGAATCACAAATAATTTGTTTTTATTTTTTTATTCTAAAAATCTTCAGAATCTGGAACTTCATTGTTGGAGTAACTAGATGGACGGCTTGATGGTCTGCGTCTGCGACCAGATGAAGCTGTCGGCTCACTGTTACCAAAATTATCAGATTCATTATTACGATTTCTAGGGCGATCGCTATTACTACTATTTCCCCCATCATCGCTAGGACGTGGACGACGTTTAGGATTAACAGGACGAATATCACTCTCGTCAATATCAATCACGGAGTCACTGCCCCCAGTATTTCCACCACTAATGCCCCCAGTATTACGCTTGGGGCGGCGCGATCGCCTTTCATCAGTGGTGTCTCCGCGTAGTTCACTTGCTTCAGCACTGTTAGCGATCGCCCCGCGTACCCGACGTGATTGATCACGATCGCGGCGAGGAGCAATTTCACGAGTGGGATCAATTTCTACACGATAATCTGAGCCAATCGGATCTTCGTCATCGACAAGGGGACTAGATGGCGCTCTCCGCGCTTGATTGGCAAGGGCTTGACGCAATACTAAAGACTCAACCGCAAACCAACCTGCAAAGCCGACGACAAGGACTTGAGCTAGTTGCGTGGTAATTTCCATCCGAAAATTAAAAGCTAGCAGAATAATTCCATACACTAAGGCGATCGCTGAGAAAAAGATGTCGTGATCGCGAGCTAATTCAGGACGGAAGTTGCGTACAAAATATAAACCAACGCCTCCTAAAGCGGCAACGATTGCCAAAAGAATCATTAGCGGGTTGCCACCGATGTTGATCATGGTTCTATTTTTCTCCTAAATACCTGTATGTTTGACCTGTATGTTTGCCGCGAAATATAACGAAAGTTAACTAAGCCTTAGCATTTCGATTTTGATCTTATTACAATAGTACAACACAACTAAAAAAGGGACGCAGCGCTTTGTGCTACATCCCTTTTCTAAAATCAAACATAAACGGCAAGCTGCGATTAACCGCGACGCACGATTTTGTCTTTTTGGCTAACGATAAGTAAAGCTACGAGGATTAAGCCGAGAACGACTCCACCTGCGACAAGACTGCCTAGAAAATTACTTAATGATTGTGTCATATATCTTTGTAGGTAAAGTTTTGATGGTCTAAAGATTTGTCAATATTTATCAATTATGATTTTAGCATCAGACCGTTTTAATTGCATAGGTTAATGCTTACGAGCATTGTTTTGACTACGAACGATCCAGTAACTGATAGAAAGAGAAAGAACGGCGATCGCTAATCCTGACAAATCTCCCTCCGATTTGCTGTCAAAGATAACAATTTTACGAGCAACAGCCGTCAATGCCGTAATAATCACTAATTCTAACTGAACTACATGTTGTCGCAGGTAAGCGGTCACATTTTCCATAAGTTCCAAGGCAATCAACACATTGAGAAACATGCCAAATATTTTCAGCAATGGCGCTGTAAAAGATCCTCTGGGTTCGGTGTAAAACAAGTCATAAGTTAAAAGTTTGATCAAGTCAAAGAGTGCTGCAAATATAACGAAGATAAGGGCGATCGCTAGGATCTTAGAAACAATATTTTCGATTTTGGAGATCGCTTTCAAAAAGCTTTCATCCTTACAGGCAACCACTAAAGATCGCCATAACTTCATAATCTGTTGATTAAATTTCATGAATTCCAACAAACTACTTCATAACTTTGAAGCAGCAGAAACAAAGTAAATTTTAGACGATTTTGACTTTGCTGTTTTGATTTTTCCGTAATGCATATCATTGAGTTTTCACTGTGTAACTGGGACTTTTGACGATCGCCCAGATCAAAACTAGAAATGTACAGATTCCCGCTAAATAGAGTGGATAACCATAGGATTGCGGATGAGCCTGATTGACGATTAAGCCAGCAATGATTGGACCGAAAGCGTTAGATATGCTCAAATAGGATGAATTTATTCCCAATATCGTCCCCTGCTCATCAGGACTGGCATTCAGCGAAATCAAGGCGCTAATCATGGGCTGCACAACTGAGTTGAGCAATGAGAAAAACACGCAAACCGCGACAAAATAAGTGACATTTTCCCAGATTGGCATCATTACAAAAGAAAGACTGCGAATCAATAATCCCAAAAATAGAATCTGCACTAATTGCAGACGTTTGGTCATTTGACTAATGCCCAAGGTCTGCATAATTACCCCCAAAACCCCAAACAGCAAGAACATCAGCGTCAGCGCTTCACTATTTTGTTTGAGAACGACGGTAAAGTATGGCTGAAAGGCAAAGGTAAATAGCGTAAATGTTAACCCCGTGAAAAAGTTAATCATCAACAAAATACCAATTCTGGGCATGAATAGCCCTGTAATCAATTTGTCTAAACCAAGGTCAAAGATATTTTGGGCTTGGGGAGATTTTTCTTTGAGGGTTTCTGGCAAAAAGAAGATGGTAATAAACAGCGCGATCGCCGCGATTACACCTGCCACTAAAAAAGAAGCACCAAAGGATTCACCCAAAGGGGTTGATTTAGCTGCCTTTTGAGCCAACAAGCTAATGGCTGGACCAAGAATAAAACCTAAACCAAACGCGGCTCCATTTATACCAAAAGCCTTAGCACGAGTTTCACGGGTGGTCACATCGGAAATCACCGCTTGAGCCACGGAAGCATTGCCGCCCGTAATCCCATCTAAAAATCTTGCTAAAAAGAAGATCGCAGGGGTTGCGGCTGTCCCTGCCATCAAGTTGGCGATCACGGTTCCCGCTAAACTGATGATTAATAGTGGTTTGCGTCCAACGCGATCGCTCAGTTTACCAATAATCGGTGTGGCAAAAAATTGAGAAACTGAGTAAATCGCAAACAATAGACTGGTTTGGAAATCATCAAGTTTGAACTGTCTACCATAAAGATACAAAACAGGGATAAGAATCGTAAAACTCAAGGAGTTAGTAAAAGAAATAAGAGCGATAATCCAAAAATTACGATTCATGCACTTTAGGCTAATAGTCCTTTTCCATAGTAATAAAAAAGCTCGCAACGCGAGCTTTTTTATTAAATACCACCACCTTCAGAAAATCCTTCATAATCGCGAGCGAGATCCCTCTCCGAATGATCGGCGGGTGTGAGATGACGAGGACGCACATATTTCAGTAATTCTGAATCAATCAGATAGCTATTGATCGGATGTAAAGCATGGGATTCCGCATTTCTTTCTAGCTGCTCTACACGACTAATTAGCGATCGGATCACATCTCCCTCTGGATCAGGAACCTGAAAATGATCGAGAGCCGATACTTTGACACCATGACGATGCACAATTCTCCCAGGAATGCCAACTACAGTGCAATCGGGAGGAACGCATTTAAGTACAACCGATCCAGCGCCAATTCGTGAGTTGCTGCCAATTTCAATGTTACCCAAGACCTTGGCTCCAGCACCAATCACCACGTGATCGCCAAGGGTGGGATGACGCTTACCTGATTCTTTACCCGTACCGCCAAGGGTTACACCTTGATAGATCAACACATATTCACCAATGATCGCGGTTTCACCAATGACTACGCCCATACCATGATCAATAAATGCACCCTTGCCAATCCTTGCCCCAGGATGAATTTCGATGCCCGTTAAAAATCTCGCGAATTGGGAGATCATGCGGGGAATGATCGGCAGCTTGAGCGTATTTAGCCAATGGGCAAATCGATATAAGGCGATCGCATGAAGTCCAGGGTAGCAGAGCAGCACCTCTAGCCAGTTACGCGCCGCAGGGTCACGTTCAAAGATGATTGCGAAGTCGGCTCGCAGAGTTTTGATGATGTTTTTCAACGGTTTTAAAACCTTTTTAACTTTAATGAATTGCTTTAATGAATTGAAATTTGCAAACTTAACCTTTTGGATATGCGTTTTAATCTGCGACTGCTGGTTTTAAAATCCTAGCGGATATTTTGTATCATTCGTAACTACCCTTTGGCATGATCACAAAGTATTGGTGCAAGATGGGATGAAAGAAACATTTTTAAATATTTCTTGTGATTATGGAAAAATGGCTAAAAAATCCCTAAAAAATTCTTTATGTCTTCCCAAATACTGTCGAGATCATTGCCAAGGGCGTGATCATCATCTAGTAACTTTAAAGTAACTTGCGATCGCTTTTTGGCAACCTCTTCACTGAGAGCAGCAGGGACAACATCATCATGTACACCATGAAAGATCAGCATTGGTAGCGATCGCGTTAAGTTTTCTTCAGAATAATTTTGAGCATCGACAAAAAATCGAAATTGTAAATTTACATTGCGTTTCAATCCGTAATGGTAAAACTCGCGGCTACCATCAGCTTGCCATTTCGCCACATTTTCTGCTCCTAAAGCCTTGGCTATCCTCTGACTAAAGCCAAAAGCTGGGGCTAATAGCACGATTTTTTCGACCAACGGATTTTGAGCGGCAAGTTGGATCGCCAAAAATCCACCGAGGCTAGAACCAATCACAACCATTGGCTCATCATTACTCAGATAAGTGAGATTTAGATAAGCAAGCTGCTCGGAAAGTGTCACTGTGGAAAAGTCAGTGAGATTAAGATCGGGGATATCCAAAGCTAATCCTAGTTCAGCAAACTTTTTTTGCATATATCTAGCTTTGGTAGACTGCGGACTAGAAGCAAAGCCATGTAAGTAGAGGTAATTCATGTTAGAGAAGTTGAGAATAATCCATTGGGTTGAGGAATGCCGTCAAATCTAGTTACTTGCTCTAAAGTCATAAAGTACGCCCACGCTATTCCCAAAGATATGCTTTTGTTCTCAAATACTTCTATTGATTGACGGTTGTATAAGTTCTCAGAAAAGGCGCGATCGCTTTGATAATCTTCTAATTCGTCAAGTGATTCTAAAATACTATCATCTTTAAACGAAAGCAAATATCCGTAAACTGGAGAATTCCCTACAATCATCGCAGGATAACCCATCGGCAATACAAATAATTCACCATAGGCGATCGCCTGTTGCATAGCGATTACTTTACCAGCGCAATATTTCTCAAAATTAGCTTGATCGGGTTTGAGAGTGCCATAGACAAAGACATGGCATAAATTTGCAGAATTAATATTTGTCATCGTAACGTCCAAAGTTAGCTATTGCGAAATGTCTAATCAGCGATTTTTAGCTTTGAGAAAAGCCTTTCTCATAATTCGATCATCTACTTATTACCCAAATAATGCTTGGTGTAAATAGAGATACTTCCTATACAAAGCAGAGGCGTGAGCCAATCGCCCCATAATACATACAGAGTCTTCGTATCCCTTAAATAAACGGTTTCCAGATGGGTTTCATATGTGTTCACATCCGAGAGCCAAATTGTCCGCCCATTCGGATCGACAAAGCCTGAATAACCTGTATTCGTAGCTCTTACCGCCCAGCGATCGCTTTCGATCGCCCTTGCCACATCTTGAGCATGATGCTGCGCGGACATATAGGATGCGAAATGGGAATTATTGGAAGCAGATAGAATTAAGCGACCACCTGCGGCAGTTTGGAAACGGAATGTGGCGGGATAGGCGGATTCATAGCAAATACCAACGATAAAACGTCCCCAAGGTGTATCGACAAGTTGCTCACTGGAACCAGCATCAACTTCACCACGCAAAGGTGATAAGCGTCTAATCAGACTTCCTAAAATTGGTTTAAAGGGAATATATTCTCCCACAGGGACAAGGCGAACTTTATCGTACTGTCCCAAAATCTTATCAGAACCATCGATCAAAAACAGGCTATTGGTGTAGTTATTGGGATCTTCTGTATTGGGATTGCGGGTTTTGCCGAAACCGCCTAACCACACGGGAACGCGATATTTTTTGACGGCGAGATCGAACGGCTCGCGTCTCGCATCGTAATTGGGATAGGGAAAAGAAATCGCGGTTTCAGGTGTGACTATCATCTCGGCTCCTGATTGAGCTAATTTTTCATAGCCTTTGGTATAGTTGTCCACCGCAATTTCCCATCCTCTCGGTTTCACGCTCAGAGAGTTGGGAAAATTTCCTTGAATGATACCTGCGCGAATCGATTGTCCATTCCCACTTGCCATGCGATCGCCTTGCATTTCCCACGCACCATAGATTGCCATTGCCGATAACAGAGAAATAGCAGCGATCGCATAGGTTCTTCTTTCTTGCCAACTTTTATGTAGTAAAACTTCTGCTAATAATCCATTAATCGCTACAATCGCCGCAGTCACAGTCTGCTGTCCAGAAATCCGACTAATTTGCAAAAGCAGTAAATTATGAGGACTCTGGGTATAGCCTAGCGCCGTCCAGTAAAGTGGTCCCCAACTCCAGACTATCTCTAAACCACTAAACATTGCACAAGCGATGATCACCCGACTAGTTATATTTAACTTCTGGGTTAATAGCGACATCCCCCCCGCCCATAAGCCCGACAATACCGCGCCCCATGCCGTAATCAGCAACCAAATTAATGTCGCAATCCAAAAGCTTGTCCACCAAGGCACACCCATCCATTCCATCGGATGTACAGTCGTAATCCAAAATAGCGCCATGCCATGATAACAAAATCCCCATACTGCCCCCATAGCGATCGCCTGTTTGAGATTGAGCTTTTGAGTCAGCATCCACAGGGGAATCAATGCAATCCATGCTAGCCACCATTGACTAAATGGATCAGGAGTTAGTCCCATGAGTACACCGCCAAAGGCTACAAATAGGGAATTTCGTAAATTTTGCATAGGGAGGATTTATGGTCGAGGTAAGATATAGAATAGGCTAAATATGAAGTATCACGAAATAGTCATTAAAGTATGAGCAGTAGTAATCGCGATCGCAAGCGCCAGATCAAAATTTATCAGCGTACTTATTCAGCGATCGCTCTTGCTTGAGGATGCTGATTATGATTTGCCTTCACTGTCAACGTTACAGAAAATTGCTGGCGCTCTCAATCAGAAGATTGAGATTAAGTTTTCAGCGATCAATCTTTGAGACGAATTTGGTATCTAATTGCTCTAAAAAACTTGATGATTGATTAAAATAGAAGTCTTGCTAATAACTACTATTTTGGTAATTGCTCAACCTAGAAGAAATAAGGGTTTCAGCCATTTTAATGCATCAAAAAACTTCTAAATGATTTCATTCTCAATAAATAAACGATAAATCACTACTTTATTTATAAAATCACAAAGAAAAT
>JBILGV010000052.1:0-32959 GCA_044350865.1 Pseudanabaena sp. | reverse complement strand
GAGTAACAAGAGTAGGCTTATTCATGCACTAATGACTGCAGTTTTAGTGGGCGGAGTATATGTCTAGTTTTGATTCAAGACATAAGCACATTATCCTAGCTTAGCTAGGTGTTTAATGTCAAGCTATTTTTTGATGCAATTAAATAGCGATGCGCGGCAAAGCCGCGCATCGCTATTCCTTGGCGGAGTAATTATATTTAACGAAAGCGCGATCGCCAAATCCTTTGGTATTCACCATCATTTAAGCCGCCTGAAGAATTGAGGTTATTGGCTCTAATAGTTTGATTTAGGGCATTAATGCGATCGCCTGTGGCGGGATGACTACTCAAAAATGCAGGAGCATTACCACCACCAGCACTAGCCAACTTTTGCATAAATGCTGGCATGGCTCTTGCCGCAAACCCTGACTTGGTAATATTTAGCAGACCTCGGCGATCAGCGTCAAATTCGGCTTCACGGCTATTCGGTAACCGTAGGGCAAGATTGACACCGATACCAACTAAGCGATCATCAGCAACACCTGCGATCGTGGCGATACCTTGGGCGATCGCCATTTGTTTCATCTGCTCCAAAGCATGACGACCCGCAATATGTCCCATTTCGTGACCAATTACACTGGCTAACTGCGCCACATTGTCGGCGGCGGCGATAGTACCAGTATTAATGTATACAAAGCCACCCATCGTGGCAAAGGCATTGAGATTTTTATCATCAACCACGCGAAATGTGTAAGGAATATTGGGGCGATCGCTAGTTGGCACTAATATTTGTCCTAACCGCCGCACCAATGCATTTGCGTTACGATCTTGACTAATTCTGACTTCTTGCTGAATTTGACCATCGATTTGCTTACCGAGAGCCACTTCATCATTATCACCAAGATTAGAAAGCTGAAATATTTGGATGGCCGAAGGTAAGACTCGAAACAGGTCAGAAAAATCAAACGCATTAGCCACAAAAGGATTGAGCGTGACCGCTATTGATAGAGATATTAGGGAGGCGATCGCAAATTTCCAATAATGTCGAACTTTTTGACTCAATAAATTGGCAAGTTGTGAATTTTCTAGCTTGACGCTCAAGGTTTGTATGTATCTTTTCATATATCTGTAGTCAAGTTCGTATAAAGGACATATGACGAAAAATTTATAGTAAAAGTTTCAAGCTATGATTTCTTTACATTGCGAGCGCAGCATTAGATCGCCTATCGAGTTACCGATTCCTCATGAAAAGTAGGATTGGAAAGGGTTAGATAAAATACCGAGTAATTTACCAATTTCTTTGATGAAGTAATCTTCTTGATCAATCCAGAGAATTTTATCTTCGAGGCGCAAAAATTTCCAAATCATGCCTGTCGTCACAACACCATAAATAGGGAGGCTGTTGTCACTTCTGGCATTAAAACGTTGGGCGGCGACCATTTCCGCGATACATTGTCCTAATCCTCCTTTAATATTTTCGTTTTTCGCTTCGACAAGGGTAATTACTGGGCAAGATATTTCATAGATTTCACTGGAGGCAGTCAAGAGAAAATCACAAAATCCATTTAAGCCAGATTCTACATCAACGTTAAATTCTGTACCTGAGAAAAAGCCGACCTTTTGATCGAATATTTGTCGAATTTCTAGCAGGATCGGCGCAATCAGCAATTCCGATCGTGCTTTTTCGGTATTGATGGCATTGGCAATGGAAAGATTTCGTTTGAAGGTTTGTTGCAGATAATCACTAATCGCTAAGGGCTGAATATCCACAAACAAATTTTCCGATTCTTTCACCGTCAAGCCAAATTTTTCCTGTACTTGTGCGATCGTCTTAAATTCACTGTATGACATCAGGATTAGTCGGCAAACAATATCTAGTCTAACTCGCTGAGACAATGGTTGTAGGCGATCGCTAGTAATGGTTGTCAAGCTGTCGCATGATAAGTAAGTAGCAAATAGGGTAGTAAAATCAAAAGAATTACATGCGAATATTTTAATGATTATTTCGTTTGGCTGTAAAGAAACCGAGAAGATTTGGCAAGGTGTGCGATCGCGTAAGTTACCATCAGATATACAGGAAAGGGCTTTACGCAAATTACGTCAACTTGATGTGTCCGCTAATCTAGAAGATCTCCGCGTACCAACTGCTAATCATCTAGAAACACTGGTTGGCGATCGCCTCGGACAATACAGTATTCGCATTACGAAGCAGTGGCGACTATGTTTTGTTTGGCAAAATGGAAATGCTTGTTGAGATTGTTGATTATCATTAGGAGCAAAGGCAATGGAAAACACTTTACTGCGTAATCCTCATGTTGGCGAAATCTTGCAATATGAGTTTTTAGAAGAGTTAGATATTAGTGTAAATAGTTTGGCTGATAGTTTGCGGTTGCCATATTTGATTATTCAGCAAATTATTCAAGGTAAGGCTCCGATGACTGCGGATGTGGATTTGCGTCTATGTCGCTATTTTGGGTTGTCGGATGGTTATTTTTTGCGGTTGCATTATGCCTATGAGTTGATGGAAGCAAAAAGAAATTTAGGCGATATATTGCGTCAAATAGTCCCGATTGCAGCACTATAATTTATTTCCAACTTTAAACCAGTTTCCTAGAGTGTTAAAGCGAGAGTAGCTAATGAATAGTCAATTTTGGAGTCAAGTTAAAACTAAGTATCAGCTTGGGAAGTTAATTTACGGGAAAGTGGAATTTCATGCGCCTTTTGGGGTGTTTGTTGATATTGGGGATGAGAATGTTAAGGGAATTATCCAGATTCCAGATTTTTTGGATAGTGGGGCGATGATTCCAGAAATGTATCCTGAGATTGGTTCACCTGTGGGGGCGGTGGTGGTTGGCTATACTGAGGATGATCGCAATCAGGTTTGGTTGAGTGTTAAGCCGAGTGTGTTGCAAAAGTCTTTGGTTAAGTTGAGAGTGCCAGTTGTTAGTCAAGTGTAAATTTCGGGGCGATCGCAAATGATATAGAGGACTTTTTATCACCTAAAAAATTTTTTGCCAAATTTACACAAAAAGCCAAATTAGTGTGTTAGGATGAATCCAAGCAGCCAAATTAGTGTGTTTGGGTATATGAGAATCGTGAACAGACAGCCTTTAAATGTTGAGCTACTAACGCTTGATGATGGTACTCAAAAGATCGCTTGGGATATCAAGCAACTTCAGTCTTTATTGGGTATCAGTGATTTGCTCCATCAGGAAGAGTTATCTTCCGCAGAAAATACAGGAATTAATTCTTCTGGTATACCGACTATTGAGACGGTAATTGCGATTTTAGATGAACTTGGTTTAAAGGATTTATACGAGGTTCGATATCGTAAACAATACGCAACGATTATTCCTAAAACTGATTCTAAACGTCCAAAAGTTGCTATTTACGTTGTGCAACAACATTCAGAACTTGCTCTATCTATTCATGAAAAAATATGGAATGGACACCAAGTTACACTTTTTTGGTATGAGACTAATTATGCTTATGATGATCCTGAGGATACTGAGTTTAGAAGTAACTTTTACATCCCAGCATCAGAGAAGCCTGATTTCGTTGGTAGGCTGACTGAAGTGATGGGAAATCAAGATTTTCGTCTGTCTATCTTAGAAGAGAATTTATATTCCAACGAAAATTCGTTTTTGTTTGAAATGCCTTATGACTTTGAAGGTGTTCCATTGCTTAAAGATATGTGTGAACAAAACATTTGCTACAAGCTGACCAAAGATAATAGATTTCCATCAACTGATAGGATCTCATTTATCGAACTTTCTCATCTTACAAGTTTTCTATCTGAGTTAAAGCCTAATATTAAGACTTTTCTTGATTCAAATGGAGAAAAGCCTGAGAACACATTTAAAAAATTTGATATTGAGCAACCTCAAAAAACAGATGGAGATGCTCTTGGTTTTTAACCAACAATCATAGAAGTGATGTAAGTAGATACAATACTATGTATACAAGCCAACTTCAAGAAGGAAAATCTTTTCTGCATCAGGGGCAAATTTGCTTGATGGAATTTGTTAAGAGGTTTTTTTAGGATAAGTTATGAAATCTAGTATTACCAAGAAATTTCGTCAAGAACTAGATCAACTGCCAGAAGCAATACAGAAACAAGTAATCAAGGCTTATGAAATTTGGCAATCAGATCCATATCAAGGAAGCCTCCAGTTTAAACTAGTTAGCCAGAATCAGCCAATCTATTCAGCAAGAGTAGGACTCAATTATCGAGTTCTTGGCTTGCTAGAGAATGATCATATTTATTGGTTTTGGATTGGTTCCCATGCAGAGTATGACGAACTTCTAAAGCGTTTATAGAACTAGTAATTATTGGAATTAGAAGGAAATAAACTTTCTAATGGTGAAAATTCTCCAGCAGTGATTTCTTGGCGTACCATAGCAGCTAGGTTATCCCATTGATCATTAGTTGTCTTCAAAAAACTAGCTTTCCAAACTCGCTCATCTTCTATTTGTGCAAGAAACCGAGTAGCGATCGCATCTTGTTCATCCGCAGGAAGTACTTTTAATTGCTCAATCACACGTTCAAGTAATTCAGTCATAGTTTAAACCTCTTATTATTGAAGAATTACAATATATTGATTCTTGTCTTGATTTAGAAACTTTTACATAGTTCCTATTCACTATGATACAACAATCATCCTGAGTTAATTTACCTCAAATCTTACATCCATACCCGCACGCACCAACATCATCACCAACTTATCAATACTAAACCGCTCAATATCACCATTGATTAAATCGCTAATCCGAGGTTGAGTTTCACCAAAAAACAAAGCAGCTTGCTTTTGTGTCCATCCTTGAGACTGAATAAACCGCTTAATATTCAACATCAAGTCAGCCCGAATTTTGAGATTAAGAGCCTCTTCAGGAGCAAATCCCAAATCTTCAAATACATTAGCCCCACCTTGAATAACTTCAGGCGATTGATTCTGGATCATTTGTTTGTTTTTTTAATTTGTTTCGTTATATCTAATATACCTTATTTGGCATATTGACGATCACTTATTCTTGAAAGAATGGATATTTTAGGCGATCGCTTTGGCTTGTTGGACGAAAAATTTATAGGGTGAAGTTATACGACTATAAAACTCCTTCCTTGGGCTGACATATTTTTGGTAATTTCTACTATAATTAAATATGTCGAACCAATAATCTCCACTATAAACCTGTTAGCTAGTCTATTCAGTGAGGCAAACTATGTTTCTCACCGCTCCTAAAGCCACGCAAATTACCAATCAGTTTGGAAATCATCAAAGCGATCGCCAAATTACTAATGATGCAATTCCCCTAGATTTATTCAAAGCGATCGCCGATCTTAAAAAGGAACTGAATGCAGTAATTTTGGCACATTACTATCAAGATCCCGATCTTCAAGATATAGCAGACTACATTGGTGATTCCCTTGGTCTATCTCAAGCTGCCGCCGATTGTCAAGCCGATGCGATCGTATTTTTGGGTGTGCATTTTATGGCGGAGACAGCCAAAATTCTGAACCCTAGCAAATTGGTATTACTACCCGATCTTGATGCAGGTTGCTCCCTTGCCGATAGCTGCCCCCCCGATCGCTTTGCCGAATTTAAAGCAGCCCATCCCGATCATTTGGTAATTTCCTACATAAATTGTTCAGCAGATATCAAGGCGCTCAGCGATATTATTTGTACTAGTTCTAATGCGGTGGCGATCGTTAATCAAATTCCGAAAGATCAGCCAATTATCTTCGCCCCCGATCGCAATTTGGGACGTTATGTCAGCGAACAAACTGGACGGGAGCTATTGCTTTGGGATGGCGCTTGTATGGTTCATGAAATATTTTCCGAACGTAAATTGGTAGAACTGAAGATAAATTATCCCCAAGCCGATATTATCGCCCATCCTGAATGTGAGGCGAATGTATTGCGCCATGCTAATTTTATTGGTTCGACTACGGGCTTGTTGAAGTATGTCCAGAAAAGCGATCGCCAAGAATTTATCGTGGTTACAGAATCTGGTGTAATTCACCAAATGCAAAAGGCTGCGCCATTGAAAAAATTTATCCCTGCGCCACCAACTAGTAACTGCGCCTGTAATGAATGTCCCTATATGCGTTTGAACACTCTTGAGAAAGTTTATTTGACGATGAAAAGGCGATCGCCTGAAATTATTTTGGATGAGCAAGTGCGTCAAGCTGCATTAAAGCCCATGCAACGAATGCTAGAAATGTCAAAGTAATTGGTGCGCGGCTTCGCCGCGCACCAGTTATTACGCAAGGAATGTCATTCAAGTAGCAGAAGGACTTTTGATCTCAGGAAAAACTAACGGTTCATTGAGCGTCTGACTCATGTTGCTAATAATTGCTTGCAAATAAACCCGTAATTGCTGAAACTTCGTGACATTTGGTTGATATGTGCCATCGGTTTCCAGTTCAAATAACTGACCAGCAAACAAGTCACTGCTAAGAGTCGGATCGCCTAAAATCACCGCCTGTTCAGGTTCTTGCCAAGGAAATAAACCTTCTGGCAAATCACCTTGTAAAATCGTCAAAATGCGATCGCGACAAGCCTTGATATTGACCCCGCGATTCTGTAATTGCTGAAGTAGCTGCGTAGGATTGATCGACTTGGTGAGATTGAGGCGGCAAATCTCTTGTAACAGGAAATAATCAGAATATTGCTGCCGTACAATATCTTGCAAATTTGGATAGCGCGGCGAAACCGCTAAACCACTCGCCACCACTGAAGTTGCTAAAGGATTAATACTTGCATTAGGTAACTTTTGGGCTAGCCAACGCGATAGAGATGGAATATGCATGGTACTACCGAGCAGTAATACTTGACGAATATCTTCACCGAGAATTCCCGCATTACTAAGAATCGAATTCAGTTCTCGATTCAGTCTTTGAATAAATGGCTGAAAAATGAAGTTTTCCAATTCACGGCGCAACACCACGATGGGCTGTCCCATCAACTCTTCATTCCAAGAATCCACATCCATATCTTTACCAAATGTGATCTTGACGCGATCGGCTAGTTCTAACATTTGTTGACCAATAGTTGAACTCAGGAGATATTGCTGCAAAATCGTCCGTTCTTGTGTAGCCGTAGCACCAATTTCTGGCAAATTGAGATGATCAAACTTACAAAGATGACGATTTGGATTAGTAATTAACTGCCAATGGGGATAAAACAGCTTCAGGATAATATCTTGATTGATACTAATCCCTGCATAGTCAAGACTACGAATATGGAGCTTAGAGCGATCGCTTTCTTTTGCCTCAATTCCCTTAGTTAAACAAAGACTAGTTGTAACCGCACCTGCATCAATGAAGAGGGTAATTTCTTGAGAGATTTTTTGATCATGAAGTTTATGATCATGAATTAAAGACAATACTGGAGCGAGTGCCTGTTCTACGGCTGTCACCTGTTCAGCTTGGCTAACTAGCCCTGATTTTAGAATTGCCTCTCTAACATTGAGAATATATGTGTCCGACCAATTGGAAGGATAACCAAAGACAACGCCACTCAGTTTTAGTAAAATCATCCCCACATCAGGTAGTCGGGGGTGATTAGCTCTAGTTTGAATTTGTTCAAGTAAATTCTTAAGTGCGGCAATTAGCCAACGCAGACTTGCTTGATGACGATCTGACCATTGGACAATCGGTTGCCAAGTACTGACTCCGCGATAGGGCAAGCCAAGTTTCAGAAATTGTTTAAAGTGAACAAGAGCCACTTCACCTTCTTCTAGTCCTGTGGCATGAGTTTTTTTGGATAGAATGCGAATGTCTTTGGTAATCGGATCTTCGAGGCTGTGATTCTCTGTCCAAGCTAACTTACATGGCAACTCTTCTGCATCATCAAAACGTAGGGAATAGACTCGACCACTATTACTATTGAATAAACTCGCCCTCAGAGCCGTGCTACCAAAATCAACACCTAAAATCCAAGTGTCATCGAGGCTATAGACCTCTTTTTCAGGTGGGGACGGAATTAGCGGCACGCTGTTAGATTCCATCACAAGCGAGTCAATATCTAAAACATTTTCGAGACTGTCCGTAATCGGTGCTACCGACGATAAACCCAACTGTTCACGGCGATCGTCCAGCAAAGGTTGATTAAAATTAAACGACTCCAAATCATTTAATAGTTCATCCCATTCACTATTGGCTTTGTTATTGGCTTGATTATTGCTTTCCTCTCCTTGAGAATCCGCAAATTCATTAAGCAAGAGATCTTCTTCGTCGAGATTATTATCAAAATCGACCAAATTACTGAGGTTATCTAAATCAGCGATCGCATCCGATATATCACCTGATGGAGAACTAGCGGATAAATTAGCTGCTTCAACAAATGGAAGCTCTTTTTCGGGCTTGTCCGCAAAAACATTTAACCTGTCATGTTCTAGAGATGCGAAAAACTCATCGGCTGATAGTTCTATCGCTTCAGGCTTGTCTTTGTTTTGTGGAATAGGGTGGGATAGCTCTACCTCTAATTCCTCTAGTACATCGTTCCAATTATGTTGTTGAGTGACATTAAATTCTCCGCCATCTGTTAAGGGGTCTAAAAATGTTCGTGATGCATCGGCGGGAGGGAAACTAGCGACTTGTGCGGGCGTAGAAAGACTTATCACTTGTGGATGAGCAAAGCCTTGCAAAATTGTATCTAGTTCTTCTTCTATAAACTCAATTGGTTCAGAAAAAGTCATTGAATCTTCAAATGTGACTGCACCAACATCAAGTTCTTCATAATCTATTTCCGACAAGCCTTGCATAACCGTGTCGGATGGATTTATTTTTTGATCAATCTTTTGATCATAATTGCTTGGGGATAGCCCTTGCATCATTGTATCAAAATCATCTGTAGTTTTTTGAGCGGTTATTTGCAGATCAATGGGACTATATGGATTGATGGCAGTCTTAAGATTATCAAAATCATTAAAGCTACTTTCAATTTCTGTTACAGGATCAAATCCAAATAGAAGTGTATCTAGTTCACTTTCATTATTGAAGTCGATATCTGGGTTTGCACTAATATCTGCACTGGGATTTGTAATAATATCTGTGCTGCTATTTATATTAGTATTTATGCTGGTATCTGCACTAGCCTTTACTTGAGGAGCGATGTTAGGAGTTCCGTTTTCATTAGATAACGAAAACAATTCATCAAGCTCATCATTAGTTTCAAAAGGCGTACCTTGTGCGTATTTAGCGGCTGTTTCCGCAATTACTTCAGCAAAAATTGCATCCATATCATCACTTGCATCAAATAATGCATCAGGATCGTCAAAAATCTCAGGGATTTCACTCGCCTTAGCCACAAAAGGAGATGCTTGTGAGTCATCTAGATCAATTACAATCTCTGATTGTTCATTTGGGGGATTTAGTTCTTTAATTGGAGGCTTAATCGGAGACGTTTTAGATTCTTCTGCGGTAAGTTGTGATGAAGTCTCAGTTGACAAGCGATCGCTATTGGCAGAATTTGCAGATTGAGCAGATATGTCGATAGTTGTCGGTAAAGATTGTGATTGTTGCGTTTCCCAATTAGTTAGAGAGTAGGGAGTATTCCGAATAAATTGATCGAGGTTATGTGACATCAAAGGATCAACATCACCACCAGCATCAAGGCGCTCTAAATCGGAATTGAGTACATCAACCAATGAATCTTCCCATGCAGGTAAAGGTAAATCATCTATTCCTTGATTGGTTAAGAGAATGAGAGACTCATCCGAATCAATGGCTTGATCGCTAGTTTGGTCACTGGCTTGATCGCAAACTTGATGAGTTTCTGAAGAAGGGATTGCGACAGGATCGAAAGTCGCCAACTCAGAGATGGTATCCCCAGCGAATTGTATTCCAATTTCCTTCGATGTAAATTTGTCAGTAATTGGCAGTTTAGCCATGTCGAGAGAGTCTCTGTCTAACCATGACAGCAAATCTTCGTCAGCAGATATTTCCGCAATATTAGTTGGATGTGGGCGATCGCTACTCTCTTCTAGCCATTGCAAAAGTTCAGGATCATCAATTGTTTCTTCCGATTCACCTAGGGTACTTTGAGATAATGAGGGTAAATCACTTTCTGAATCCTGAAAGTCTACAGAACTCTCTGTATTCTCAAAACTTGGTAAACTAAAATCTTCAAAAAATTGGGTTTCTGCATCTACATCAAAGTCTGGATCGAGACTACTAGATTCTATGTCCCCAGATTCTATGTCCCCAGATTCTATGTCCCCAGATTCTATGTCCCCAGATTCTATATTGATCTGTCGATCTTCGCTGAGATCTGGATTTAAAGATGCTCTTAAAGATGTGTTTAAACCCGCTACAGAATCTACATCTAGAGATGCTTCTAATTCATCTAAGAAATCATTGGATTCCGTAATGTCATCTACTGAGTCCTCAAATAGAGATTCAGGTGGAGCGCCTAATATACTTTCAATTTCCGTAACATTGACAGCGATCGCATCTTCGGGACTATCAAATAAATGAGCCACGGCATCAGATTGCTCAAGATTTTCGTCTAGATCTAGAGTATCTGTGACTAAAAGTTCTTCATTGGTAGGAGTAACCTCAATTATTGTTTCAACATCAATAATTGTATCAACGCCCATTTCTATAGCAGGTTCGACAAGGGGTTGACTATTAGGTTCGCCAGTCAGTTCGCTATTTGATTCGACAATCACTTCACCAAATTCGTTGCCAGCCAATAATGAACTGATGAGATTTTCATCAACAGGCTCGGTGACAGTCTCTAAATAATGAAGAGGTATGTCATCTGGCAATTCAGGTAATACATTGACTGGGACTATGACTGGTTCAGATTGAGATGTTACTTCAGGTAGGTTTTCAGATTGATTTTTAGAGAGATTTTCAGGTGGCTTTTCAGGCTGTTGGCTAATGCGATTAACCAATGCATTAATTAAGTCTTCACCCTTTTGTTCAAGGGTTTCTATGTGACCAAGTTTAGCTTCTATCGAAGTTTGATAGCTTTGGATATCTTTTTCTAGCGATCGAAAGGTGGAGCTAAACATTTCGTCCAAATGCAGCAAAAAACGATCAGTCTGCTCCTGAACCTTGTTTACAAATTCTTCTTCTTGAGATGAACTATCGGTTGAGGAATTTATTTCCGCAAGATTATTTCCCGCAAGATTTACTAAATTATCTTGTAGAGTTTTAGCGACAGTCTGATTCACTGTTTCGGCGACAGTTCCAGCCATCGTCTGCTGTAATGTATCGCTAAGCTGACCTTGAATTTGTTCTTTTAAATGGTTATTAACCGATTGTAGCGATCGATCTAATGATTGTTGCTGTGAGGCTTGAAATTCTTGAAACTGTTGCATCCAAGTCGCACGATCGGACTCTAACTGTAAAATTTCAGCATTTAGCTTTTGCTTTTGTTGGTTTAAAGTTATTAATTCCTGACTTATTTGCGATCGCTGTTGAGCTTCAACAATTTTATTTAAACTCGTAGAAATTTCACCGACCATGAGCGCCCTTTCGACAGCGAGGGTTTGGCTAACTACTTGCTGAATTGATTGCTGAACTGTATCCTTGACAACCTGTTGCAACGTCTGCTGAATTGCTTGCTGAAGCGTGGCAATCATGCGATCGTTGACAAAGGTAGAGTTGGGTTCAGGCGTGCTACTGGTCATACTGCTAGTCTCCATGATCGGTTCAAATTCAGCGCCAAACAAGTTGCCAGATACTTCTAGTTTATCCGTTTTTGAGATTGGGGCATGGGGCTGTACATTATATGATTTGCTCTGATTCTGATTCTGATTTTGGCTTTGATTTTGGCTTTGATTTTGGCTTTGATTTTGACCTTGTAAGCCTGTTACTAAGCTTTGATATTGTTTATCTAAGTTACCCAAATGTGAGTCATCTGTGAGGCTTTCAAGATGCGATCGCAAGTGTTTTAGCTGCTCCCTTTGATGAATCACGTCTGGAGATGCTTTCTTAGATACCGATCCTACTGGGCGGCTCAACAACAAGTTTATTTCATTGATCAAACTACTAATCAGAACTTTTGACATAACCTCCCCTAGAAAGCCTCCATGACGACAAATAGACGACAGATAAAGTTAAGTATTGCTACCAAAATTAGCAGAAAAATAAGCTCTCGAATGAGTTACACTCTAAAGCCAAATTTGTTAGCAGACAATAGCACACATCCTTCACTATTTTTGCTAATATCTTGACGATTTTCCCGTAATTTTTTCTATAACTTTTTTGTGAGTTTCTGGCGATGACAATTATGAAAAACAACTCGCATGTTTCTCCGATAAAACTCAAAGAAGCTAGTTCGCTCACAGTGCGGACAAATCAGCTTCTTTGCTCTATATCTACAATCGCAATATCATTGGCGATCGCTAGTGCGGCAGTGGCTGAACGCCGTGAAGTTGATATTCGGATACCGATCAACAAAGATGAGGGGTTTACGATCATGACTCGTAAGGCTGAGGTGTTAGCGCGATCGGCGGCGCAACGGACATTTGATCGCGATGTCCTTGTGTCTGATGTCTCAGTTAAAGTCACGGCTCAAAATCAAGAAAATGCTGCGATTATTTTGCAACTGATCGTTTCTCGCAGTAATTGGGCTAGTCGTCCCGATCCTAAAGTTTGGGCTACTTACTTTCCGATGGCTAAAGCCTTAATTGGGCTTCAATAATTTGCCAATAAATCGTTATTTTAACGTAGGGGCAATTCATGAATTGCCCCTACGTTTGGTTATTTTGCGTATGTTCTAAAATTTGCCAATAAAAAAGAGAGGGCGCTAAGCGCCCTCTCTTTTTTTACGAGATTAGAACGAGAATACAGTTCTCAAAGTACCAACAAAAATGGTGCTACCAGATGTGTTGTTAGGATTCAAAATAAACTGAACATCAGGAGTGATCTTGATGTTGCTGGAAACTGGGAAGCTGTAGTAAGCTTCAATGTTAGTTTGAGTCGCATTACCAGTATTACTTTCGATGAAAGGCTGACCAACAGCAACTGCACCTGTAGCGCCTTCCTTAAATAAGTCAGGGAAAGCTAGTCCAAACATCCAAGTTTTTGGGCTAGCGTTTGGTGTGGCAGCAATACGATCATCCAGAGTAGCAAATCCAAAGCGACCGAAGACGGCAATCTTTTTCGAGAAAGCCCACTCAGCATTCACACCACCACTGTTAATGTCTACGTTATTTACAGAACCATTGGTGTACAACAGTTTGAGAGCAAATGGTTTTTCGCCAGCAGAATTTTTTGGTGCAAACTCTAGCTCAGCAGTTGCTTGGTAGGGATCGCCAAACAAACCACGGTTAACACCGCCAGCACCAGTAGGCTGATTACCATTACCAGCCAAGTAAAGACCACGGAGACTGAAAGCACTCTTACCAATATTCCAATCAAACGCGCCACCTGCACCGCCAGTCTGACCATTGATCAAGATATGCAATGGATTATTGATGAAAAATGTAGATCCGAAGTCAGCAGCTTCATTGTTAGCATAGCTATTTGTGTCGATGTGATCATAGGCGTGTAACACAGGTCCAACGGATACACGGGCATCACCAAGGTTGAAGTCATAACGCAACTTTGCAAGAGTGAAGCCATTGCCAGCACCTGCGTAGTCTTGTCCGTAGGTATCAAAGCCGAGATTGGTATCACCAAAACCGATGGAACTAAATGCACCAGGAACAGAGCCAGAACCATTACCAACTTCTAGTCTGGTTTTCAACAGGTCACTGCCTGTGAAACTGGTGTTGAGGTCTAAACGAACTCGGCTGGTGACAAAAACGTTAGTGTTTGTAGGAGCGCCAAGATTATTACCACTGCCGCCAGTGACAGCCATGATTGCTTCACCAGACAACTTGGTGGTGGTGGAGAACTGTTGAGCTTCAAGCTTAGCGGTCTTAGCATCAAGGGCATCTACACGACCACGAAGGGTTGCAAGCTCAGCCGCAAACTCTTCTTGAAGCTTTTGTAATGTGGCGAGATCTTCTTTGCCAACCTTGTCAGCCAAACCTGCGGAGATAATTTCATTGATCTTGTCCAAACAAGCATTCAAACCAGCAGCGAATTCATAACGGCTAGTTGCTTGTTTGCCACGGAAAGTGCGATCAGGGTAGCCAGCGATACAACCATAACGCTCTACTAAGGACTGCAATGCGGTGAAAGCCCAATCAGTAGGCTTGACATCGCTAAGTTGAGATACAGAGGTTACGTTCTGAGAAACGGGATCGTTTTTCATGGCTTGGCTCATTTGAGCAACGCCTGTCTGAGTTTCGGCAAGGGCTGGGCTTGCGGCGATCGCGCCAATAACACCCAATACACTCAAGCTACCAGCCAAATTCAAAGATACTTTTTTCATTTTGCACTCCTCACGAGAGTAAATTTTAGGTTTTATGTAGATCAGTCTAAGGATTCCAAGGCAGGTATTTGAGGTGTCAAACTCCAGTAGGCTATTCACACATCAAATCAACACATGGGCATAGATTTAACCTAAGCTATCCTCTATCTAGCACACATACTGCTAAGTTAGCTACATATAATGAACTACATTTGTATTCTAGCATACCTAGTTTTGGTGTTTAGTCATCCAGTCGGGGCATTTTAGCTTTTGCTACACTCTAAAATTTTTAAGATAATCTCTATATGTCTTCTATTAACCCAAAAACTGATTTAACCAGCATTGCCAAACAGTTAGAGAGCGAAAATTCCCGCGATCGCCTGCGTGCTTTAGTATCTTTGCATGATTTATCCCCCGATGATGCCGTGCCATTGATATTGAAGGTAATTGATGATGAAAATTTGCAGATTCGCTCAATGGCAGTATTTGCTTTAGGTTTGAAGCATACCGAGGACTGCTTTCCTGTACTTGCAAGAATTCTGGAAACTGAAAATGACTATGGAATTCGGGCTGATGCGGCGGGGGCGATGGGCTATTTGCAGGATAATCGCGCTGTAGAGCCTTTGTTACGCGCATTTTATGAAGATACGGAGTGGTTAGTCCGTTTTAGTGCGGCGGTATCATTGGGGAATTTGGGCGATCTGCGGGCTTACGATGCCCTAATTCGAGCTTTGGACAGTGAAGAAACGATGCTGCACCAAGCGGCGATCGCGGCTCTAGGTGAAATCGGCGATCTGCGTTGTGTTGATAAAATTTTAAAGTTTGCTCAGTCCGAGGATTGGCTAACCAGACAGCGTTTGGCTGAATCTCTTGGTCATCTTAAATGTGATAAAAGTCTCTCGGCTTTAAATTACCTAATCAAAGATGCTCATCCACAAGTTGCGGCGGCGGCGAGATATGCGATCGAGCGATTAACTCTTAATTAAATTCACCATGAAAAATTACTAGCAGCGAATAATTCTAAACGACTGACTTGCGCTGTTGTGTTTAAGTTTTTTGATAAGTTAACAAATAGAGGTCTCATGGCAATAGTTTTAGCAGGTGATATTGGCGGGACAAAAACTCTGTTACGTCTTGCCGAGAAAAAACCTGAAGGGTTTACAGTTTTGTATGAGCAGCGTTTTGCTGGTGCTGACTATGCTAATTTTTCCGATGTTTTGCGTGAATTTATCGCAAATTTCAAAAAACATTTAGGTGATTTGCCGCGCTTATCAGGTGCTTGCTTTGGCATTGCAGGACCAATACGCGATCGCGACTCGAAATTAACGGCGCAATTAACTAATTTGGGTTGGTCATTTGATAGCGATCGCCTTGCTGAGGAGCTACATATTGATCGAGTGATCTTGATTAATGATTTTGTCGCAGTTGGCTATGGTGTTTTAGGATTGCAACCTGAAGATTTATGTACCTTACAAAAGGGCAAAGTGGCAGAGCGATCCCCAATTGGGGTGATTGGGGCAGGGACTGGCTTGGGTGAAGCCTATTTGGGATGGAATGACGATCGCTATGAAGTCTATGCCACTGAAGGTGGACATACAGATTTTGCGCCCAGAAACGCCCTAGAAATTGAATTATTGCAATATCTGCTCAAGCGTCATGATCGCGTATCGGTCGAGCGGGTGGCTTCAGGCACAGGGATTGTGGCGATTTATCAGTTTTTGCGCGATCGCCATACTATCGCTGAGTCTCCAGAAATTGCAGAAAAAGTGCAGCGATGGGAGGCGGGTGAGACTGATAGTGAAGCGGCGGCAGCGATCGCTAATGCAGCGTTAAACAATGGCGATCGCTTAGCAATCCAGACAATGCAAATATTTGTCGAGTCCTATGCTGCTGAAATTGGTAATTTAGCCTTGAAATTAATTCCGAATGGTGGTTTGTATATTGCGGGAGGCATTGCTCCGAAAATATTGCCATTACTTCAAGATCAACAGTTTTTGCAGGTTTTAAAAAATAAGGGCAGGGTCAGTGGTGTTTTAGAAGATATTCCTATTCACGTTGTCCTTAATCCTGAAGTGGGATTGATTGGGGCAATGCTTCATGGCGCTAGTCTTTGAATTTGCCATTGCTCTTCTTGGTGAGTATATAAAAAGCGATCGTGTAAACGGTTTGTGCAGCCTTGCCAAAACTCAAAACTATCAGGAACAATCCGATAGCCGCCCCAAAAAGATGGTAGTGGAATCTCTCCATCCAGAAATTTGTTCTTAATTTCTTCAAATTGCATTAATAAAAGTTGACGTGAAGAAATAATCGAACTCTGTTGGGAAGTCCATGCTCCTAGCTGACTGCCTCTGGGACGAGAGGAGAAATATGCCAAAGACTCAGCCGTAGAGACTTTTTCGGCAGTTCCTGTAATATGGACTTGACGCTGTAAGGGGAGCCAAGTAAACAACATCGAAACTCTGTTATTGGACTCAATTTGACTTGCCTTGCGACTTTCATAATTTGTGAAAAATACAAACCCCTGTCGATCAAAATATTTCAATAATACAGTTCTCATAAATGGCTGCCCCTGCTCCGAAACTGTCGCTAAAGTCATGGCATTTGGCTCTAATAATTCAGCATTGCAAGCTTGCTGAAACCATAGTTCAAACTGATTAAAGGGATCATCCTGTAGATCTTTACGTCTGAGTTCTCCTTTTTGATAGTCCTCTCTCAATGCATGAATATCCATTTTGTCGTCACATTTTGGTTTCGGCTATTATAGCAATCCGAAATGAGTTGTGAATCCTGCGGTTTTTTATAAACGCTCTTTCAACCATTCTCTTTTATTTTGATTTGGTCGATGCTTCTGCATGATCTCATTTAGCTGCGATCGCTGTTGGGGAGTGAGAATTTCTCGCATCGCTAGCATCCTCTCGAAATGTTGTTTGCGTAATTCCTGTTGTAAATTCAACACCTGCGTATGTTTTGAGCGAATCACATCACTACTTTCTGTTCCAGCAAGCAAATCGCGTAATTCTTTATTTGCTTGCCGTGATTGTTGTCCTAGATCTCGAATTTGCGTAATTTGGCGATCGCGAATAGTTTTAAGTTTTTGTAATTGCTCAGGCGAAAGATTTAGCTGTTTGAGAACCCTGCCAGAAGGCATATCTACATTATTTCCCCGTTCAGCAAGACTATCAATCGGTAACTCGGCAATTTTTTCTGTTTCAGGTAATAGATCTTGTGCCGAGGGTTTGTTTGTAATTTGAACTTGTGGTTGAGGAGAGATAGACGATTGGGCTTGAGTTTGGGCTTGAGATTGGGAAGTGGTGCTAGAGTTTGCGTATATCACTGCGCCACTGGTCGCAACGACGAACGTAGCGATCGCACAATAGCGGAATATCTTTGATTTGAACATATACTTTTGGTAAAAACTAAGATTTTTTTGGGTTTAGGGGCAATTTATGAATTGCCCTTACTAATATTCAAGAGGAGACAGTTCGCTTAATATTTGCAAATCTGATGTGGGATTTTGCGAATTTACTTGCGTTTCATCAGCCACATTCCAACTGCTAATTAAGGTCTGCTCGATCGCCATTTGGTCAGCTTCACTCATGGGAGCCAGATTCGGATTAGTAGCAACTTGTAACTGCGATCGATTTGTTGCCCAGTTAAAAGTGATACTCGTGGCGATCGCGGCGGGGATTAGCAAAGTCCAAGGTAGCCAACGCCGTAATCTAAATTTTGGTAAGGATTTTGAAGATGGCTGGGGATATTTAGCGATTTCGGCAAATAGCTGCTGCTCGAAATTTGACGCGGGTGGCGGCGCGATCGCTTTGTTTTGTTTCAGAAAACCCACGAGCGAATCATGGGATTCTTGAGAATATTTATCTTTCATAACTCGACTCCTTGGGATTCTAAAAACTTTTTAATCGCACTACGCGCATGAAATAAACGTGATTTCACCGTACCTACAGGAATAGCCAAAATTTCGGCGATGTCCTTTTGGGGAATTTCTTCGAGATCATGCAGTACCAAAACAGCGCGATGATCGTCACTGAGTTTTGCTAAACCACGCTGCATTAAATCTTGATAATGCAGTTGATTTAATCCCGCTTGCGAATATCCTTCACGGGCGATCGCATCATCAGCGAGATTAGCGAGTTGCTCGTCTTCGACATTGACACTGCGCGATCTCATTTTGGCTAAAGCTTTACGGCGATCGCTTGCCACATTAAAAGCAATTCGATAAAGCCATGTGGAAAATTGTGCTGACTGTCGAAATTTACTTAACCCTTTCCATGCTCGCAAAAATACATCCTGCACCAGATCATCTAAACCATCGGAGCCACATAGCTGAAATAGCGTTGATCGAACCTTGTGATGATGGCGTTGGTACAGCGTTTTGAAGGCATGGGAATCGCCTTGCAAGCAAGCTTGAACAAGGCTAAGATCGGGATCGATGCGACTAGGTGTTTCGATATGGTTAACTACCGTTTTAAACATCTATCTAAGATCAAGGAAGAGGAATAACATGAGCAACTATACTTATTGAGGCAATATCGATGGTGATCAACTTATAGGTTTTGACTGCCATCATCTCAAAAAGGTTTACCCAAAAAGGTAAAAAGGTTCAACTCATGTCTGTTGTTAGTTCTGTATTAATTCCTATCATTAAATTATGGCTCCGATCGCAGGTCGAACATATTGAAACAATTGAAATTGCGATCGCGGGTAAAAGTCATCAAATTTTAAGTGGTGATATCCCCAAAGCCACTGTCATCGGTGCGGGAGCAAAATATCAAGGATTAGCGATCACCAATATTGACCTATGTGCCGAAGCAATTCACCTTAATATTGGTCAAATACTTAAGGGTGATCAATTGCGGTTGCTCAACCCCATTCGAGTGACGATGGATGTGGATCTTTGTCCCGAAGATTTACAAAGTTGTCTGAAGTCACCGATTTTTCTCGAAGCGATCGCGCCTGATCCTGCGCCCATAGCTACTACCGATGAAGAGATTCGGGCTTTATTAGAAAATCTTCTGCAAAAACTTGGTGATGAATTTACGCTCCATGAACTAGCGATCGCCAATGGCGGCGCAAAATGTCGTGGTGAATTTGCGATCGCTGCGACTTAAGGAAAATTTAAGAATTACACCTAGTTTTTCGGTTTTCATGTCCAAAAATTCTGTATTCTGGAATAACATCACAGACGTTACTTGTATCCATGACTTCACTTCAGGTCACACGCGGCACTCGCGATATTCTAGCTCCCGAAATTTATTACTGGCAACAGCTAGAAGCCGCCGCTAGACAAATTCTTACCCAAGCAGCCTACACCGAAATTCGCACCCCCACTTTTGAGGCGACTGAGTTATTTGCGCGGGGAATTGGTGAAGCCACCGATATTGTCGGTAAAGAAATGTATACTTTTAACGATCGCGGCGATCGCTCTTTAACATTGCGTCCTGAAGGTACGGCGGGAGTTGCGCGATCCTATATTGAGAACAAGTTATTTGCTCAAGGTGGGGTACAACGCCTGTGGTATCAGGGCGCAATGTTTCGCTATGAGCGTCCTCAAGCAGGTCGTCAGCGTCAATTTCATCAGTTAGGCGTAGAGGTAATTGGCAGCGCCGATGCCCGTGCTGATGCGGAAGTCATGGCGATCGCCAGTGATTTTTTGCAAGCAGTGGGTTTAACGGATCTGGTAATTGACATTAACTCCGTTGGCAGTGCTGAAGATCGGGTTGCCTACCGTGAGGCGCTAGTGGAATATTTCACGCCTTTTATTGAAGAAATTGATGCAGATTCTCGCGATCGCCTCACCCGCAATCCTCTCCGCATTCTTGATAGCAAAGACAAGCGCACCCAAGAAATTTCCCAAGACGCACCGAGCATTCTCGATTATTTAAGCCTTGAATCGCAGCAACATTTTCAGCAAGTCCAAAACCTATTAACCGATCTGAATATTACCTATCGGATTAATCCCCGACTTGTACGCGGTTTAGACTACTACACCCGCACTGCGTTTGAAATTCAGTCTAATCTCCTTGGCGCACAATCGGCAGTATGTGGCGGCGGACGCTATGATCGCCTGATTGCGGAGTTAGGTGGTGCGGATGTGCCTGCGGTCGGTTGGGCGATCGGTTTAGAGCGTTTAGTGATTTTGATGCAACAGGTTGCTGAACAAAAAGCAGCAGCGATCGATTTCTATGTGATTTCACGCGGTGAACAAGCGGAGGCAAAGTCACTATCCATAGCCCAGATTCTTCGCAAAAGCGGATTTACGGTAGAGCTTGATCTCAGTGGCGCAAAATTCGACAAACAGTTCAAACGTGCTAGCAGTGCGAATGCGAGAGCCGCTGTAATCATTGGTGATTCGGAAGTAGAGTTAGAGCAAGTGCAGATCAAGTGGTTGGATACAGGAGATCAAGAGGCTTTAGCGATCGCTGATCTCGGTTCGCTGCAAATGATGCGACAGTAAGAAATCAAAATTTAAAAGTCAAAATCTTTCGTGATGGGATCACAGGATATTTAGCTCCAGACCTAAATGATGATGAACCCGAATAACGAGAAGGCGATCGCGAAGAGGGTAAAATTAAAAAGTTTTCTAGCGATCGCCACCTATGGACTTTAAAAGTATTATTCGCGATATCCCAGATTTTCCGCAGCAAGGTATTATTTTTCGGGATATCACTCCCTTATTAGCCGATCCCAATGGACTAAAACAAGTAATTCAAGGCTTCAAAACCAAATTTGTTGAACTGAATATCGGAGCGATCGATGCAATTATTGGGATTGAATCGCGAGGATTTATCCTAGGAGCGCCCTTAGCGATGGAACTAGGTTGTAGTTTTATCCCAGTGCGTAAGCCGAAAAAATTACCATCTGCTGTCTTTCGGGTGGAATATGCTTTGGAATATGGAACTGATACCTTAGAGATGCATCAAGATGCGATCGCTTCAGGTAAGCGTGTGGTGATTATCGATGATGTGATTGCCACAGGTGGAACGGCGGCGGCGGCGGCTAAATTGGTGGAGCAGAGTGGAGCCGAACTAGTTGGCTATGGATTTTTGATTGAGTTAGATTTCTTGAATGGTAGACAAAATTTACCAGAAGTTCCGATTGTTTCGTTAGTTAATTATTAGTTTCTTGATATCTAGCCTAAATCTTAGTGTAGCAGTAGCATGGTATATCTAAGATTTAGCTCATATAATATTGGGATTAAAAAAATTGGGATTAAAAAATGTCTGATGCTCTTCAAGATTTTGTTAAATTTCAGGCGACTTTAAAAGGTGATGAAAAATCAGAATCTCAGCCATTTTTAGAGCATTTTTTTCAAGCTTTTCATCATAAAGGCGCGATCGAGGCGGGCGCAGTTTATGAATATCGGGTTAAAAAGGGTAGTGCTAAGGGTAACACTGGCTTTGCTGATTTAGTTTGGAAACGTCCTGAGACTAATGGCAAGGGCGGCGTTTTGATCGAAATGAAAAAACGGGGTGAGGATCTCAATAAACATTATTCGCAAGCTTTTCAGTACTGGACATATCTCGTACCCGATCGCCCCAGATATGTCATCCTTTGTAATTTCGATGAGTTTTGGATTTATGACTTTAATCTCCAAGTTGATACGCCTGTAGATATGGTGGCGATCGCTGACTTACCAAATAGAGCCAGTGCGTTTCGATTCATGGAGATTGCGGTCAATACGACACCTGTATTTAGAAATAACCAAGTAGAGGTGACGCTTAAAACAGCAGGGCAGTTAGGAAAACTCTACAAGTTACTCAAGGCGAGATCCGCTAAAAGTGGATTTACAGATTTAATCGCTCAAAAATTTATTTTGCAATGCGTATTAGCGATGTTTGCGGAGAATCGGGGACTATTGCCTAAAGATCTGTTTGTGTCCTGTGTTCAAGATTGTATTAATGGCGCAAATACCTATGATTTATTAGGTGGTTTGTTTAAAACGATGAACGAAAAAGGAATCACTCCCGCAGGAAGGTATAAGGGGGTTGATTATTTTAATGGCGGCTTATTTACGGAAATTCATGCGATCGAGCTTGAAAGAAAAGAGATAGAGATTTTAGATACGGCGGCTAGGGAAAATTGGGGCAAAATTCGACCTGCGATTTTTGGCAGTATTTTTGAAGCAACTTCAGACGCGGAGGAACGCCATGCAAAGGGAATGCACTTCACATCTGAAGTAGACATCATGAAAATTGTTGTACCAACAATCACAAGGTATTGGGAAGATAAGATCGAGGGGGCTAATAGTATTGGCGATCTCAATGCTTTGCAGTTAGAGTTACAAGCCTATCGAGTTTTAGATCCTGCCTGTGGTTCGGGAAATTTTCTATATCTTGCTTACCAAGAGCTAAAGCGGATCGAGGTGATGCTATTAGCTAAGTTAGCCTCTAAGTTAGCTAATAACCAAAAAACAAGCTCACAGCAAGTGCAAATGGGTTTAGTTACGCCTCATCAGTTTTTTGGTATGGATATCAATCCGTTTGCAGTGGAGTTGGCGAGGGTAACTTTGATGATTGCTCGGAAAGTTGCGATCGATCAACATTGTCTATCTGAACCTGCTTTACCTTTGGATGTATTGGATCAAAATATAGTTTGCCAAGATGCGTTGTTTACTGATTGGGTTAAAGCTGACGCGATTATTGGCAATCCGCCGTTTTTAGGAGGGAAAAAATTACGTCAAGAACTAGGCGATAAGTATGTAAAAAAAATTCAGCAACGCTTTCCTGATGTACAAGGACAACCAGATTTTTGTGTGTTTTGGTTTAGAAAAGCCCATGATTTGCTTAGCGAAAATGGTGGAGCAGGACTAGTAGGGACAAATTCGATCACACAAGTTTCGGGTAGAAGAGCCAGTCTAGATTATGTTGTTAACAATGGTGGATTGATTCACAATGCCATTTCAACGCAAGAATGGTCTGGTGAAGCGGCTGTCTATGTGAGCATCGTTAACTGGACAAAACAGCCGCAAGGGCAAAATTTTCTGGATGGTGAACCAGTCCCATTTATTTATTCATCTTTAAAAACGGAAGTTCCTGTTGATAGCGCAGAAAGACTGGCGGAAAACAAATCTATTTCATTTGAATCATGCGCTCTCGGTGGTAAGGGATTCATTATTTCTCAGGAACAAGCCGAAGCATGGATTAAGGTGGAGCCTAAAAATGGCGATGTTTTAAAGCCGATGATTGACGGAACGGGACTAATCAATCCCAATGCAAAACTTAACTGGGTGATTGATTTTAATGATATGTCTTTGGAACAGGCTTCTGATTATAAATTGCCATTTCAACGAGTAAGAGAGCGGGTAAAACCGCAAAAAGATGTTAATCGCAGTAAATTATCTCAGACTTACTGGTGGCGGTTTCGGCGATATAGTCCTGCGATGCGAGAAGCCTTACAAGGCTTGACTTGCTATTTCGCTGTGCCAAAAGTTTCTAAATGGGTAGTATTTACCCCTGTAGATATTGCCATACTTCCCTGCGAAGCCAATATGGTGATTGCTTCTGATGACTTTTACATTCTTGGTGTTCTCACATCTAAAGCCCATCGATTATGGATAAAAGCTCAAAGCTCATCTTTAGGAGAAATAACCCGTTATACCAATACAACCTGCTTCGAGACATTCCCATTTCCGCAAAATAAAACCAGTCCCCTAGTCGCTAAAATTTGCGCCACGATGGAAGAACTCCATCAATATCGTACTGAGCAGATGGAAAGCAAACAATGGGGGATCACCAAACTTTATAACGAGTATTTTCACGAACCTGACAGCCAACTCTATAAACTCCATGCCAAACTTGACAAACTGGTAATCCAAATTTACGGCTTCAGCGACAGTGACGACTTGCTGGAAAAGCTATTACAACTTAATCAGGCGATCGCCAAGCAGCAATAACTCCTGAACTTCATCAAGGTGAAAACTATCAATATGGGATAGCTTTGAACGGTTGAGACATAACTATAATAAACTAAAATCACAGTACACCAAATAACAAGATGAGTTTTACAGTTCCCAGTAACTACAGTTTTTTAGGTAGATTTTACCGACTGGCAAGTATCAGTGTCCTTGCAAATATGATGGTTCCTTTGGCTGGTTTGGTAGATATTGCTTTTTTAGGACATTTAACAGATATTCGACATTTAGCAGGAGTGATTTTAGCTACTATTCTATTTGATTATCTTTATCGAGTGTTAAAATTCATGCGTTCTAGCACTAATGCTATGACGGCTCAAGCTGTTGGAAAAAATGATGATAAGGCAGTAATTTTAGCTGGTTTGCGAAGTGGTTTAATTGCTTTATTAGTGGGTTTAATTATCATTTTATTGCAATATCCTTTACAAAAAATTGGTTTTTTAATTTTGAGTGGTTCGGCAGATATTGAATCTTCTGGAGTTGATTATTTTTATGCACGAATTTGGGGCGCACCAGCTGTTCTCCTCAATTTTGTTCTGTTTGGTTGGTTTTTAGGTAGAGAGATGAATTGGGGGATGTTATTAATGTCTATTGTTGGCAATGGTTCTAATGTATTGTTAGATTATTTGATGATTTTTAAATGGGGTTGGGCAAGTGCAGGAGCGGGTTTGGCAACAGCATTAAGCCAGTATTTAGCTTTAGTTGTGGGTTTAATATGGATGGGTTTTACTATTCCTTGGCAAGCTGTACCAGCAGCTATTCAGGAATTATTTGATTGGGTAGCTTTGAAAGAAACTTTTGCTTTAAAAGGTAATATTTTGATTCGATTTTTGGTGTTAATTTCAGTCTATTCTATTTTTACTAATTTAAGTGCAACTATGGGAACAACTGTTTTAGCCCAAAATGGTTTATTACTTCAAATAGCGCTTTTAAGTCAGTTTACAATTCAAGGAGTAGGGGTAACAATGCAAACCCTGACAGGTAATTTTAAAAGCAAAGGTGATATTCAACAGATGATCCCTCTATTAATAGTTTCTTTAGCTACTAGCGTGGTGATTGCATTAGGCTTTTCCGAGATATCTATTTTCTTCCCTGATCAGGTATTCGGATTATTAACTAATCACACAGAAGTGAATCAAGAGATTAACCAATATACTATTTGGTTACTGCCTATTTTAGTAACTACTGCCATTACTTTTATGCTAGAAGGGTATTTTATTGGCTTAAAGGAAGGTGCAACTTTACGGAATACAGTATTATTATCTTTTGTTGTAGGTTTTATGCCCCTAGCAATTGCTGCTTGGTATTTCCATAATAATCATTTATTGTGGGCTACTTTATTATCTTATATGACAAGTAATATGCTGTTATTAGGTGTATCTTTACCTGAGACATTTAAAGATAAAAGTTTAGAAAATCAGCCATCCAGTTCTAGTTGATAAGTTCCTCATTTATCTCAATAGGAGCGAGGAAATCTCGCCTTCTTGAGGCGAAAATAAATTAACTCAACACAAGAATTTTCGCACCAGTCATAAGGAATTTCTCTATTTTGAATTCTTTAAATTCACTTTATCTAAAAAAAATATCATCTTAATTTTCTAGATTTATGTCTTGCTAAATAAGCGATCGCGCAAAGCTTTTACTTCAAACTGAAAAAATCAGGTTTTTTTGCATTAAAATATTGAATATTAAAGACAAACAGAGAACTATGTCTGAAACTGACAGTTTAATTGTCAAGCCCAAAAAATCTGGACTAGCGCCACTGATTCTCACCTTGGTGGAATTATTGCGTCAGTTAATGGAAGCACAAGTAATTCGGCGGATGGATGCGGAAAAGCTAACTGAATCGGAAATTGAGAGAGCTGCTGATAGTTTGCAGGGATTAGAACAGCAGATTTTTAATCTTTGTGAAGTCCTAGATATTGATCCTGAAGATCTCAATCTCGATCTTGGTGAATTTGGGAAACTTCTACCGAAACGCGGTGCATATTATCCCGATAAATCCTCAAGTGAATCATCAATTTTGGAACTACTCGATCGCTTAATTAGCACAGGAATCGTATTAGAAGGGGATGTCCAAATTGGATTAGCTGACATTAATTTGATCGATCTGAAATTAAAATTACTCCTAACTTCAGGCGATAAGTCTGGTTCTATCAATTCGTAATTTTTAATTCGTAATTTTTAATTCGTAATTTTTAATTCGTAATTTTTAATTCGTGATTTTTACCTCGTGATTTTTGCTTTTGGGAAGTATGGAATATTTACTGATTTTTACGGCGGCGCTGTTGGCAGGAGGACTAAATGGAATTGCAGGGGGCGGCAGTTTTATTTTGTTTCCCGTCTTAATGTTTGTCGGAATTCCACCGATCGCCGCCAATGCAACTAACTCGATCGCCTTATTACCAGGAACTTTAGCTAGTGCTGGAGCCTATCGCAATGAATTTCTTAAGGACAAGCGATTTCTGATTCAGGTATGTGTGTTGGGTGCGATCGGCGGATTGATTGGCGCAGTTTTATTATTAAAAACCCCACCGATAGTTTTTTTGCGAGTTCTGCCCTATTTATTGCTAACAGCCACTTTAGCCTTTGCCTTTAGTAAAAAGCTGACGATTTGGGTGGAACAGAAACAAGAGCAGTTTGCGAAACTTAAATCCCTGCGATCGCTAATCATTACGATTCTGCAATTGATTGTGGCGGTATATGGCGGCTTTTTTGGTGGTGGTATGGGGATTTTGTTCCTCGCCTCCTTTGCTCTGATGGGAATGACCAACATTCATCGGATGAATGCTTACAAGACCGTCTTAACAAGTTGCATTAACGCAATTACCGTAATCCCCTTTGTCATGGCTGGGGTAATCCTATGGCAAGAAGGGGCGATCGCGGCGATTGGTGCAGCGATTGGTGGCTATATCAGCGCTCACTATGCCCAAAAAATTGCGCCGATTTTAGTACGCCGATTTGTAATTATTGTTGGCTCGGCGATGACGCTTTACTTTTTTATCAAGAGTTGGCTTAATTAAAATTCAAATCCAAAAATACAGCTTATTTCTAAGATTATTGTCCTAGTAGTCTACTAAAGGTTAACGAACCATTGGTCAACTACTAGGACAATTAATTCGGAAATTGAGTATCTAAAGCAATCCCCGCTTTTTTAGCTTAGCCAGTGCATCAGCAGCAGATTCTTTCTCTGCATCTTTCTTGTTACGACCTTTGCCTTCACCACAGATCTTGCCATTGACATAGACCTTGGCTAGAAATTCTGGGGCGTGAGACATTCCACCGATCTGTTCAGTTTCATACTTTGGAGGCGTTGTCGCTCCATTTGCTTGGACAAATTCCTGAAGCTTATTTTTGGAATCTATACTTGAGCGAACAATCATGACATCTTTTGGTACAGAGTCAAATAGTTGCTCTATCAGAGGTCGAAGTACTTCGATATTACGATTGTTATCCAAGTAGTAAGCACCAACAACCGCTTCAAATGTACTGCTCAGAATATTAGGATTGGTAAAACCACCCTCTCTTTTTGCTCCTTCTCCCAAGCGAATTCTAAAATCCAGCCCAACTTCAGTAGCGAAACGAGCAAGTTGCTTTTCGTCCACAAGTGCAGAACGTCTGCGAGTCATTTCATCTTCTGCCATTTCAGGGTTTTGTTCATATAGATATTCTCCACTAATGAAATTAAGAATGGCATCGCCAAGAAATTCTAGTCTTTCGTTATGTCCAGATCCATCAAAGTTTTCATTCACAAAAGAGCGATGAGTAAGCGCACGACGAAGTAATTTTTCGTCATTGAAAATCAAAAGTTTATGCATTTTTGTTGAGTTTATTTGTTAGAAATATAATTGTCTAGATCAACTAAAACCTAAATATAAAATCTAGGTTTTAGTTGTAGAAAAGCTATTTACCCGAGTTGTTCAAAGATGAACTTCTATGCTTTTGTGGAGCAGGGAAAGAACTATTGCCTTGAGGAAAACTAGATGGCTTCTTAAGTGGTGGTGATACGGGATTGTTACCACGCTTCTGATTACATGGCTTACAAGCAATTTTTAAATTGTCGGAACGGTTAGCCCCATTACCAGAGTTGTTCAAAGATGAATTTCTATGCTTTTGTGGAGCAGGAAAAGAACTATTGCCTTGAGGAAAACTAGATGGCTTCTTAAGTGGTGGTGGTACGGGATTGTTACCACGCTTCTGATTACATGGCTTACAAGCAATTTTTAAATTGTCAAAATGGTCAGAGCCACCCAAACTTTTAGGCACATAATGCTCAATAGTTCCCTGAGTAGGTAAAAACCAACCACAGTAACAACAACATGAACCGTCACGGCGAGCAATTTTCGCTCTCATCCGACGAGCTTTTTTAATACTCATGATTTATTTATTTTGTTAGCTAGGGTTTAAGTAGCAGCAAAATATCAGTTTGATTACACAGTACAAAGAACAATTCTTCCACGAAACGTAGAAGGACAGGTTGTGTACGTTGGTAAACGTCTTAAGTACTCTCCGCGTGGCTCTCGATCTAATGCATACTTTATGCATTGAACTAATATCGCGCGAATAATAGTAATCTACTGATTCCTCAAAAATGCTAATTCAAAGTATAAACTATGCATTAAATCGAGAAACGCGCGTAGAGTACTTAAGACGTACACCCAAGCTACTGAATATTTCGCTTGCATAGTTTAAATATTACATGATTAAATTTATTTGTCAATAGTCTTTCACCAAATAAATTTACTGAATTATTATTTCTAAGTTGTCAATTGGGAACAAGGGGCTTAAGCCCCTTGTCTTGCGATATGATCGAATTACCGATCGCATTTTGTCTTTATTAATAGGCTTTTCTCTATATGTCTACTGTCACGATCCGAGGAGCAGAACATAGCTACAGTCTCACCCAGTTACCACAAGATCAAACTAAACCTCAAACTGAATCACCATTCACGATCGCCTTTTTGCATGGTTGGCTACTGAGTCGCGCCTATTGGAACCCTTTAATCAATCAGTTGCAACCAAATTTTCAATGCCTATCCTATGATTTACGCGGATTTGGCGCTTCAGGAATTGGCGATCGCGATGAATATTCTCTAGATAGTTATGCGCTAGATCTCCAAGAAATGCTCGATCAATTAGGCATCGATAAAGTTTGGTTAGTGGGGCATTCTTTGGGTGGATCGATCGCTTTATTGAGTGCAAATTTGATGGGCGATCGAGTGTTGGGCGTAATTTGTTTAAACGCGGGAGGAGGCATTTATATCAAAGAGGAGTTTGAAAAATTTCGCACCGCAGGTCAAGTTCTTCTAAAATTACGTCCTCAATGGTTGCAAAATTTGCCATTGATTCACGCTCAGTTTGCGAAGGATAGTGTTCTCAATCCGTTGGATCTGTCTTGGGGAAAGCAAAGAGCGATCGATTTTGTATCAGCAAAATATGTGGCGGCTAGGGGTACATTACTTGATTCCACTAGAGAGGAGGAGGTACATAAGTTACCGCAAATAGTCGCGAAATTACCGCAGCCGATTTATTTTGTGGCGGGTGAAAATGATCGAATTATGGAACCAAAGTATGTTCGTCATTTAGCTAGTTTCCATCCATCTTTTAACGGGCATGGGGAGAATGTGTTTGAGCTTCCTAATTGTGGACATATGGGAATGTTAGAACAGACGGATTTGTTGCATAGTTTGATGATGAAATTACTGGCGGAGCCAATGGTTATAAAATCTTAAGTGGATTGCCCTAGCTAATTCCGATGATACGACGATAGATTTCGGAAAGGGGAATTTCGATATTGAGGCTGGGCAATGCGATTTTTTGGTCTAGGCGATCGCTGATTTGAAACTGCCAGATATCATTATTCTCAGACTTAGAATCAAGCTTAAAGTAATGCTCAATATATGGCTCTGATTGGCTAATCAGTAGATATTCAGCAAGACTGGGAATAGACCGATATTTACGAAACTTCTCACCGCGATCGTAGCCCTGTGTTGATGGCGATAAGACTTCCACAATCAGCAAAGGATTGAGAATTTCATCTGTCCGCGTACCATTGAACTCTGGTTCGCCATTAATCACCAGTACATCAGCATAGGTTCCACAATCAAATTCTGGAATCCAGATCCGCATATCACCGTTGTATATACGCAGATCTGTATCTCTTCTTAAAAATCTCAGATAAAAGATCAGATTACAAGCGATCTCACTGTGATTTGCGGTTCCTCCAGACATAGTAAATATTTCTCCATTACAGTATTCGAGACGTTCTTCGGCGGTTTCAGCGATCGCTCGATATTCATCCAAAGTTACAAAAGTTGGATTATTTTGATGAGCATCTTGATCCGCGATATCTGGAGCGATTTCGGGTGATGTGGGCTTGACGCGATCAATAACTGGAGTAGCGACCATGACTGCACCTTTGAGTTAATCTGTGATAATTATACTGGGTTTTTAGCGATCGCCCTAAGCACCATGATTCAGTGCTTGTGATAACATCGTCATGTAGGCTCAAAATTTTACTGAGAACTATGGATACTTTAACTATCAAGCTAGAGTCAGTTATCGATCTTACTGACGAACAGTTTTTTCAACTTTGTCGCAAAAATAGCGATCTAAGAATTGAGCGCAATGCTCAAGGAGATATCACAATTATGGCTCCAGAAGGTGGCGGTACTGGGATGCGTAGTGCTAGCATTACCACTGATCTAGGAATTTGGAATCGCAAAACTAAGTTAGGCTTTACTTTTGGATCGTCAACAGGTTTTAAACTTCCCAATGGGAGCGATCGCTCGCCTGATGCTTCATGGATTCTGAAAGAGCGTTGGGAAGCGTTAACGACTGAACAACAGGCAAAGTTTGCGCCAATTTGTCCAGATTTTGTAATTGAGTTAATGTCGCCTAGCGATAACTTGAAGGTGACGCAAGCGAAGATGCAGGAATATCAGGATAATGGAGCAAGGCTGGGCTGGCTGATTAATCGCAAAGATCGGGAAGTGGAAGTTTATCGCATTGGGAAGTCTAAGGAAGTTTTGCAAAATCCAATTTCTCTGTCTGGGGAAGATGTTTTACCTGAGTTTGTTTTGAGTCTTGCGGAAATTTGGTAATAAGATACATTGAATATGCGATGAAGTTGGGTGATTTTGCTTTAGTATAAAAACATTTCATCAGAGGAAATAGTTATGCACAGTATGCGAGTGCGATCGCTAATTGGTAAAAATGGACTTTTACAAGTTCAATTACCCAAAACAACAGAAGGAACGGAATTAGATATAATTCTTGTTTATGAATCAGCATCACCAACAAAAACAATAACAAAATTGAGTGATTTTTATGGTTCTATTCAAGATGATACATTTGTTAGACATCTACAGCCAGAACAACCAGAAAGAGAGTTATTTTGATGATTTATCTGCTAGATACTAATGCCTGTATTATTTACCTCAAGGGCAGAAATCTTTATTTAAAACAAAAGCTGGATAATATCCCACTTTCAGAAATTGCCGTTTGTTCAGTTGTGAAGGGTGAATTATTTTATGGATCAATTCGTAGTGCCAACCCAGAGCGTAATCTGGCGTTACAGCGAGGATTCCTGAGTCAATTTGTATCTTTGCCATTTGATGACCAGTCCGCTCTAATTTTCGGAGAAATTCGCGCTCAACTTTCTGCTAGTGGAACGCCTATTGGAGCTTACGATTTACAAATTGCTGCTATTGCTTTGGCGAATAATTTGATCCTAGTTACGCATAATACTAGAGAATTTTCACGGATTCCCCAACTACAATTGGAAGACTGGGAAATAGAGTAATTTATCGGTTTATAATGCTGATAATGCGATCGCCCTAAGCACCATGACTCAAGAACCAGAATTTCAACAGGTAATAATATGAAGACTTTACAATCCCTGCTTCCTGATTTGCCAAAACAAAAAGAATTTGCAAAACTTGTAAAACAGTGGAAAGAGGAAACTGCGGGTAATTCCTCTATTTCTAAAAAATTACTTAATCTTGCTTATTTAAGGATTATTGCAATGGGTGAGATCGCTGTGCCACTGATCTTAAAAGAACTAAAACATAGCCCTGATCATTGGTTTATTGCGCTTAAAGCAATTACAAATGCAGATCCTGTCAGCAGTGGAGCTGGTTTCGACCAAGCCGTAGATAGTTGGCTGAAATGGGGACAAAATCAAGAATTAATCGACTAAATAAATAATGCGGGAGAAACATGAAAAAATGCACCTAATTCCTTTGCTTGTGACTTACTAATAGCTCGCTTACCACTCAAAATTTCTGACACAACTCCCTTAGAGCCAATTACTTTCACTAAGTCAACTTGTTTAAGCGATCGCACTTCCATCAGATGCAGCAAAACATTACGCGGTGAAGAAATGGGCATTGGAAATTCGGTTTCTTCATAGGACTCGACTAGAATTGCCACTGTTTCCAAGAGAGTGCTTTCTTCTGGCGATAAATCTTCACCTTTAGCCATCAAGCTGGCGATCGCATCAAGAGATTTTTGATACTCGGACTCAGAAGCGATCGCTTTAGGTTGATATTTTTCTAATAGTGAACCGTAGACTTTTGGATTCAATAATGTAGTCATAATTTTTGTGTTTCGGGTAGCAACTTAAGGCGGGACAGCTTATAGGGTAAGCTTTTTAGGTTTTGGAGTTTTGAGAGATCTTCTTGGTAAAGGCAGGGGTCTCATGCGAGGGACAACCCAGAGAAATAAGTCAGGAAAGT
>JBILGV010000182.1:0-3563 GCA_044350865.1 Pseudanabaena sp. | reverse complement strand
GCAAAATTCCCTGTAAATCCAATTTATCCGCATTTAAAGTCAAATCTTCTCTTGTTGAGAGATTGGCGCGATCGCTAATCGTTGCTCCCACTTTACTATTTCCATACTGCAAACCCAAAGGTACATTCACATTTAATAGAGGCGGCGCTTGGGGATTAGTGGCACTAAATTCGCTACCATCGGCAAACTTGAGACTGTTAGCGGTACTCGCCCCAAAGGAACCACCAATTTCTAGTTTGGCATTCGGTCCAAAAATAATGCCATTGGGATTAATCACATACAAATTGGCATTGCCATTCGCTTTCACGATGCCATCAATATTTGAGATGTTTGAGCCTGTTACTCGACCAATTATATTTGTGGTGGTTAAGGCATTATCAAAATGTACAGTGTTATTTGTGGGAATTCCAAAATCTCGAAAACTATGAAACTGATTTGCCCCAACTTGAGTACCACCCGTGATTGTATAGGTTTTAGTCGTGTTATTAAAATTAACTAAGGTGTTAGCAGGTAGCGTTGTATCTGGGATAATTGCAGTTTGAGCGTAACTTGCCTGAGTAAAAGCAGCTTGAACAAGCAAAAGCAAGCTAATCATTGAGCCAAATCCCGCGATCGCTTGCCCCCGAAATTGATGCTTAACCACTAGTCCACTCCTACAATAAACCCCTTTCTGCTGTTGCGATTAGCATAGCATTGTCTCGATCGTATTGATTTGCCCAATATTTTTGCGGCTTTATAGCGCTTTGCGCTATAACCTTTCCCTAGCTAGCTAGACTCGTCAACTTCTATATCATTATCGGCGATCGCATTATGTTCAATATGTTCTATCCCACTCTCTTCGATTTCATTGTCTTCAATAAAGATTTCTCCAGAAGGTTCATCATAACTAAATAACTCGGCATAGCGCCCCCAATCCATCGCTGTCCTCAGTTGACGTTGCGCCTCCTTGGTAGTGAAATAATTTTCTAAAATATCGAGAACTAGTTCTTCGGAAATGCGCCGATTACGCTTGGCTTGCAAAAGCTGACAAATTTGTTGTACCAGTCGAATATGCTTTTGTAATAACTCCCGAATAATGGCTTTGCGTTCATCAATATTGCTATTAATAAACTTCTCGCCGATCGCTCCCAATTGGATATCGCCTTCCGTAATCGCAACTAGTTCCATTAACTTACTGGCTTCTACAATTGGTAGTAAATCATCAACTTCCAATAAAAGTTCTTGAGCAATCCGATAGATATCTTTTTCTTGACGACCTTCAAGAAGTTCCAATAAACCAGCTACTGACCCAATCCGTACATGGGGTAAGGATTGATATTTCGGTTGAGCAGGTGGCTTGGGCTTAGAAGAAGAATTGGTGATCGTTGATTGGGTAGAAATATCAGGAAGTTCGGGATTAGTGAGAATTTTATAAACTTGGTCAACTAAAGCCTGAAATTCGGGACTTTTGCGATCGCGATAGTGGGGCAGAGTAATTGGTAAATCGGCTCTGATGCGCCCAGGGTTACGGCCTAAGACGATTACGCGATCGGCTAGTGTCACCGCCTCTTCGATCCCATGCGTTACAATCAAAATTGATTTGGTAGGAATACGCCGCTCTAGCCACAGATCCAGTAATTCAAATCGCAAGTTTTCCGCAGTTAATACATCTAAAGCCGAAAACGGCTCATCCATACATAAAAGTTCAGGCTCGACTGCCAAGGCTCTGGCAAAGCCGACTCTCTGGCGCATTCCGCCCGAAAGCTCTTTTGGATAGGCGTTTTCAAATCCGTCCAAACCAATGACATCGATCATCCGTAACGCTTTTTGGGTTCGGGTATCTTTCGGTTCTCCTTTAGCTTTTAATCCAAGCTCCACATTTTCTAAAACCGTAAGCCAAGGATACAGCGCAAAATTTTGAAAAACGATCGCTACTCCAGGGTTTAAGCCTACCAAGGGACGATTGTAGTACAGTACCTTGCCGCTAGAAGGTGCAATCAGCCCCGCAATCATCCGCATGATCGTCGATTTGCCAGAACCCGAAGGACCTAGCAAGGCGATAATTTCCCCTACTTGCAACTGACAATTAATATTTTCAATAACTGATATGGTCTGTCCATTTGGTTGTAAATAGGACTTGCCAATATTTTCTAAAGCAATAAAGCTAGCTTTGGCGGCGTTTTGAACCATAGTATTGTCTTGCAAGTATCTTGAGCTACATAGATGGGTTTCTTGCTACCCAACCCAATACATTATGAGCTAAGTGCGCTCAGAATGTACTTAAAACTCTTCGATTTCTAGCTGCCCAACAATAAATGCAACAACCCCAAACGCAAGGGTAATCGGCAATGGATTTTTGAAGATAAAGCAAGATATTGATGCTAGACAGGAGATCGCGATCGCCGCAAATGTCCAACGTCTTTCTTCGTCAGTCATACCTTTGGCATTTTTTATGGCGCGTAGCGTCTTGTCAGGTATGGGTAATGGCATCACGGAGCTAGGTGGGAACGCCCAATAGTTACAGCAACGTTCGACAAATAGGTCAGTCCAACCATTTTCTTGACACCATTCATCAATCCACTCGTCCCGAAAACGCTTCATAGTCAAAATTTACCGTTGATTCTACAAAAATAAATACAAGCATGGCTGAACGAGCAATCCCGTCTCTTTTGTTTAGGTTAACAGCCTGCTACCCGAATGGGGCATAAGTTACAAAAACTTAAAACTAAATTCCTGAGCATAATCCATTTTCAGCGAATAATCTTGGTAATTTATTGGGAACAATTACCTATTTCTGTTTTTATTTTTATTCTCATTTCTGTTTTTATTTTTGTTCTAAATATTTTCTACCCCAAATATGCATGGAATCTAATACTGGGTGTAAAGTTTTCCCCAATGCAGTCAGAGAATATTCAACCTTGGGTGGGACTTGCGTATACACTTCACGGTGAATCAAGCCATCATGTTCCATTTCGCGCAGTTGTTGTGTCAGCATCTTTTGAGTAATACCATGCAATCCCCGATGTAATTCGCCAAAACGCCTAGTCCCATTAAATAATTCATGCAAAATTAACACCTTCCAACGTCCACCGATCGCTTCGAGGGTAGCTTCAACGGGACAGCTATTGCGATCGGTTTGATAGGAACCACTGCAAACAATATTTTCGGGATCAGGATTAAGGAAGCTATCAGGGTATTTTTCCATAGTATCTTTTTGGTGTGTACCTTACAAAAAAGTGCATACTTTACGCAAAGAATGTATATCAATTATAGTAAATCGAGCAATCTAAGGTTGCTGCCATAGCTCGTTAACCATTTGGACAAAATCATGAGTGAACCTAAAATCGTTGACAAAAAGCCTGTTGTATTGGAACTAGAACCCAAAACTTACTATTGGTGTACCTGTGGAGAGTCAACCAATCAGCCCTATTGCAATGGCGCACATAAGGGAACGGAATTTGTGCCACTTGCTTTTGAAGTAACAGAAACGAAGAAGGTGGCACTGTGTTTATGTAAGCACACTGGCAATTCTCCTTTCTGTGATGGCGCACATACAAAGCTATAAAGACCAAATGTAGTGGCAA
>JBILGV010000181.1:0-3574 GCA_044350865.1 Pseudanabaena sp. | reverse complement strand
TACGCGCTTTGGTTTTTGATCGTCCAATATAATTTGTTGTAAAAGTGCCACAGTTGATGGAGCAAAGAATTGTTCTCCTGTTTCTTCGTTTACGCGAGCAGGAACGTTCTCAATGAGGATGAATTTGCCGTTTAGTTCTAACGAGTAAGTTACGCGCTTTTCGACAAGTTGTTCTTGATAATTATTCATTGTTTGTTCTCCTTACGGTGAGGTTGTTATTCCATTTATTTGGATCGGGTTCATATACTGTAATGATTTTAACCAATGGACGGCTGGGATAGCTGCTTTGGATATGAATTGTTCTACCAGTTTGGGTTATGCCACAAATGAGACAGCTAGGAGCGTATTTGTCGTTGGGGTAGTCTTCGATAATTTGACCGTTAGCGATCGCTTCTACAATTTCATGCAAGCGAATCTGACGAATAATTGATTGATCGACGGCGTGTTTAGAAAGCTCAAACTGTTCGCTGGCAATTTTGGTCTGAATATCTTGAATCATAGGCATGAGTATATATTGAGTAGTTTTTTAAATCGGTAAATCTCGCAAGTAGTAAAAGCGATCGCCTTTTTCTCCATCACCCTTAACTCTTCTCTTATATTTCATAAGCCTTACTGCGGTGAGCGATCGCTACAACAAACACTTGCACTATTTCATCTTCGACTGAATAAATAATCCTATAGTCGCCAATGCGATAGCGATAAAAACTTGAATATTCTCCCTTGAGTGCTTTGATGTTGGGGTGCGATCGCGGATCTTGTTCTAATTGTTGCAAGCATTTAGCAATCTTTTTCGCTAAGGCTTTATCTGCTTTAGCATAAACTTTCTGAGCATCAGGATGCAGTAAAATTTCATACGTCAGAACGTACTGTTCTCCAATTTACATATTGGCTTTTAGGTGTTGATTGATTCTGTTTAACGCGCTCTAATAGCCCAGAGATTGATAATAGCTCTTGAGTTGCTGCTTCGCTTTCGGCATTTGCCAAGAATGCTGCAAAATCGGCAACTACTTTTAATCTTTCTGGAGATAGTTGTTTAATTGATTCACTCAGTTGATTCTGTATTTCTGTTACTTGTATCGTAGAGGACTTATCGACAATAGATATATCATTGAATGTGTTCATTATGATTGCTAGAGTTATTTTAAGTATTTACAGTTTAGCATTTAAGAAAATAGAATCAATTATTGCTACCAAACGGCGATCGCCATACTCCTAAATCCATAAATCCTAACTCTCATCGCATGGTATCTCGCAAGTAATAAAAGCGATCGCCTTTTTCTCCATCACCCTTAAAACTTACAAATTTGTAAACAATCAACCAAAGGCGAACTACTTTTCGTAATGGAATTTACAACTCACAATTATCACAGCATCTTCATTAATCCTATAAACCAAGCGATGCTCATCAGTAATTCGCCTTGACCAAAATCCCTTTAGTTCATATTTAAGCGGTTCAGGTTTACCAATACCACCAAAAGGATTGCGTAAGATGTCGTCAATCAAGCCAACAATTTTGCTATAAATTTTCTTGTCTTCCCTTGCCCAGTTATTAAAATCCTGAAACGCTTGCGGCTCAAATACTATATTTCTCATGCCATTCCTCAGCCGAGAAAGTTACCAATCCTTCACCCTTTTCCATATTAGCGATCGCCTCTAATAATCTTTTAGCGTTAGCAGCATTGGAGAGCAAATACTCAGTTTCATCTTGATAATCAACTAATAAAATCACCTCAACTTTTGTACCTTCAATTAACTCTGGGGTATAAAGCTCAATTTTGCCATTTTTGCCCACAGTTCCCATTTGCTTAATTGCTGTTACCATTGGCTACACCTATCCATAGTATTTGCATTATAACGGAGAATGCTTGGATTTACATAAAATTTTAGTTTTGTGTATCACATGGTAAGTCTCTTAAATAATAAAAGCGATCGCCTTTTCCTCCATCATCCTTAACTCTTACCAAATATCCCGCTCAATGGCGAAGAAAGCTCTATTTGCTAGGGCGATTTATGCGAATTAGTTGGTTGGTTAGGTCTACTGTGTTGGCGATTGCTTCATGAATTTGGTTAGCTAGTCTTTGTCTATTGAGGTCTTCTGTACAAACGATAATACCTGCATGGTTAGGTTGTAAGTTATGCAGTCGAATGAAGTCGCCTCGATTAATAGTTAATACGGTACGGTTGTCAGCGATCGCAAAGGCTAATACGTCTTCATCGGGGATTCTTTGGTTGGCTTTTCCTGCTTCTTGGACTGTCAAAATATCATGCCCTAGTTCGCGTAGTAGTTTGACGACTATTCTGGGGAATTGCTCATCGGCATAAAGACGTGCCATGTTAAGCTGCCTCTTGTCTATGAATTGCTGTTTCTATCTCATCGATGTGAGTTTCGGCGTAGCACCATGCGTTTGCTAGGTCTGTTGCGGATAGGGTGGGATAGTCTTCGAGGATGTAGGCTTCGCTTGCGCCTTGTCGTTGGAGGCTGACTAATAGCCATACGGGTATGCGGGTTTGACGAATGCAAGCATCACCGCCCATGACTCTTGGATTTTTTTCGATGCCTTGCCATGTGTTGCTGAGGCTTTGGACTAGGATTTGGATTGCTTGAGATTTTTCTTCTGGGGTTAGTTCTAGTAGTTGTGGTTGTAGTTCTTTGAGTGTCATGTTATGTCTCCTTATTCTATCGGTAAGTCTCTCAAATAATAAAAGCGATCGCCTTTTCTCCCATCACCCTTATCTCTTCCAAATTTATTATTGTTGGTGGGTTTATGCCCATAGTCTCTGAACGTTGTATACATCGAATGCTACATCTCGACTTGCAATAGGTAAGGATCTGTTGATTGCTTGAGCAATTAGAATGCGATCAAATGGATCTTTGTGATGGGTTGGAAGTTGAGAAAGTTGGATGGTGTCGGTTATGGAGATTGGTAAAAGTATAAACTTTGTCGCTTGAAATCTGGTTTCGATGCTATTGAAATCATCTTTTAGGGATATTTTGCCGATATTGAGTTTGATGGAAATTTCCCAAAAGCTGACTATACTGACCAATACTTGATCTGTATTCTCAATGGTTGTTCGCAGTGAGGTCGGCAGGTTGGGGCTGTCTTCTGATAACCAAATGAATGTATGAGTATCCAGTAAAATCGAACTCATTGCATATATTCCTCTAGTTCTTCTAATGGTTCGTCAAAGTCTTCTGGCAGGGGTAGAACAAAGGTTCCTTTCATGGAGCCAGCGAAGCGGGGACTTTTAGAGATTATTTCTGTATCTAGGTTAGTGTCTTTATCATATTGACTGGCAAGAAATTCGGTGTATAAAAACACGGCATTTTTAACTGATTCTGGCAGTTTTTCAATATTTTTTAAAATGGCGGATTCTATGGCTGTCATAGTTGTTTCTCCTTGTTTTAGTCTTATGTATTACATGGCAAGTCTCTCAGATAGTAAAAGCGATCGCCTTTTATCTCATCACTTTCAACTCTTCCCAAATTCCCGCCAATGGTGAAGAATTCAGGCTTTAGATTAGGCGGCGTAGCTATAAACAGGTGTTTGAATTACGCGCTTTGGTTTTTGATCGT
>JBILGV010000134.1:0-10870 GCA_044350865.1 Pseudanabaena sp. | reverse complement strand
GGAATAAAGGTAATATTGGGTTTCGTCACCGTTTCGTCACCTTAACCCAACCTACAAGATTGGCGATCGCACTTCAATAATGACACGTTATGCTAAAGCTAACGCACTCTACTAAAATAGCTTTTTTATGATTAATTTGAGAGAATGGATATTAGGCTATATAAATAAAGTGCCTGACATTGATAGTGTTGAAAAATTTATATCACTAGTGCAAGAATTTGATGACATAAATGTACTGAAAAGCTTACTCGAATTGTGTTTTGCCGATACTGAAATAAGTATACCTATTATTGAAAGAGTAATTGTTCTAAATCCCAAAGATGCTCAGGCTTGGGCTTGGATGGGCAACATGTACTGGCTTAATGGAGAAGACGAAGTAAGCATAGAAAAATTTGAAATAGCTAGAGACCTTGAGCCTAATTCTCCTGATGTCAAAAACCTGCAAGAATTACTGGGGATATAATTACTTTTGTTGAGAAAGTTGTTCAAAGGCGATCGCTTTTTTATAAAGCGTATTGGGACAAATCACTTAAATTTCATTAGGATTAATCCCCAGAGATCTAAGGTATGCAGCAAGTTTTTCCTTTTCGTGACGTTCTTGGAGCGCAATTAAACGTTCCTGCTCAGCGATCGCCTCAGCCTTCTGTTGTGCAGCAACAGCCTCACGCCTAGCCTGTTGCTCGTACAATTTCTCTAATTCTGCCTGAGAACGCTCCAACTCAGCAATCTCTCGATCATGTTCCGCTTCAGCATAAGACCTTAACATCTGATTAGAAATTGGGTCAAAGAAACGAAAGCTCAGATTTGGATACAAATGTAGATCTAAACCTAATACTTCACTGTGAAGCGACAAAGTACCATCAGCTAAAACTGAAGAAGCGATCGCAACATACTCACCATTTTCTAAACACACACCATTTAACGAACTGGGTTTCAAGAACTTGCTCGAAGGATCGTATTGAAAATATTCCTTGACACCTAGATATTTATAAATTAATGGATTCTGTTTACGATCTTTTGTCCTCGTTCCTTTGGAAATGACTTCCAAAACAAAATCGGGTGCTTTGCCACCGTCTTCCCCAATCGTATAACTAACTCTATCTCTGTTGCTCATCCCAAACACAACAAAAATATCAGGTGCGACTCTTTTTTCTATTAAATCTTGCTCGTAGCGAATAAATAGATTCCCCGAAACATAGACATTCTCTTGTTTCTCAAACCAAAGTTTTAGTGCTTCGGTGGCATAGCTTAAATTTCGACGCTGTATATCGCCTTCGGGCATTGGCTCAAAGTCCTCATCAGGCAGTTCTATTTTTGTAATTAGCTTGCGGCGGGACGCATCCGTTAAGGAATCGCCAGAAATAGTCATAACGGCACTCCAAGTCAGATCCATAAACTAACTTAGCATATTTGCAAACAAACTGGAACTAAAATTAACTATTGGCCAATCAAGCGCTCGGTGTCAACAGGGCTAGAGGTGCGATCGCTTTCAATTTTAACTTCGGATGATCGGACTCGACTTGATTTAAGTTCCATTGGTTCTTAAATAGGAGTACGGGGCGATTTAAACCATCTTTAACGACCATCGTGTTAAACAACCTGCCCACAGATTCGAGAGCATCCCAACCATCCTCAACCCATCGAGCTACGGAATAGGGCATCGATTCGAGAATTGTTTCCACGCTATATTCACTTTGGAGACGATATTGGGCGACTTCAAATTGCAATTGTCCGACCGCCGCTAGAATTGGATCACGCTTAGATTCATCAACGGAATACATGATTTGAATCGCACCTTCCTCTTGTAGTTCTGATATACCTTTACGGAATTGCTTGAATTTGGAAGGATTGGGATTGCGAAGTGTACAGAATAACTCAGGTGAGAAACTGGGAATCCCTGCGTATTGGCGCTTTTTGCCAAGGTAAATCGTGTCACCGATCGCAAACATCCCAGGATTATTTAAACCGATTACATCACCCGCATAGGCAACATCGATCGCCTCGCGATCTTGACCAAATAGCTTTTGGGCATGGGATAGACGGATCACTTTACCACTGCGTAAATGGGTCACGCTCATGTCTTTCTCGAACTTACCAGAACAGACCCGTACAAAGGCAATGCGATCGCGATGGCGGGGATCCATATTCGCTTGTAGTTTGAATACAAAGGCGGAAAAATCTTCATCGGTTGGGGAGACTTCACCGCTAGAACTATCATGAACGGCGGGAGTCATCCCACATTCAAGGAAAGATTTTAGGAATAGTTCTACGCCGAAATTAGTCATCGCACTACCAAAGAAAATCGGTGTCAACTTACCACGATGCAGATCTTGGACGTTCCATTCCGCGCCAAGGGAATCGATAACTTCGATATCTTCCAAAAGCTGATTATAGAGATTAGTCCCAATAAATTTAATCGCTTGGGGATCGTCAAAGGGATAGATATTTACATCCGCTTCTCGCTGTCCGTGGGAACTGCGCTTAAACAAATGTACGGTTTTACTAGCGCGATCGTAGACACCTTTAAACTGATCGCCAGTACCGATCGCCCAATTCATCACATAAGGAATAATTCCTAATTCTTTCTCAATTTCATCCAATAGTTCCAATGGTTCACGAGTGGGGCGATCCATTTTGTTAATGAACGTAAAAATTGGCAGCGATCGCATCCGACAGACTTCAAATAATTTCCGAGTTTGTGGCTCTAGTCCCTTTGCGCCATCAACCAACATCACTGCATTATCCGCAGCCGCTAAAGTCCGATAGGTATCTTCACTAAAATCTTTGTGTCCTGGGGTATCTAGCAAATTAATGCAATAGCCCATATAGTCAAATTGCAACACGGTCGAAGTAATCGAAATACCGCGTTGTTTTTCTAATTCCATCCAGTCCGATGTGGCATGACGCTGGGCGGCTCTAGCTTTGACCGCCCCCGCAAGGTGAATCGCACCTCCGTACAATAATAACTTTTCGGTTAAGGTTGTTTTACCCGCATCGGGGTGGGAAATAATTGCAAAGGTGCGTCGCCGCTCGACTTCACGCTCTAACTCTTGCCACATTTGACTCATGGAACTTTTAACGAACTTTTTAGGTTTTATAAGCAGAATAATTAGTAGTGTATGGCTTCGCCGCACAGCACTACTTATTTTTTGGAAAGGTACTAGATCTTATATTACCTCAATGTTAGCTTAAAGATGTTAAGGTGAATGGCGCTAAGAGATTGCGCCTATTCATTTCATGGGTAAAATCGCTCGATTGCTTGTTGATAGGTTTGTGAGTATAGCGATCGCGTCTTCATCAATAGCTATAATAAAAACATCGCGTTTGAATTAATAATTTAGTCAATTGGAGTAAATTTATGACTGCAACACTTGTCAAACCGTCATTACTAATTCATGAGATTTGCGTTGAGAAGTTTGGCAATCTCAATCTGTTTAAGTTTAGCGATCGCCTACAGGATCGGATGGAGTTGCTTCTAGAGAAAAGAAAAGTAGAATCGCTTTCTCTTGAAGAGATTCCTGAGTTAGAAACCATTGGGGAGCTAGATCGGATTTTTACACACATGAATGCCATGCTTGCTGCTCAAAATGTCAATTCCTGATGCTATAAGGCAAATTGTCCGCAAACGGGCAAAATTTGTGTGTGAATATTGCCATTCTCCAGAGCGACTTATTGCTTCTCGATTTACGCTCGATCACCTCATTCCTGTATCTCTGGGAGGCTCGGATAATGTTGATAATCTTGCGCTTGCTTGCCGCCGTTGTAATGAGAGACGATATAACTTTGTTGAGGCGCTCGATCCCCAAACTCAGGAAGTCGTGCCAATTTTTAATCCTCGCAAGCAATACTGGTCAGAACATTTTGTTTGGATAAATAACGGTACTGAAATTAAGGGTATTACGGCAGTCGGTCGAGCAACCTGCGATCGCTTCGATCTTAACGATTTGAGGTATCCGCAGGAGGATTCGATCCGCGCCACTAGACTTTTTTGGACTCAAACAGGGCTGCATCCGCCAGATGATGATGTATGTGAGGTTTAAGTAAGTTGGATTTGGATGAGGATAGTCAACTTTGTAGTACAGCGATCGCCTATTCATTTCATCGGTAAAATCGCTCGATTGCTTGTTGATAGATTTATGGGTGTGGCGATCGCTCATTTCGTCTTTGTAAAAATAAAGATAGATCTCTATATCGTAAGTTCTTCAATCCTTAAAGTAAGTTATTTTTGCTAAAATTAGCAAATAACACTAATATTTTCATATAATCTTAAAACTATTTATTTTATTTAATAAATCCGCATAAAAACTGAGTAATATGCACACGCTAAGAGAGTATCAAGTAAAAATAATTGACAGTATTGAAGCCCAGATTAAGTATGGCAAGAGAAGAATTATGCTTCAGTTACCAACAGGTGCAGGAAAAACAAGATGTTTTGTAGAATTAGCTAAACGCCATAGACTTGATCCCTATGCCTCGGATCGCAATTGCTTAATCGTTGCTCATCGCAAAGAATTAATCGATCAGGCTGTACTAGCTCTTAAAAAAGAAAGAATAAATGAATGGGAAATAGGAGTTATTAAGGCTGGTGAGATAAAAAATCCTAATCGTGTAATTCAAGTAGCTAGTATTCTTTCATTGATAAGAACAGATTTTCCCAAAGCGGGATTAGTAATCATTGATGAAGCTCATCATGCAACTGCTGAAACATACCAACAAATTATTAATCACTATAAAGACTCAATCATACTAGGTGTTACTGCAACTCCAGCAAGAACTGATGGTAAAGGTTTTAGAGGTAGCTTTGAAATATTGTTAAAAGGTCCGAATGTCACAACACTGACAGCACAAAAATATCTATGTCCATACAAACTGTACGCTTACACTAAACAGAGAATTGATACTAGCTCGGTAAAAATTCAAGCGGGTGACTATCAGTTAAACCAATTGGCAGATGTAGTTATGCAATCTGAGGTAAGAGCAGATTTAGTGGATTCATGGAAAAAACATGCTTTTGGAAAGCAGACAGTTGTATTTGCAGTCAATGTAGAATTGAGTAAACAATATGCAGCAGCTTATAATGCCGCAGGATATAGGGCTGAGCATATTGACGGGGATACTCCCACAAAAGTAAGAACAGCAATTTTAGAACGATTTAAAGATGGTAGGACAAAAATACTATGTAACTGCAATATTGTTACTGAAGGTTTTGATGTACCTGAGATGCAATGTGTGCAAATAGTACGTCCTACCAAAAGCCTAATATTTTGGTTGCAAATGATTGGGCGTTCGCTGCGTACATCTAAAGGTAAAACTCATGCAATTATTCTAGATCACACAGATAACTATCAGAGACTTGGTTTGCCAGACAGCAAACGTCAATGGTCTTTAGATGGAGTCAATTTTTCTGGCTATAACCCAAGCATCAATATTGGAGAAAATAATTACCATCAGAAAAGAGATAGAGAACTGCAACATAAAGATGGAGAGCTAGTCGAAATATATAGCAATTCAGATGAGATCAATCTAAAAGAACTAGAAATTCTCTCTCATCCAAAAGATGAAACTATTGATATGGTAAAGATCAAAATTGATAACATTGAGTATGAGGTTACACAATCACTTGCAACCGTAATTTCTCAAAAACTTAAGCGGTTGGATAAAGTCGAGCAACATTTAATCAAAAAAGAAGACGATTTATTGGCTGATAATCAAATAAATATCTATGCTATTCGAGACTTACAAGAAGAAGTAGATAAGCTCAACCAAGAATTATTAGAAAAACAAAAACAGCTTAATAAATCCGAAGAGCGAGCTTATAAGTTTGAAGAGATCAGTCAAGAATGGAAGAGAAAGTTTTCTCAAATTCATGAACATACAAATAAAATATTTAATGTATTAACTAGTAATTCTGAGGATGAGGAGTTAGATGAGGATGAGGATCTAAATGCAATTATTGATAATTGTACTGAAGATATTACGCTTGATCCTAACAATGCTCTTGCTTACAATAATCGTGGTGTCGCTAAATCTGATTTAGGAAACCATTATGGGGCAATTTTTGATTATACTGAAGCTATTCAACTCAATCCTAACGATCCTGATAATACTAGTATTTATTACTACAATCGTGGAAGAGCAAAAGCAGATTTAGAAGATAAAAATGGTGCATTGATCGACTACACTGAGGCTATTCGGCATAATCCTAATAATGGGGAAATCTACTATCATCGTGGGATTATAACCTCAGATTTAGGAGATAAAAGTGAGGCTTTAGCCAACTTTTATAAAGCCACAGCGCTCTTTAACAAAGAAGAGGATATAGAACTTTATCAGATTACTCTCAAAGCTATCGAAGAAATCGAAAAATTATCTCCATAAATACTAAATACGCACTTTCAGTTAAAGGGTAAAACTATGGCAAATCCAGAGCATTTACAAGAATTGGAAAAGGGTGCAGATAGCTGGAAAAAATGGCTACTACATTTTGATGAACAAGGAATTGATAGAATTAATGTTGATCTGAGTGGTGCAGACCTTAGTGGAAAAGGAAAAAATTGGTCAAAATATGATTTTACAAGAGTTAATCTTAAAGGCGTAAATTTAAGATTTTCTGATCTCACAAAAGCTGATTTTCTTTTAGCCGATTTGAGTAATGCAGATCTCAGATGTGCAAAGATTCGTTATGCTGAGTTCTCCCAAGCAAATTTAGAGGGTGCTAACTTTGCAAATGCCGATCTTTTTAGGGCAAGTTTTAATAGAACAAAACTCAATAGAGCTAATCTAAAAGGGATTGATGGTAGAGAGACATTTTTTGCTCAAGCGAGTTGCATAGAAACTAATTTTACAGGCGCTATGCTTGGAGATGCTAAACTTCAGGAATCAAAGTTAAAAGGGGCTATTTTTCGATCTGCGGGCTTATTAAATACAAATTTTAGTTCTTCTAATTTAATCGAAGCAAATTTTCAAGAAGCAAATCTGACCATAGCTATCTTAAATGATACGAATCTTACCAACTCTATTTTAGTCAATGCTGATCTAAGTGGGGTTGGAGCATGGGGAGCAAACTTCACTAATGCGGATTTCACAGGGGCGTGCATAAACGGTTGGAGGATAGATAATACAACAAAGTTTGATGGAGTTAAATGTACTCATATCTATATGAAATCAAATCAAGAAGAACGAGTACCGTACAATAGTAATGAGTTTTTTAAACCGAAAGATTTTCAGAAGCTTATTCAAAAAGCTCAAAATACTGTAGATCTTATTTTTACTAATGGCATTGACTGGCAAGCATTTCTAAATGCCTTTTTGAAGCTAAAATCTGAAACTGGTGACGAACTATCCATTTATTCAATTGAAGATAAATGGGATAACTACTTTGTTGTTTGTGTCAATGTCCCATCTGATGTAAACAAGAAAGAACTTGAAGGAGCTTTAAGACGAGAATATGAACTTAGAGAAAACAAAAAGTTTTTACAACAATGTGTTACGAGTCTTACAATGTCTTTAGAATCTTTATCTGAAGCTCAAAGGAAACAACCTATGTCTGGCGACACATTTAACTTTCATACTTCAAACTCAAATATTAGTATTGCAAAAGACAATGCTACTCAGAATATCCATGCAATAAATGAGATATTCGATCAACACCAAGATATTTCTGAGGTTGTAGCAGAAATTCAAAAGCTATTGACTCAAGTTCAAAGTCAGGGAGTGAGTGAGAGTGATGCTCAGGAAAAAGTAGCAGATGATTTGGCAACTAAAGCAAAAAGTGATTCTACTATGATGGAAAAACTTAAATCAATTGGCAAAAGTTGGGGAAGTGCATCTGGTAAAGCACTTATAACAGAAGTAGTAAAAGCTGTTTTTAAACTAGCTCTTGAAAAATCAGGTGTACATTTGGAATAAAGGCGATCGCTGGTTGGTATGTTTTTTAGAGGGGCGATCGCTGGTTATGAGATGGATAGGCGATCGCTGGTTGGTATGTTTTTTTAGAGGGGAGATCGCATTGTTTTGATTTTTGGTGAATTAGGTGATAATGAAAGCAATTAGTTTAATTAGCTATAACCTCCATGCAGTTTGAGTGAGACGAAATAAAAAATCTTGAAAATATTCGCAAGCATGAAATTGACTTTGCGGATGTTCCCTCAATGTTTGATGGTGAAATGCTGATAGAGCTAGACGATCGCTTTGATTATGGCGAAGATCGCTGGTTTGGGATCGGTTTTCTCGGTCTTGGAATAGCAGTCGTAGTCTGGACAGAACGTAAAAACAACATCATCCGAATTATTTCCGCAAGAAGAGCTAATCGTCATGAACAGAGAAAATTTGCACAGTACCTCTCGTACTAACTGGGCAGCATTAGAGGTGATGTCTGATGATGATATTGATTATTCAGACATTCCACCACTAACAGATGAATTTTTTGAACGTGCAACTTTACGCATTCCCGTAGATCAAGCTCAAAACTTAGTTCAATTAGATCCTGACGTAAAACAATGGTTTCAGAATCAAGGAGAGCAGTATAAAACTCTGATTAATAGTGTATTGCGCCAATATATAGAGAAAAGGAAAACTCAGCAGTCAGCATAAAGCTGTGTTGAATAACTTGTTGACAGGGAAATTAGAGTATCAATGCTCCTCTTTCTAAACGACCTCACATATTTAAACTCCACCGATGCTAGTCTTGAGAAAGTCTTTAGTCAAAAATAATGCAAGAAAACTCTCACGAAAGCTTTGAACTGACTGGTGAATATATAACCTTATGCAACTTATTGAAGGTCGTGGGTATTGCCGATACGGGCGGCGTAGCCAAATTAATGATTATCGATGGCGATGTTGAGGTGGATGGACAGGTGGAGTTACGCAAAGGCTGTAAAATCCGTGCGGGACAAAGGGTAAGCGGTTATGGTTTTGTGATCGATGTGCTGGCGAGTAGTGAAGTTGACGATTAGCTTATTACACACCTATAAGGTAATCGGACAATAGCTTAGGAGAAAGTTAATACACAAATTCCTAACACCATAATTGCACTACCGAAAAACCTTGCCCTAATGTTTTTTTCTTTAAATATCAGATAACCAAATCCTACGCCCATCAATAGGCTAGTTTGTGTGACAGCAACGGAATTAGCTGCTACAGTTAACCCTACAGCAGTTACATGACACCACATATCTACGGCTTTCAAACTTCCCAATAAAACGAATTTAGAGAAATTTGTTCTTAGTTGAAAAACCCAATTGGGAGAGAAAACCACAACTATCGGTAACATCATCAATGCTGTACAAAAATACAAAGCAGCCGAAAATACCAAAGGAGAAGAATTTTTAGCGCCTATTTTGTCAAATGATGTTGTGAATGCCCAGAGTGCTGCCACTATAATCATTAGCCACGATGATTGAGTATTGACTAGAGATAATAAAGGGGCAAAATAGTTTTTTTCCTTGGGGTTTAAATTTAAGAAATAAGCACCTAGACAAATTAAACTAATACCAATTATCTGGGTGTTATTGGGCAATTCTCCCAGAGTAAAGGGAGAAACAATCACTAAAAATAGGGGAGAGAAACCCATTAAGGGAACAGTTAATGACAGATCTCCTAAACGCAAAGCCCTCATATATAAAATGCCGCCAACTGTAGATAAAGTGGCATCTGCTAACAAAGCCCACCAAAAATCTTTGCCAATATTAGGAATGGGTTCGGGAGATAGTAATAACCAAGGGATATAAATAATCAGGGTAAAAGCTCTTAATCCCCAAGCAACTAAATATTCATCTAAAGGGCGATCGCCTTTGTTAGTAATAATTTTACTAAAGACATCTCGCAGAGATTCAAAGGTAGCCGCCGCCAGTGAGAAGTATAGCCAAGTCATGGAGTTTAAGAGATTAGTAAAATTGAGTATATAGAATGAAAACCCTTTTTGCGCCCATAGTTCACGATGACTGTTAGACTAGTCAATGCACAAAGTTTTGTAAACAACTGTAAAAAACAAACCTTTGTTGATAAAAAACAACTTTTGAAAGACTTTCGGACAATTACCACTATGTTTTGGGCGGATAAAATTGCAGCAGATGCAAGCGGCGATCGCATTATTGTTAACGATTCTAAAACCCCCTCTGGGCGAGTCCATGTTGGCTCACTGCGCGGGGTTGTGATTCATGATGCCATCTATCGCGCCTTGAAACATGCTGGTAAACCCGTCACTTTTACTTACGGCGTTGATGATTTTGATGCACTCGACACCGTACCCCATTATTTAGACAAAGATAAATTTGCCCCCTATTTGGGCTATCCCCTCTGCAATGTCCCCTCACCCGCAGATACCGCTAGCGATTACGCCAAATATTTCATGGGCGAATTTCTCGATGTATTCGAGCATTTAGGCGTGCGTCCCCAAGTTTATTATCTGCGCGATCTCTATCGTTCGGGCAAGATGAACTCGTATATTGATCTATTTTTGAACAATGCCCATCTAGTGCGCGAAGCTTATAAAGAAATCAGTAAAGCCGATCGCCCTAGCAATTGGTATCCATTCCATCCTATTTGCGAAAACTGCGGCAAGATCGCGACTACGGTTGTGACTGATTACCAAGATGGCAAAGTATTTTACACCTGTCAGCCCAACGCGATGGAATATGTCAAGGGTTGCGGTCATACGGGATGGGTGTCGCCCTTTGATGGCAATGGTAAATTACCTTGGAAAGTGGAATGGGTGGCTAAATGGGAAGTTGTGGGCGTATCGATTGAACTTGCGGGTAAGGATCACTCGCAAAAGGGCGGCTCTCGCGATGTCGCTAACTCCATTTGTCGCAAAGTTCTCAAGAAGAATCCACCTACCCATGCGCCCTACGAGTTTATTTTGGTGAATGGC
>JBILGV010000003.1:0-90283 GCA_044350865.1 Pseudanabaena sp. | reverse complement strand
GAGTATAATTTTAAGTTTAAGAGCTTTAGTTTTAACTTCAACTCGTTGGGAGCAATTTTGGAACAAGCTCGATCAGTATGGGTTTCCTGTTGCTGCCTAATAACTGTATTATATTGAGGTCGCACCCAAGTAGATTACAGAATAAAGCTTGTGGCAGTAGGTATATTGACGGTTACGTTGGAATAAAAAGATGGTGGGAAACGTAAGCTCGATCAAAAAGTTAAACCCTTTTTAATAAATCTTGCTAGTTGTCTTAAATATTTTAAATTTTTTAGCTTTAAGGTATTCTAGACCTCAATAACATCAGTAATTTATTGGTATAATCTAACTTACAATACTTTTCTAGCACATACTGCGAACAGGCATCAGTCAACTTCATTATCAAACAATATGACTAGAGAACGCCGAGGTGGACTTCCCAAAAGTTCAGGAGAAACAAAAATCGGTAGAACGCAAAAAGAAACTGATCTAGGCGAAACAAATGTAGGATCTGGTGAGCAATCAAAACAACCTCCTATGGCGCTGTTTGTCGGTTTAGGCTTAGTCATTATTACTACTCTTGGTGGGTCATATTTTCTAATTAACGCGCCATCCATTGAGCTAATTTGCCGACAGATGGGTAATTGCCAAAAGTTTAAGGAAGACTCAAACAAGGCTCAAGAGTCTCTTAACAAAGCTGAGAAAAGTTTTAAATCTAAAAATTCTTTACCAGAACTTCTTGCGGCCAGTAAGTCAATTGATGAAGCCAAGACTATTTTGTCAGCGATCCCTGATAATGCAAAGGATCTTGTGACACCGATCGCTGAACAAAGAACCAAAATTGCGGAGTTAGATAAAAAAATTGCAATTTTGTTAGCAGTAGAAGAAAATGCTGATAAAGCCCTGAAAGAGGCGATCGCTAAAATTGCCAATGCTGATCAGCTTGATCGCTATCCGCAAGGAAAAACGGAACCACCTGAAACCGCCAAAAGCCGACTTGCTAAACCAAAGGCATTATATTCTGAAGCCCAAGTTTTACTGAAAAGCATCCCTGATAGTTCTTTAGTAGCTAACGATAGAAAGGACAAGCTAAAACAGGTCACCGACAAGATTAAAGATCTCGATGGCAAAATCGGAGCCATTGCTGCCCTCGATCCCTGTGTGCTCAATCCTAGCTCTTGTAAACCAGTCGATCCCTGTGTGGCAAATCCCTCAGCCTGTGTTAGTACTCCAGCAACATCTGTCCCTAAGCCTGAACCACCAGTTCAATGGTCAGAACCACAACAACCAGATCCACCTCCTCCTTCTAAAAGACCACTGTGGGGACCTGGCTCATCTGGATATTAAATCTTCTATTTGCTTCTTGAAAATACTTTATACAAATGGATTTTAACTACTAATCATGAAAAAGCTACGATCGCTACTAGCCTTATTTTTAGCAGGATTACTTACTTCACTGCTATTGGCTAATTCAGTTTTGGCTCTCAATTCCGTAATCTTTAATTCTGATGATCGGCGAACGGCGAATGATCCAACACAACCAGCACAATCAAATCGAGAAAATCAAATCATTGCGTTTAGGCAATCAATTTCTCGCAGGAAATATCTCCAAGAATTAGAAAAAGCTGATAGGTTTTATCAACAGGGCAACCTATCGGCTGTAGCCACAATCCATAAACAAGTTAAAGAAGCCTTTGCCAATACAGGTAGTGGCAGACGTAAACCAATAGATGATCCCACAAAACTTTCGGGAGGAGCATCTGTCTATTATCGCGAAGGCAAGTCGGGTTTAGAGCAATCGCTTGTTACTAAAGCCTTAATTTCTTTACAAAAACTATCGGAAGATTATCCACAATTTATTCCCGGACATTTGATGTTAGCCGAAGCCGCCCGAAAGTTCAGCGATGAAGATGCTAAAACTATTCTCAAAAAATCTAAGGTAGATGTGGAGTTAGAGGCGCTAGAACGGGGATCGTCAATTTTTCCTGAACGGAAAGATTTATTAGATGCGCGAATCAAGGCTTTTGCAAACTATGACAAGTTTATTGAGGCATCTGTCACTGCTCGGCAATTCTCGTTACTTTTTCCCAAAGATCCTGCTAGTAGAAAATATTTAAGTCTTGCTGAAGAATATCTTGATAAACATCGTAGAAGTATTCGCGAAAGAATTTTAGGCTTAGCGGTTGCAGGCTCTGTATTTGGTAATTTGGGCGGTAATAATGCAGCCGCCGCGCAAGTTATTGCGTTATTATCTCAAAGTGAGTCGGAGTTTGGCGCACAAGCAGCCCAACAATTAAAGGAAAAAATGGAGCTTGTCTCTGATCCTGATTTGCTTGCCTATGTCGATCGCGTTGGACAAAAAGTTGCTAAGACAATGGGACGCAATGAGTTTAGCTATGAATTTAATGTTTACAAAAATGATGATGAAATCAATGCTTTTGCTCTGCCAGGAGGAAAAATCTTTATCGCTTCGGGTATTTTAAAGATGATGGGAACTGAAGCCGAGTTAGCAGGTTTGCTTGGACATGAAGTGGGACATGCTGTGCTTTCTCATGGTTATATCAAAATGGTCGAAAGTTTAGCCGCAGGTGCAGTCGGTGATGTATTTGGGATCGGCTCCATTCTTGAAGGTCAGCTAGCCGCCAACTCACGCGGCGCGGAAAAACAGTCCGATATTTTGGGGACAAGGTCTATTGTTTCGGCGGGCTATTCTGCTGATGGTGTGTGGAATGTGATGCGTTTACTCAAGTTACGTCAAAGTGAAGATGGTGACAAAGTTAATTACTTAGCTTCTCATCCTTCTCCTAGCGATCGCGTTGGTTATTTGGAAGAATTTATTGAGAACAATAGCTTTAACCGTTTTGCCTATGAAGGTGTATCCGAATATAAGTTACGACAAAAACGCTTAGAAGGAGCGAGTAGTAGCGATAAACCTAGCATTGAAAAAAATCCCGCCGCTTTGCGTATTCAATCTAATTCTGACGGTAATCAAGTTCAGTCTCGTAATCGTGATACTCGCGAAGAGAATAATAACCCTTCTGTCCGAGATTCAAGTTGTAAAGCTGGTAAGGTTCCAGTCTCAGCCAAAATCGAGAAGCAGAAGGTTGCGGTAATCATCGATGGTGGTTATGTGGCAAATGGCTGTACTTCCTTTACAGTCAAGCTTCGCATTAAAAATGATAGCGATCGCTCGTTTACTTTTGTGCCTGGGTTTGTGCAAGTTTTAGATAGCAATGATGAGGTCTTAAAATCGCGTGTCACCTTTAGAAATGGTCAAAAACCAACCGTAGAAACAGGACAAGCGATCGAGCCACGTTTACAGGTTTTTAAACATCGTTGGCGAAATGCTGGGAAACAGAATCTCACCATTGAACTTAAAGAAGGTAGTTCGGTAGCACGGGTATTTCGAGTTGCATTCTAATTCCAAATTAGGCGGCGCTATGCGCCGCTTGATTTAAATATTTTCTAATTAGGAGTAGATTGATGTTTTTTGATAATAAGGCTCGTAAGGTGATCGCCTGTTCCGCTACGATAGCAGGGACTATAAGTATTTTAGCTTTCTCAATCTCTATCCATGCAGTTTCAGCACAAACCCCGCAGCAAGTCCAGCAGATCGCCCGCGAAGTCACCGTAAAAATTATCGCTAAACCTTCAGGGTCAGGTGTAATTATTGGAAAACAGGGTTCCACTTATTTTGTGGCTACCGCAAGCCACGTAATCCCCGAAAGTAAAAGTGAGCAATACAAAATTGTCACCCATGACGGGGTCTCATATCCAGTTAATATCACCACAATTAAGAGATCCTCCAAAGATGATCTAGCCGTTGTTTCTTTTGTAAGCGATCGCAATTATCGTGTAGCCACTATTTCTAACTATCTCGCAGCAACATTTCAAACGAGGTTATCCTCCAGCGATAAAATTACCTTTGGTGAAGAAATTAATCAACAGCAAACCGTCTTTGTCTCTGGATTTCCTCAACCTATTACGCCCAATGATCCACCGAATCGATATGTATTTAATCCTGGCAAAATTATCGATACATCGGGATCGGCAATTGCTCATCCCCGATCAAGAGCCAAAGGATACCGCCTCAGTTATACCAATCTCACGCAAATCGGCATGAGTGGAGGTGCAGTTTTAGATACTAATGGTCGGTTAATAGCCATTCATGGATTAGCAGATGGACAAGTCATTTATGGCGATCGCGTAGTTGATCAAACAATTTATCAAGCTGAAGCCGACAAACTGTTTTACACAAACTTTGGTACTAGTTTGGGAATTCCGATCACCACTTTTGTCAACTTTTTAGGTACCGTTGCTCCACAGATTAATTTAAAGATTGAAAATACTAAACCTAACTCAATTAATGCTGATGCAATTGAAGTATGGATTCCTTCCCAACAAGCCGATCAGCAAATTAATCCTATTTACTGGCTGAATCGAGGTAACCAAAACTGGCGACTAGGGAATTTCAAACGATCTGAGGAGGAGTTCAATCAGGCTATTTTGATGAAACCTGAGTTTTGGCAAGCATGGTATGCCAAAGGATTTGTTGCTGGCTTCAGACAAGATTTTAATCAAGCACTCAAAAATTGTGAGAAAGCAATTGAACTAACAATTAAACTAAATACTGATTTTTATGAGGGCTGGCGCTGCAAAGCTGGAGCGTTATATCGTTCGGGTAATCGTAGTTTATTGCCAAAGGCTTTAGAAGCAATGGATCGCGCCATCGAAATTAATAAAACGACAAAATTGCAAGCAGGTCGCCGCCCCAGTGAATGGCCAGAAAATCCTAATGATTACAGCGAACGCGGAGAAATTCTCTATGCACTAGGTCGTCCTATTGAGGCAATCAAGGCTTTTGATCGAGCGATCGAGATCGAACCTGAAATGTCTTCAGCTTGGAGTAATCGCGCTTTTGTGCAGATTGGGACTGAGGATTTTAAAGGTGCGGAGGATGCGATCAACCGCGCTTTAGCGATCGACGCAAACTATGCACCCGCATGGGCGCAACGGGGACTGTTATTAAACCAGCAAAAACAGTATGTCGAAAGTATTGCCGCCTTTGATCGAGCCATTCAATTAAGTGATCGCGACCCTGCTTTTTGGTTAAATCGTGGAGTTGCTCTATACAATGGTAAACGCAGAGAGGAAGCAATTCAATCCATTCGGAAGGCTCTAGAAATTGATCCCAATTACAATCCAGCTATTGAATTACTTAAGCAAATTAAGTGACTGATAGAACTCACCACACAGTACGATTGGGTTTTGATGGTGTTGTCGGTTGCTGAGAAGGCGATACAGGTACAATTACCGAACGATTAGTATTATTTGGTGTAGGGCTATTGGCACTAGGTGGTGGAAATAGATAGTTCTCACAAACGGATGGTAGTGGTTCATTAATACGGAGGGACTGCTCTTGACAACGTAGTTCTAAAGCTTGATCATAGGCGGCTACTGATTCTTGAAAACGGTTAAGGCGATCCAATGTTCGCGCCCGTTCTGTCCATAGCTGGACAATATCGTTAGTGGATTGACTATAGATCTGAGTAGAAGCCTGTGACGAATTATTGAGGCTGTTAGGATTTGTCGGTGCGATCGCGTTATCTTTTGCCACCGACAATAACTTAATTGCTTGATCGTAAGCACTCAGAGCTTCTTGATCGCGTCCCAGTTTTTTTAAACAATTGCCTAGTAACTGCCAAGCTAAGGGACTATTAGGATTGAGATCAATTGCCTGATTGACCATTATCTTTGCGCGATCATAAAGTCCCTGTTCAAAGAATCCTTGAGCTTGAGAGAGAGAAATCTGCGCCCTTGCCATTTGATCCGCCTCGGAATTGACTCTCACAGATTGCGTTGTTTGGGCGATCGCTGGTGCATCCTCAGAATTTATTTTTACAGGTTGAGGTTCAGGGATTTCGGCGATCGCGGATACATTAGGTATCAAAGGAGAAGCAATCGTAGAAACCAATGTAAATGAGAAGGTGAGCGCCACAGTAGTTAGCGATCGCCGATCAAACTTCAGGAAATCAGACTCTGACATATAATCCTCTCGATAAACTTGGGGATAAACAGATTTCGGAGCAAATGTTACAGGTGGTAATACTGCATTTGTCCAAACAAGATTTACAAGTGGTGGTAGAGGAACAGCAGCACATTTGTTTAGATAAGAAGCTCGCCATTGCCAAAATTCTGGTGATGGATGGTTGGTTGCGAATGGGGTTGGGAAGGTACCATTGGTTTTAACAATCTCAAGGGTTGCAACGCGGAGATTTGGCATAAACTGGATCACTGTTTCCATGGGAATTGCCCAGCTTAAATTAGCCATCTCTTGCCGAATCGGTTCACAGGGTTTTTCGCCATTATTATAAAGATAAGAAGGCTTGCCCCATAGAGGTCTTGCATGAAACCCATTAACAGCAATCACTCGACCATAGGCATCCACCACTGCGCCGCCGCTCATCCCTGATTCAACTTCGCTACTATAGCCAAAAGCATAGCCAGATTCCATTGTTTTAGGAGCAGCCAGAGCATATTGTCCCTCCGCAAATTTCCATGTCTGCGATCGCCTAGGAAAACCAGTGGCAAATACCCAATCGCCAATCTTAAGATCGCTAGTACGACCTAATCGAGCCGTAGGATACACAGCACTGCTTTGAAAGGACAATAAAACAAGATCGATAGACGGAAAATTGACAGAATTAACTAAAGTAGCTGTGTGGAATTTATCGTCAGATGTACCAACTTGAATATCAGTAGCAGCTTTGACAACATGGCTATTGGTAATTACAAAATAAACACCCTTTTGCCTGCCGATTAAAATTCCTGATCCAGCATTTTTGACGCTAACACCTGATAAAGCTTTTTGGGATGCAGTTACTCTGACTGTAACGCCCCGCACACGCTGCTCAATATTTTCCAGTGCTAAGGGAAGAGTTTGGCGATTAATTACAGGAGCTTCTGGTGCAGGAGTTTCTGGATATTGAGGGGCAATCGCCATTACTGGACAATCTGCCCCGATCATGAACACAATCCCTATAGATAGGCAACAAAAATATAACCAGTTTGCCTTACCTACCATAAAGGTCGTTTGGATGGGGTTGTAGGACTAACGGATTTGCTTGTAGAACCAGCAAGGCTAGGAGACCCTTTGGCGCAGTCATCATAGCTCGATTGGGTGCTAGCATCAATCAAACATTTTGTATTTACAGAGTTAATAGAAGACTTTCTTGTTAAATCCCTGGTTTCCGTTAAAGCAGAGCCTGCTTCCATGCGAACATTGATCAGATCAGCCAGCGTCTTACTGGGATTTACCCCAGGACGAGTCGTAATCAATAATCCTTCGCCCTTAAGATCTCGGCTACAGTCTCCGCCCTCCTGTCTAGTCACACAAATCACGCTTTGACCATTAATTTTCCCAACCGCCATGTAGTCAATCTCACGGTTTTGATTAAAATACTGGAATCGATCAGAGATCTCTTCACAGCGCTTTTGATTAGAATATCCTGCTTTTTCAAATGCACCTGAAACATAACGAATAACAGTTCTGCTTGAACCATCTGGTAACATCACCAAGGTTGCAGGTGAGCCTTCATCATCGTTGCCACAAACAAAGCGCGGTTGGGACTCCTGGGCTTGAAGTGGTTGGACGGTCAACAGCAGTGGCAGAAAAGCGATCGCAGTGCAAATAAGCTTGAAAGAGGTTTTCATAAAACAGAACCTTCCTGAAAACATACCTGTGATAGTTACTAGAATTGTAACATTAATTTCATTAAGTTATCTTGTTTTAAAAAGATCTTTAGAACGGTCATAATTAAGCGAAACTCTCAAAAGACCAAGCAAATATACTTTGCTCGTCATCATAACTTTCTACATTTTTTCCAATATCTGCAAATAACTAATTACATACACAAATATACTGATATTTGATGAACAAATTGTAAATCCTTGCTGTAGTTTATTTGTTGTAATACTTCATGACACGCGATATTCGTATTGGTTTTGCTAATTCTGTGGGTAACACGCCCCTAATTGAAATTGAGTCTTTATCGGCAGCAACGGGCTGCACGATCCTCGGTAAAGCCGAATTTCTCAATCCTGGTGGAAGCGTTAAGGATCGGGCGGCTCTATATATGGTGTTGGAGGCAGAAAAAGCAGGGACGCTCAGGGCAGGTGGGGCGATCGTGGAAGGTACGGCAGGTAATACGGGTATTGGACTGTCTTTGGTTGCCAATGCACGCGGTTATCGCAGTGTGATCGTGATGCCCAGCAATCAATCTCAAGAGAAAATCGATTTGCTGCGAACTTTGGGCGCTGAAGTTGAATTAACTAATCCTGCACCTTTTAGTAGTCCCGAAAATTATTATCACGTCGCCCGCAACCGTGCTGAAGAAATTGAAAATGCTTTTTGGGCAAATCAGTTTGAAAATCTTTCTAATTCCGACGCACATTACTATACGACTGCACCTGAAATTTGGCGGCAAACTGGTGGTGAACTGGATGGAATCGTGATGTCTTCGGGGACTGGCGGCACGATTGGCGGCGTAACGGCTTATCTCAAGGAGCAGAATCCAAAGATTGCAACTTATTTGATTGATCCCACTGGTTCGGGCTTGTACAGTTACATGACTACGGGTGAGTTTAAATCTGAGGGTAATTCGATTACAGAGGGCATCGGCATTAATCGCGCTACTGCAAACTTTAATCGCGCCAGACTTGATGGCGCTTTTCGGGGAACCGATCAGCAAGTAATCGAGATGTCGCAATATCTACTAAAACATGATGGTTTATTTGTCGGTAGTTCCGCCGCATTGAATGTAGTCGGTGCGGTGAAGCTGGCTCGGAAACTTGGTAAAGGTCACACGATCGCCACAATTCTCTGTGACGGTGGCGGTCGATATCAGAGTCGAATGTATAACCCACAATGGTTAGCGGAAAAGGAATTAACACCTGTGGCTAAGGGTTTGGAGTTTATTGATGACTAGTATTAAAAAATATCGCCGTATTGGTGTGGGCGTGATCTGGGATCGCGATCGCCAACGCATCCTGATCGATCGCCGCCTGCCTGAAGGCGAACTCGCAGGGTATTGGGAATTTCCTGGGGGCAAGATTGAGCCTGATGAAGAGGTAACGGCTTGTATCAAGCGGGAATTACAGGAAGAACTGGCGATCAAGGTAGAGGTGGGAGATCACTTGATCACCATCGATCACGAATATGAAACTTTAAAGGTGAGCTTAATTGTCCATCATTGTAGACTCATCTCAGGTGAACCACAGGCGATCGCCTGTTCAGAAATTCTTTGGGTGACAGTTGATGAACTAGACAGCTATCAATTACCCGCCGCTAATTATCAAATTGTCGAAGCCCTAAAATCGCGATCGCAAAATCCACCCGTATGAGCGAGCAAGATGTTTACGATTACCTACCACATTTTTTATGACCGAAGACAACATCAATGTTGAGCAAATAGCGACCGAGCTATATCAAGAAGGAGTTAGTAACTTTGAAGGCGGTAATTATCAACTGGCGATCGCCTTACTCGAACGCGCCCGCGCCTTAGCTATTTTAGAATCTAGACTGGGCGGCGATATTCTCGTTTGGTTAGCCAATTCCTACGACGCGATCGGTAAAACTGAAGAAGCGATCGCTATGTGCCGCAGTCTTAAAAAGCATCCTGTTGGCGATATCCGCAAATCAGCAAGATATATGTTGGGAATTTTGACCGCGCCGCCCCTTAGCAAATTAGAGGGTGTAACCTCCGAAGTACCGATTTTGGAGTCGCCTGATACCTATCAATCTAAGCCAGCAGCCAGAAAAATAAGTCAAAATAGCAAGGATCAAAAGCCTTTTCGCGAAATTGCCCTTGAAAAGCCCAATACCGACAACAGCAACAGCATTAATAATTTTCTGTGGGTAGCAATCGCTATTTTTTTAGTAATTTTAACTTACTTTGCTATAGCTCAATAAATACTCAAAGGGAATTAGAGCATAAAGCGTGGCAACTCTCTTTTAGCTTGGAATCTGTAATGATTAGTGCTGCAAACAGCAAACCCAGAAATGAATGGTATGCTGACTTATACTTTTGTTAAGTAAAATAAAGCAAAATTCAAACTTGATCGATAAGTTTTAACTTGTCGATTAACTTTCAACTATTCTATGGGAGTAAATGGCGTGATGAGGAAAGCGATCCCCGCACAATGGGTTAATTTAGGAATGCACCTAGCTTCGATGCTATTCGGACTATTTGGCTTGATCTTGGTACTGCCAAATACTGAATTTATCGAAAGCCTGCCCGAAACTGGCCTGCAAGTATTTTCGTGGGGAATGCAAAATGGCGGCGCATCCTACATGATTTTTGGCGCGATCGCAGCCTTTTTATACGGGAAGGAAACTATTGGACTTAAGCGTACACTTGCTTTTTGCATACCTGCGATCGGGCTTTCACTAACCAGTGAACTACTTGGTACTAGTACAGGCTTTCCCTTTGGAGCTTATTCGTACCTAAGCGGCTTAGGTTACAAAATTGCGGATTTAGTACCATTTACGATTCCCCTGTCATGGTTTTACATGGGATTTTCTGCTTTCCTTGTTTCAACAACAATTCTTCGTTTCGGTACAGGTATTGGGTATCGGATTAGTGCCATCCTCCTTGGTGCTTTGATGTTAACATCTTGGGATTTTGTTCTTGATCCCGCCATGAGCCAGACTCCGTATCCTTTCTGGGAATGGCATCAAGCAGGTGAGTTTTATGGAATGCCTTACCAAAACTTTATCGGCTGGATGGGGACTGGTGCTTTATTTATGACCGTGGCTTCACTAGTTTGGGGTCGTCTTAACCAGCCCATTCTAAGCCGCCAGCAAATTTTGTTTCCTGCGATTATGTATGCAGGTAATTTTGCGTTTGCCCTAATCCTTAGTTTTAATGCAGGATTTTATGTTCCCGCCATCCTAGGGCTTATGGTGGGAGCATTACCCCTAGCTCTCCTTTATTTCACAACTCCTATTAGCGAGTTGACCGAAAAAGAGATCGCTAGCGACGCTAACAATAACGCCGTAGTCATGCCTGTAGTAAATGCTGAGCAGTCTACCTAAAAACGTAAATAAAAAAATAGAGGTGTGCAAAGCACGCCTCTATTTTTTTATTTACCTTGTAAAGCTTTTAACTCTCGCAAAATTACCATTAAACCCTTGTTTTGATGATCGATTTGCTCAGAAATTTTATCTACACGCTGACTGAGAGATTTGATGGCATTATCCTGCTGATCTATCCTCGTATTTAGCTCGTTAAACCTAGCGACAACCTCACGCTGAATTAAGTTCTCGATCCCTTGTACCAGCAAAGTCTCAGTCGATGTAAGTCGATTCATGACCATTTGCATACTAGGCTCATCGTCAGGCGGTGGTTCCGTCACCGCATTAGATGCAATAGTCTTAGATGTCGGAGTAATATTCGACTGCGTTATATCATTTTTTAGAAAGCTTTGAATACGAGAAACTAATACATCGGCTTCAAAGGGCTTTTCGAGAAAATCAAACTCAGTAAATGGCTCAGGCACATGCTCTGTGACTTGTTCCTTGAGTCCCGAAATCATGATTACAGGCACATTCTGCAAACCGTCAACACGACGGATTGCCTGTAAGGTTTGATAGCCATTATATTTGGGCATAACAAAGTCGAGAAGAATCAAATCTGGAAATGCTTTTCGGGCAGCATCTAGACCTGATTTACCATCGCTTGCTTCTAAGACATCATATTTGCCCGCCAAAATGCTTTTGACCATTTTGCGGATCATGATGCTGTCGTCAATTACCAGTACTTTCTTTGCAGCCATGGGTTTGAAGAATCCGCCCCAAATATCTATGCGAGTCCATCATATTACATCACAAAACTCGTCTGGTTAAAATATTTTCCAAACAATTTCTAGGTGACACTCTAAACGGTTCACCCGCTTGGCAGATGAACCGTTTTTTTAGTGTTTAGCTTACTTTATACGCCAACGGGAGTGGGAATATTGCTGAAAGACGCAACAGATGGTTTGTTGAAAACCTGAGCCAATTGACGAGGAGCGCGATCGCACCAGTTCTTCTTACCATAGACATAGCCTGCAATTAGAGGCAATGCGACAGTCGCTTCTGAGTAAACCATTTGCTCTTGGACAATATCAACCTTGCCCCAAGAATGGGCTTCCTTCAAGGTCGAACCCGACAGAGCGCCGTCACGCTCATCAGCAACGGTAATTTGAACTGCATACTTGTGCATAGCAGCCTCGAAGCCAAGTAACTCAGCCGCAACCACAGTGTCTTGAGCGAAGTTTTTAGGAACGCCGCCACCGATCATGAATAGTCCAGTGTGAGGGCTTGCCAATTTACACTGAGTCAACTCACGGAAGTCACGAACAGAGTCGATGCTGACATGTTCTTCAGGGTTGTACCACTGATGGTGGACTAAGCCAAACCCTGCGGAACAATCACTGAAAGCAGGAACGAAAATAGGGACTTGATGCTCGTAGGCGGCGAGTACAACCGAGTGACGATTTTTGGCATTCTGATCAAGATATGCGCCCATTTCGTAAATGAACTCGCGGGAAGAATAAGGACGGGGAGGAAGAGAATTGGCAATCTTGGCGATTGTCATGTCGCAAACGCGCAATTCGTCTTCGTCAATATAGGTGTCATAGATGCGATCGATCGCATTGTCACGCAACACTGTGTCGTCGGCGAAGGTGTCACCAACGTAATGGCGATATCCGAGGGCTTCAAAAAAGTCTTGATCAACGATGTTTGCGCCTGTAGAAACAATCATGTCTACCATGTTGTTGGCGATCAGATCATAGACAATTCCCTTGAGTCCCGCACTAAACAAAGATCCTGCTAAACACAAGATGATCGCGCAGTCTTTATCTTTGATCATATTGTCATAGATATGGGCTGCACGTCCAAGGTTTCTACCTTGAAAAGCGGTGTTTGCCATTGCATCAACCAATCCGACCACATCAAAGGCTTTGATATCAATGTGTTCAACAGTCTGTTTTAGTAGTTCGCGTTTCATGATTCTTGAGATTCCTAGTATGTGTTGTAGATGTTTGTGAGTATGCAAATATATGCAAAGAGATTTTGAACCGACTTCAGCAACAGAACAAGCGAAATCAAACATCAGGAATAAGCGCTTTTTGACAATCACAAGCGATCACGGACGGCGACGAACATGATCAAAAGGACGAACAAAGTCCCTTAAATCGGCTTGTGTTGATGACCTTACAAAGGCACACAAAAAACTATTTACCCCAAACGTTCTTTTAACTGCTTATTCAGTTTTGAAAAATATTTTTTCTTCTCCAACATGAGAAGCGATCGACCTAGGTTGTTAACAGCATTAACAAGCCCAATAGTTAAAGGGTCGATCGGAACATACTGGGTCCTTCACAGGCATCATCCCAAGAAAGGGTCGGATCAGATTCACGTCTGTCGCCGAGCTTTACATTGAGCAGCCAATCACATGCGAGCAATAAAACTAGTCTTTTCAATTCTTTACTAACTGAGCGCAACAAGTCCTCAAATACAATAGCACTTTTTTTAAAAAATACAAGCAAAATGGCGCTAGAGATTTTAGAGGCAAATTCGTTTAATTGTACATGTAGGAGACTTGACGAGACATCAGCCTCCCCATTGAAACAATTTGAACGTATTTCATCTAGGGACGATCATGATGACAGTGCAGTATCAGGAGGCTCTACACTCCTATTCAGAAGGTCGATACGAAGAGGCAATGCGGCAATTTTCAGATCTGCTGTATGAAGATCCTCGGAATCCCAAATTACATATTTGGTTGGGGGCGGCTTTTCGTAAAGCTGGTAAAATTGAGTATGCCAAAGTCCAGTATCAACAGGTATTGACATTAACAGATGATCCAGATTTGTTGGATCTTGCGAAAACTTCGCTCGCTCAAATCCAAAATAAGTTAGCTGATTCTGGTCAAAAATCTTCAGATCAGCAAAAAGCGAAGAGACAACCAGAAAAAACTTCGGCTAATCTTCATTCGGCTAGTCTTCATAATTCTAACGGTTATCACAAGTCTAATGGTAATTCTAATGGGAGCAACAATGGCAGTTCTCATGGTCAAACCTCTCTCCAAGAATTAAATTATCAAAATATCGATCTCAAGATAAACGATTCGTTTAGCCTTGCCCATGAGGAATCACCTTTTTTTGACGATAAGCAAGGCTTCAATGGGGACGATGTTACCTTGTTGGCATATCCTTCTATTCAATCTCCATCTAACGCCACATCTACTATTCAGGGGAATAATGGTAATGGATTAGTGCCTCCACCGCCAGCGATCGCCTTAATGCTGAAGAAAAATGTGCAGACAAGCAATGCAGATCCACAAATTTTGGTTGACTCACAACAGGATCTCAATTTATCGTTTGGATCGTTTGGATCGCTTGACCATGTATTGAGCATTGAGGAGATAACAGCAAAAGCTGAGTCATCAATTCTAAAAGATGCGATCACAACAATCGAAAAAACCAATGAGAAGAGCAGACTTAATGGCAATTATAGTCAGAAAAACATCGTAGATGAAGAGGCGCAAGTTGTGTTTGCACCTTTGGAATCCCAACTCTTCTCGGAAGATGACACTGCTATCGCTAGCCAAGATATGGTCGGTCGCGTAGGTCAAACACCGATTGCGCTGGAGGATATGTTTACATTCTCCACATTGAGACAGAAGATTACTCTGTGGGGAACTTTGCTTGCAACTATTCCTGCGATCGCTTTGGGGATAGCGGCATATCACGGGGGGGATGAGTTACTTTTAAACAAAGTTAAACAAAAGCAACAGTCCGATGCGATCGCACTAGCACAGGTAACGGGGAGATTTTTGCGCCAACAAACCAGCGATGTGGCTGTGTTACAGACCTTACTAGTCGCAACAGAAGTGGGACAGAATACATTACAAACCTCATTACAAAAGCCACTGTCGCCAACCGATGCAGTGGGTGGAACCAAAAGCCCTCAGCCACAAAATACTCAAGCAATCGCTCAGCAACAGCAATATAAACAACTATTGACTAATCGTTTGAGTCTTTATAGTCAAGCCTATCCGCAGTATGCAAGTATTGCCATATTTAGTAATACGGGTGAGTTAATCGCTCAGTCAAGTAACTCTAAGACTTTACAAACTCTCAATTTCAATCCACTCACTCCCAATTCTCGAAACGGAGCCGCCTCAATTACTGATTCTGTAATCATTAGCAATCCTGTAATTAGCAAAGACGGAGCCTCACTGTATGCTGTGACCGCCATCAAAAGCTCTGTTTCCCAAAAAGTGAATATGGTGTTACAGGTGGAGATTCCTGTGAAGAATTTAGTAAGTGAACTAACTAATACAGGAATCATCAATAACGGGGAAATGGAAAATGCTAAGTCCTACAGCTTTTTTGTGGTCGATAGCGCCAACAAATATGTAACCAGTTCCCAATCAGTCAAAATCGGAGAGGATGCACTCGAAGATTTCACAATGTTACCCGATTTGCGAACTTCTCAATTACCTGCCTTGAGGGATATCGTAAGGGGCAATCAGCAAATTCTTGCCTATACCCCTGTAAATATGTTGGGCTGGGATCTGCTGACAACTATAGACAAAGATAAAGCTCTTTCAGGCAGTCAAAACCTATTATTAGTAATTGGAGTGGGTATTGCCGTTACACCTTTGCTTGTAGGGCTGATCACCTATGCTTTGTCCCAGCGATTGACCAAAAGACTAAAGGAAATTCGTTCTGCTTTACGATTTTTGAGACGTGCCCTCCGACGCGGTGATTCTGACATTAGTTTTGATCCAATTTTTGGTCGGCTGAATGTCGATGGTAATGACGAATTAGCGGATATTTCCCTAAGCATCAACAGGATGTCGGATCAACTGCAAATGATGATGAAAAAACAAGAGCAGGAGAATCAGCGATTGCAGTTGCAGGTAGTCAAGATGTTTAAGGTCTTGTCTAAACTGGCTAGGGAAGAGAAAAAAGAAGGACAAGAACCTGATTTGTCCGATGCCAATATCTTGAAGTTAGGCAAAAAGGTGCGGGCGGAGATGGTTCAGCGTAACGCCGAAGTTAACGGCTATCGCCAACAGCAACGGGATCTTCAAGGACATTTAATGCAAATGTTAGGTGATATGAAAGGGCTGATCGATGGCGATCTCACAGTTTCAACTCAAACACCCGATAGAAATCTGACTGACATCTCTATATTTTTTGATGATGTGATCCGTGGATTACAAAATATTGTCGGTCAGGTCAAGTCATCTGCTAACCAAGTTAATTTGGCGTTGGGAGAGAATGAACAGGCGATCGCCAATCTAATTGTTGTCTCTCAAAAACAAGTTGATACGGTAGATCGATCGCTACACAACCCTTACATAGAGGGAATATCGGCAACTACCCTAGTCAATAATAGTCGGCAAATAATGGAGTCGTCACAATTAGTTGCGACCAAACTTTCCGATAGCGATCGCGATCTTGATGCTGTAGTCCAACAAATTGGTGGATTGCAAAGCACGGTGACAACTACGGCTAAGCGAGTCAAACATTTGGGTGAAGTATCTCAAAAAGTTTCCAAAGCAATTTCTTCGATTAATGAAATCGCAATTAAGACTAATTTTCTAGCAATTAACGCAACCCTTGAAGCTTCTCGTTCGGGAGATAATCGTGGAGGATTTATGATGGTGGCGGAAGAGGTCGGCGAACTCACGGCTCGCTCAGTTGCCGCGACAAAGGAAGTCGAGAATTTGCTCGGTAATATTCAGCGTGAAACTAATGAAGTTATGGAGGCGGTTGAATTGGGCAGTAATCAGATCTCGCAAAGCAATCAATTAGCGATCGCGGCTAAAGAAAATCTACAACAAATTAGCCAAGTTTCTCAACGGATTGATGAATTGATGTCTTCGATTTCTGAAGTAACTCTTGCTCAAGTGCAGACATCAGAAAATGTGGCTAACTTGATGCAAGATCTGTCGCATATTGCCCATAAGACTCTGACCTCTTCTTCTGAAATATCGCAGTCTATAAAATCGACTCGACAATATTCAGGAGAATTGAGACAGTCTCTAAATTATTTCAAAACCCCATAAGCACCTTCGATTAATAATAATTAAAGTCCAACCTATTTATTTCGCAGGAGAATCCATCTCTTGGGGTTTTATATTTAATTGAGCCTACCTACTTAAAAATCAGATAGAGAGAGAAACACAATGAATTCTACGATGATTAAATCTACGTCTCCGATCAAAAAAAAGTTCTCTGAAGAATCTCAAATTTTTATTAATGATTTCCAGAATAGAATTTCCGAATTAGATTCCACTTTGCCAAGCTTTTCTAAACAGATTGATGGTTTAATCTCTACCTACGAATTACTTCAAAAGTCAGCAATTGAAGCTAATTTTTATACACCAAAATCCGCATTTTCAGAGATAATTTATCATTTTGAAGAGTCTATTAGTCTATTAAGCTATCAGCATATTGATGTTGATTGGATTACCAAGGGATTACTTTTTGAAGCAATTAATATGATGAGTCAAATCATTGATGAATATTGTTTTGACAGGTCATTCAATCAAAATTGGATAAAATTACAAGATAATTTATTTAATCAATTAAAAGAGCATTTTCGGCTAAAATCTGGTCTATTGCTTGATGAATTACCCACTCAATTGTTAGATCAACTGCTTAAAGAATCATCTGACGAATTCAACTCCTTGGCAAATAGTGAAGCAGAAACTGAATGGTTACAAAACTCAGTAAATATTGAGAATGAACCATTTAACTTAACGGATGATTCAGAGGCATTTCATTTATTTGACGTGGATTTTGAGATGGACAATCAAGTTTTAGTAGAAAATCCAACTCAAGAAGCTAATCAATCATCCAATCATGAACAGGTGTCAGATGGATTTATTTTAATCCAACTTGATGATCAACTTGATAGTCAACTTAGTAATCAAGAAGACTCTTCATCATCTTCTGAATTAGACGAAAATTTGTCCGACATTTTTGACATAAATGAACCTTTAGATGCATCTTTAGAGGAGATTGCTAATCATTCTGACAATAATTATTCTGATAATAACCACTCTAACAATGATCATTCTGTCAATAATTTTTTAGGTGACGAGGATGAAACTGAACTGTTAGGAACTAGTTGGGCTGAAGAAGAAGTTAGCATTGTAGATGAAATTGACAATGCTTTAATTGATTTTTCTACAATGAATTCTTGGGGGGACGTAGATGCTGAAGATGATTTAGCGATCGCTCAGCTAGAGGCTGGCTTTGAGCTTTCTAAAGAATTTGATAATTCTGACAACGAAATTGATTTTGTACTAACGGACTTTGTACTAACGGATATTGATGAAAGCTTATCAGAACTAGATCTAAACGAAATACTTTCAGATAGCACTAGAGATCAAGATTTTTTAACTTCAGATATCGATACAGCGATTGAGATGTCGCCAATTTATCAAAATAACACCAATGGATTTAAATCTGCTTGGGAAGATCTATCTTTAACAAGTTTTCCTAAAGAAAATGGGCTTAACGCAGACGAAGAGTTGGACTACGCGCTGGATTATTATGGAGAAGACGTGGATACGCAAGTAAATGCTTTAGCAGATGCGTTTTCGGACATGGATTACTTTATCACTTCCAATATTTCTAATCTTGACGTTAATATTGACGCTAATATGGATTCCATTGATTCTAATTTAGTAGTAATTGACGAAAAATTTATTCCTTTGAGTTATGAAATTGAAAATAATGCAGTTATTAGGATGCCTTTACATCATTTAACAAAACTGGGCGATCTGTCGGAAGACTTATTGGTGCGAAATGGGAATTTAAATATTTATTTGCATCACATCAGAAAACTAACGGAAGATATTCAACAGTCCTTGCAGACATTGGAACCCGCTTTAACCAATCAATTGACGATCGCTAGCCTACAAACCACGCTGCAAAATACTTTGGTGCAGATGGTCAATGTAGTGGGGAGTGCTGAACAACAAACATCAGCAATTAGTCATGATGTCCATCATTTAAGAAAAAATCTTGGTCAAGCTCTAAGACAACCGATTTCTAGTTTGTTGAGCCGATTTCCACGGATTTTACGCGATTTATCGTTACAGTATGGCAAGCAGGTTGAGTTATTAGTGCAGGGGGCTGAAGTTGGACTCGAACGCGCGATCGCTGATATTGTTGTGGGACCTTTAGATCTATTAATTAGAAATGCCTTTGAGTATGGAATTGAATCTCCAAGCGCTCGGCAACGACAAGGCAAATTACCGCAGGGAAAAATTGAAATTATTGCTGTACAGACCGCAGAAAATACAATCATAAAGGTTTGCGATGATGGGCGCGGAGTCGATGACATCGATCATATAGAAGAGAATAATGCTGAACTACTTGATTTAAAAAAGAAGCTTCAGGAAATTGGGGCGACGATCTCTGTCCAGTCTCAGCTAGGGAAAGGGACACAGTTTGCAATCATCTTGCCGAATACCCTCTCTTTAGTGCGAGTATTGCTAATTGAAATTAATCAAATGTCCTTGGCAATACCTAGTAAGGCAATTCTAGAAGTAGTGCCGATCGCTCCTGTCGATCATCTGACCAATCGCAATCTTACTAATCCTGAGATTCAAGAGACTTTGCTATGGCGAGATCAACAGATTCCTATTGTTCGCCTGAATTCTTTGCTAAAGCTGAACTGTCGCACTAACAATTCTAAACCTGCTAATGCAGTACCTTCATATTTAGTTATTCAACATGAACATAATTTGCTGGCGCTTGGTGTTGATGGTTGTTGGCATGATCAAGATGCGACATTACATCAAATAGAAGGCGATATTAAGGTCGCTGATATTTTTGCGGGGACAGTCATTTTGGGAAATGATCAGGCGATCGCTTTGGTAAATCCTACTGAATTAGTCAATCAAGTTAGGCGAGACTACCTGAATAATTCCTCAAATTCTTCTGTGAAATCATCGTTGAATTCTTCAGTAGATGATGAAACGCATATTTCCCAAACTAATCCAGTCAATCTCAACAGTTTAGCGGCTTTTTTTGATGCGGAAGATTATGCAGATGTGAACTTTTTTGATCTGACGGAGCCATCAGTGCGCCTATTAGAAAATAATTTTAAGCCCGAAAATCTGGAAAGTTCGGGAATTTTTATCAGTGATCAAGTAGATCCCCAAACACGACATTCTCATCAGCCTAAAGTGCTAATTGTCGAATCTTCAGCCAATATTCGCCGCTATCTCTCGATGACTTTAGTAAGAGCAGGTTTTTTGACGGAACAAGCTAACAATGGGCAGGAAGCGATCGCTTTTCTTAAGGAAAGTATGAACAGTAATTCCAGTAGTAATCCCAGCATAGATATTGTCATTACTGATTTAGCAAGCCCTCAAATGAATGGATTTAAGCTTTTGTCGAACATTCGGGCTGATGCTGATCTGCAAAATTTACCTGTAGTTGTACTTGCTTCTCATGACAACGATAATGATCGGAAACTAGCCTTGGATTTAGGAGCGAATGCTTATTTTAGCAAGCCATATCATGAACAAGAGCTAATGAAGACGCTGCAACAGATGATTATATAAGTAAAATATTTATTCATGCTCTGACTCCTAAAGCACGATAATAGGTAGGCATAATTAAAAAATAGAGTCAAAGCTTTAGCTTTTTTGGTTTTATTATTTGTGTAAATCTATTTTCGTCTCAACGCACCACCTAGACTAGCTAAGAACAGAAAGAATCAAGCATGACCTGTATTTGTATGATTAGCCAAGCGATCGCCATCACATCAGCAACGGTTAACAATATTGATGAAAATACGCAGATAAACACAGAGATAAAGGGCGTTATTTCTGACAGTCGCAAACTTAAGTCGGGTGAATTATTTGTTGCCTTAACAGGTGAAAACTTTGATGGTCATGGGTTTGTCGCCCAAGCGATCGCCCAAGGTGCAGTGGCGGCGATCGTCAGTCATGAATGGGCAAGCTCGGTCGCGGCTAAAGGTTTGCCTTTATTAGCGGTTGACGATACGGTTTCGGCTTACCAAGATTTAGCACGATGGTGGCGATCGCAGTTTGTCCACCCAGTTGTCTCAGTGACTGGCTCGGTCGGCAAAACTACGACTAAAGAAATTATTGCGAGTATGTTAGCTAGCTATGTCGCACCTGATAAGCAAGTCCATAAGAGTCTGGCTAATCATAATAATGACATTGGGGTTGCCCAAACATTATTGGCGATCACTCCTGAACTCCATGATTTTGTGGTGGTGGAGATGGGAATGCGTGGCTTAGGTGAAATTGCCCGTCTTGCCAAAACCGCTTTGCCGACGGTCAGCGTAATTACCAATGTTGGCACGGCGCATATCGGTCGATTGGGTTCGCGAGAGGCGATCGCTCAAGCAAAATGTGAACTGCTGGTGGAAACTCCTGCCGATGGCACGGTAATTCTCAATGCTAACGATCCGCTCTTACTAGAAACAGCGAGTAAAGTTTGGCATGGCAAAACCATCACTTACGGTCTAGGTGTTGGCGATGTCAATGGAGAGTTGATTGGTGAGCAACTTCAGGTCGAAGATTTGACATGGGATCTGCCCTTACCTGGTCTTCATAATGCTTTGAATTTTTTGGCTGGTTTAGCAGTTCTCAAAGCTCTTAATCTAGATTGGAATCAGACAACTCAAGGACTAGCGAAACTGGATCTTCCATTTGGACGGGCGCAGCTATATCAACTAGCTCAAGATGTGACTATTCTTGATGAGACCTATAATGCTTCGCCTGAAGGAATGCTAGCGGCGCTAAGACAATTGGCAGATATGCCCGCCAAGCGACATTGGGCTGTATTAGGCACGATGAAAGAATTAGGAGAAATGTCCACTCCGTTACACAATCAAGTTGGTGAAGCAATCAGTAAATTAGGAATAGAAGGAACGATCATCCTTGCCGATGGTGAAGCTGATGCAATTCTGGCGGGTGCAAATGGATCTTTAAAGTACGCGATCGCTTGTCAGTCATATCAAGAAATTACTGATACGCTTTTAGAAAAAATTGAAAGTGGCGATCGGATTCTTTTCAAGGCTTCGCGATCGGTCGGAATGGATCGAGTAGTAGAGTCATTTCGTAACAGTTGGCATTAATCAGTAAATAGCAAGATTTTTAAACGCCAAAAATCTTGCTTAAGTCATATATATTTTGTTGTTATTACGATTAAATTAAATTATAGTTACTTTTTAATGGCAAATATTTGTCGTTAAATCTTATCCTGATCTAATTGCTGATACCAAAAAATAATGTTTGATTTATTCCTAGGCGCGTCAATGACAATGACGCATACACAGTCTACTCTTGCTCAATCCCAAGCTGCACTCGTCTATCTGCCAATTTCAACTAAACAATCTGATCGCGCTAACTGTGTTACTTATGTAGCCACAAACACAACTGGAAAAACAGTCAGTGACGTAAAAGTTAACCGTCGTAACAGCAAAGGTAAAATCGTCCAAAACTCCTTATGGCGGGCTTTGAGTGATGGAGTATTACGAACAGGAGAATCCGTCGCCTTTGATTTGTGCGATAACTCTTTTGTGAATGTTGAAGCAAAATAGATTTTATGAAATAGATTTTATGAAATAGAAATGTAGGGGCAATTCATGAATTGCCACTACATTTGGTCTTTATAGCTTTGTATGTGCGCCATCACAGAAAGGAGAATTGCCAGTGTGCTTACATAAACACAGTGCCACCTTCTTCGTTTCTGTTACTTCAAAAGCAAGTGGCACAAACTCTGTTCCCTTATGTGCGCCATTGCAATAGGGCTGATTGGTTGACTCTCCACAGGTACACCAATAGTAAGTTTTTGGTTCTAATTCCAATACAACAGGCTTTTTGTCAACGATTTTAGGTTCACTCATGATTTTGTCCAAATGGTTAACGAGCTATGGTAGCAACCTTAGATTGCTCGATTTACTATAGTTGTTTATTTTTCATTCCTAAAGAATCTAAAGAATCTAAAGAATACCTCTAATCAACCCGTTTCAAGGGGTTTTAGCTTTCAGTCCGCAATTTATTGCAGGGCATTCGCTAAAATCATTGCACCATACCGTTACTTCTATCCCAAACTTAAAATGCTCCAAGTCCATACCTATTCCGATTTACGCACAGGTCGCCTCATTAGCCGCTATAAACGCTTTTTTGCCGACATAGAACTAGATAATGGCGAACTAATCACCGCCCATTGCGCTAATACAGGACCAATGACAGGAGTATGTAAAATTGGCAGTCCTGTGTTAGTTTCCCATCATTCCAATCCTAAACGAAAACTCGCCTATAGTTGGGAAGCGATTTATCTAGACGATCGCTGGATTGGTATTAATACGAGTCTGCCTAATCGGGTAATTGGGAATATGCTCGATCGCCACTTACTTCCAGAATTAGAAGCATATACTGAGGTTAAAAGCGAAGTTACCTATGGTAATGAGAAAAGTCGGATTGATTTTCTGTTAACCGATCGCGATACTGGGAAAAGAACCTATGTGGAAGTAAAAAACACAACTTGGTGCATGGGAAATTTAGCCCTATTTCCTGATACGGTGACGACAAGAGGACAAAAACACTTACGCGAGTTGATGTCAGTAATTAATGAAAATATTGAAGGAAAGACAGAGGCTGCCTTAATCTTTTTTATCAATCGCGGTGATTGCGATCATTTTGCGGCTGGAGCAGAAGCTGATCCTGAATATGCCAAACTGCTGAAAGAGGCGATCGCGAAGGGATTAAAGGTACTAGCCTGTCGTTTTCAAGTGGAACCAAGTGAGATTAGCTATTTGGGTCTAGCAAGCTTAGAGATATAGTTCCAGAATATCAATGGTGATGAACAAGGAGCTTAAGCCCCTTGTCTGTCAATCACTTGCAATCACTTAGGATTGCTATACCTATCAAGCTATAACGCATCTGTAAAAGGTCTTACGATTTTCCAGAATGTGTAGGGAACTCCAAGACTCAAAACAAAATAGACTGCTAATTCTGCCATAGCTTAATAAATTTGTTCCTGCATGAGAATATTCATCTGGAACATTGATCTGTGACGTAACTCGGAGGTCAATGTTTCATGATGTCAAATCAATATACACCTTTGTCTATGTTTTGGCTATATCTTTTGCAATGATTTGTGCTGCACGGATTAAGGGGCGATCCACAATTATTAGAAAAATAAATCAAAAAAACTTAGCAAAATTGCTTAACTTATGGTAGCCTTTGTGCCTGACGGCGTTATTCCGTAATTAAGTAAACAATAAGCAAACAACATCGTTGCTCACGCGAGGAAGTAATATCTGTGAAAAATCTAACTAAATTTTTGATCGGCTTGACTGCCTTGGGATGCGTGTCAACGATCGCCGTGCCAACAGTCAAAGCTCAGCCAGCATACGGCAGCTATTTGGGGGTTGGTGCTAGCTTTGGATTTACTAGTGGCAATGCTACTGCTGGTGAGAATTCACGCACATCGGGCGTAGTCGCTGCTCGCTATAAGTTTCTTGAATTTCCTGTATCCTTACGAACTCAAATCTTAGTCGGCAGCAGTACTGCTGTTGTACCGACAGTTTCCTTTGATGTGCCATTAAATTTTGATACTGATATTTACATTGGTGCGGGTGTTGCTCTATCTAATACCGTTGATACCACACCAGTTGGTAACAAAAATAGTTTTGTGATTCAACCAGGCATTGATTACACCTTACCTAACAGTAATCTTGTGTTATTCGGCAATGTTATTTTTGCTTTCGATGCCTATCGTAATTCCTCTGGCACATCAGCAACTTCTTTACAAACTGGCTTAGGCTTAAGATTCTAACTATAGAACCCCAAATAGGGTTGTGGCGCTTTGTTCCGCAACCCTGTTTTGAAATACCATCCTTACGACATTTTTCGTAGAGCCTTCCATGCAAGATCTCGTAGCCGCGTTTGAAAGTCAGTTCACTGATCAACAATTCCTCGCCGCTTCAGCAACACTTCAGCAACTGCTATCAGACTATCCTGACGATCCGCAGTTACAAATCTTGCAAGGTCGCCTCTATGATGCTACTGGAAAAACTGAAGCTGCCGAGGCAATATTTCGCCGTTTACTAAAGGCGCAGCTACCCGCAAGATTGATTGCTCAGGCGCGTCAAGGTTTGTTGGCGATCGAGATGGCTGAGGTAAAGGCGCGTCAGGCTAAAATTGATACATTTTTGAAGTTGGCAGGTGGCTCCAGTCTTGCCTATCTCGCTATATTGCCTGTGGCTGAAGAACTCAAAACTTTTGCGATCGCTAAAGTTGCCAGAATTTTTCGTACTGACCCTTATACGGCAAGATTTAAAATCCCTAATCGCGCTCCCAAGATTATTCGCACAGGGACTTTAGCGGAGATGCAAGCCTATGGTGAAGATTTACAGAGTTATGGGATTGGTGCAATTTGGCTAAGTATTGAGGCGATCGCCCAAATTCCTGTTTATACCGTTGAATATTTTAGTCAGCCTGAAAATAATCCCAAAATTAAAGCGATCGCAGGGATCAACGAAATTACTTTTGAATCTCAAGATGTAATCAGTAGAGTGGCGGGGATTTTGCCTACCTTTGGAGAGGTGGTGGTGGTTAATGCCAAACATAAACTTGCTCGCAAGGAACAAATTTTAGATCGTGTACATATTTGTGATTTACATCTGCGTAGTTACCGTGTGAATGGAGAAGGGGTGAGCGGCGGTTGTATTTTACGATTTCATGACAATCAATATCGGTTCGATCTTGGCTTGAATTTACCTGTGGAGCGATCGCTGAAGCATATTGCTCCAACCGTGCAGGAGCATTGGACAGAATTAACGAAATGGCTAGATCGGACAATGCCCAGCACTAAGATTGCTAATGATTTTCAAAGTTTTGCGGAAATGTCGCTGACTTATCCAGAGTTTTTAGCCGCGATCGCGGAAACACATATTACGCTCGAACGCGCTAAGCCCAGCTTGTGGGACAACTGCTTTCAGTTATATAGCAGTACTGTTTTTCATCATTTGTCAGCGCTTGTTAAAGCGTTCCGTTAAGAATTTAGTCCATCGCCCATAGTAATATCCCAAGCCGAAATTTCTTCTTGTAAATTGTGGTCATTCATCTGTTCTTTATAAGCGTCTTCAAGTTCTTTCATAAAAATCCTCTTCTTCTCTTTCAAAAGAATATCGTTTATGAAACTGCTACGATTGCTAGCTAAGCGATCGACAAAGGTTAGAACTTCGTCATCTAAAGTAATGCTGACTTTTTTACTCATTGTTTAAGACACTATAATAGGCTTTTCATATCGCACTATAATGCCTTACTAAGCAATATTAGTAATTTAATTTCAATAACGCCATAGGGTTCAGATACAATAGTCTCCCTAGATTTTAATCTCCGCGTACTTGATCAAAATCGACTAATTCATATCGAAAATTTGTGCATCCATGCTTGGCTAGATAATGCACCAGTGATGGAAATCCATAAATGAAATCATTAAAGGTAATCCAACCAAGGTTTAACGTTTGGTCTTCAAAACATATTCCCATAGTGTTAGCAGATATTGGTATTTCTTCTAAAGCAACATGCCAATATTTATCATGTTTAACAACTTGCAGTTGCCCAACGTGGAAACCGATATCAATACCCCACTGCTTATAATCAAAATTAAAAGCAACTAAAGGATATTGCCTATACTTTTTAACAACTTCAGGATCATTATCAGGATGCTGCACTTCTCCAGATAACAGTCTATTGAAAGTTTCTCTCGCTCGAACTTGCTCAGGAGATATACCTTTAGGATGCCAAGGCGGAAGAGCATACAGATAATAGTAGAGATTCATATATTGCGCCAATTCTTTTTTTAACTGATTTCCTTTTACTTCACTACAAGTACATGTCAAGTCGGCTACAACATTCCCCTCACCTCCACGATCGCCTCCTACTAGAACTTCTCCTCCAAATTCTTCAAAAAAAACTACCAATGGATGATGTACATCATAATCATAATAAGAGCTACGGCGATTTTTACCATTTGATAATTTTTTAGAAGAGGGTTTCAACATATGCACGCATAAAGAACTCCCAATTCTCACTACCGCCTCCTTAGCTTCGGATTCTTTTCCTAACCAGCCAATACCTACTGGAGGAATAGCTAAATTTCTTGCAGTTAACCAATCGGCTATGGGTGGTTCTAAAGGTACTTCTGCATCTGCATCTAATAACTGTGCTTGGGCTAATGGCTCCGATGCATACCAAGCCGCGCATCTGGCAAGTATCTCTTGCAGTTCCTTAGCAGCATCCATCATCTTGTCTAGGTCGGCAAAAGTACCAACAACAGTCATGCTAAAGCGATCTTCAGGAATATACTTTGGGATCAAAAGACTTTCAGTGTCAAGGGGAAATGTCGGCGGACGTTCCAAAGCAAACAAGAAGTTATCCATAATTGTCGATTAAGCACCGATTAGCTTGGTCAAATTTTTTGCGTAACGATTGAATAATGTAACTGAAATCATAGCTGATTATTTACCCCTTTACCAGAGTAAATAATAATATTGTATTTAATTTTGAGTTGCGATCGCCTATGGTGCGATCGCTGAAGGAGCGTGTTTTTAAACAAAGCTGCAACATTATGAGAAAATCTAGCAGTGAGAAATACAGTTAAGTTTTCGGCTAAACCGATCAATTGAACAGATCAATGAGATATTTGCTGCGTCGCTTTTTGGCTTGGTTTGCGATCGCTCTAATCCTAGTCACCGCGCTTTGGGGATGCACTAATGGCAAAACTGGCAATAACAAACTGGGGATCAGCGATCGCACCGCAGAACGCATCGTATTAGGTACGACTAGCAAAATTCGTACCCTCGATCCTGCTGATGCCAACGAATTTTTTATTAGTAATGTTTTCTACAACACCCTCGAACGCCTTTATACCTACAAAGAAGGCTCCAGTGAGATCGTGCCGCAACTCGCTACCGAAATGCCCAAAATTAGCGAAGATGGCTTAACCTATACCGTCCCAGTCCACACGGGGATCAAATTTCACGATCGCACCAATTTCAATGCCTATACAATGAAATTTGCCTTAGATCGATTCATTGAGTCTAAAGGCGCACCAGCAAGCATCTTGAGCGATGTTATTGAATCTATTTCAGTCCCAAGTGAGACTGAGCTAATTTTTAAGCTTAAACAACCTTTACAGTTTTTTCCTAAATTTTTAGCATTTACAGGGGCGGCGGCGATCTCACCTCAAGTTTATAAACATATCAAAGACGAAAAATCAGGTAAACTCTTATTTCTGCCTGATAAATTAATTGGTACTGGTCCCTATCAAGTCACCCAATTTGTTGAAGGTAGCTATTTACGTCTGGATGCATTTCCTGATTATTCAGGACGGAATAAGCTGAAAAATCGCGGGGTTGACATTCAGTTTTTTTCGTCCAACGCCAACCTCCTGAATGCCTTTAAAACAGGGGAAGTGGATGTTGCTTTCCAGACGCTTACGCCAACACAGGTAAAGAATGTGGAAGCAAATGCCAAACCAAATGGCTGGACGATCGCTTCGGGACAAGGCGCAACCATCCTCTATATGGTCTTAAATACGCAACAAGCACCATTAAATGATGTCCGAGTCCGTCAAGCTTTAGCCGCCGCGATTGATCGCCCACTATTAGAGTCACGCATATTTTTTAATCAACGCACCCCACTTTATACACTCATTCCCAGTTCTTTCGCTGAATCCAAACCCGTGTTTCAACAAAAATATGGCGATGGTAATGGCAAACTAGCCCGACAATTACTGGAATCCGCAGGATATTCTGACGATAAGCCTGCTCAAATCTCTATTTGGTATTCCCCGAAATATGGCGGTAATGGAGATGTAATTGCTAGCACCCTTCGCGCTTCGATCCAGAAAAATGTGGGGAAGATCCTGCAAATCAAAACGGAGCGGGTAGAAAATACCGTTGGTTATGCCTTTATTGATAAAGGCGTTTATCCAGCCTATTTGCTCGATTGGATTCCCGATATTCTTGATCCCGATAATTACATCAAACCATTCTTAGAATGTGAAGAAGCTAAAGGCGATCGCTGCACGAAAGGCGGTACTCAATTTCAAGGCTCTTTCTATAACAATAAATTGATGAATGAGTTGATTGCCAGCCAACGTAAAGAGCAAGATGTCACTAAGCGATCGCAAATATTGCAACAAATCCAAGAAATTTTGGCGCAGGATGTGCCGTTTATTCCGCTCTGGCAAAACAAAGAGTATGCCTTTGCTCAAAGAGGTGTAAGTGGGGTCAAAATCGAACCAAATCAACAACTCCCCTATTGGAATATTTCTAAATAATTAGGTACGTTATAAACGAAGGCATGAAAATTTATTAAAACTCAAACAATTTTGGGTTTTGTATGTATACCCACTTATATTTGTAGACTTATGTTGCTAAAATGTTACATACCGCAATATAAAAGCAAATTCAATCGAAATTTAGAAAAAGGTATAGATACATGGCACTTTTCGGCTTATTTGGCAAAAAAGATAAAAAAGATGATGCTGACAACAAAGAGTCAGCTTACTTTCTTGATCAAGATTCTGCTAAAACCTTTGGCGATATTGACTACATGCGAACTCCTAAAGCTGTCAAGAAAACATTTGCAACCGTTAACGGTGTCAAACTTCCTGAAATGATCGTTGCTGTCACTGCTACTGAAAAGATGGCAGATGGTGAAATTAAGGCGGAGAAGAATCAAGAAACGAAATCAGCGCCTGAGGCTAAAACATTTGAGCCAAATAAATCGAATGCGCGTGTAGATTCCAGTATGGATATATTCCTAAACATGGCGAAAGACATCAAGAAACGCTAATATCTTCTTCCTAAAAGCTAAAAAAGCGGCGCTTAGCGCCGCTTTTTTATGTGCTGACGTTTGCTTGTTCAATGGGAATCTCAATCACAAAATTAGTCCCTTCCCCGATCGCCGATTCACAACTTAAGCGCCCATGATGAATTTCTGTAATCACCTGAAAACTAATCGACAGACCCATCCCAGTCCCTTTACCTACAGGCTTAGTTGTAAAGAACGGATCAAATAATCTTTTCTGCACTTCGGAAGTAATGCCTTTAGCGTTATCACTAATGGTGATTTTAATCTGATCTGGTTCTCTAACTTCAGTTCTGATTTTGATTTTACCAATATTTTTAGTTGTTTCTGCGGATGGGCGATCGCTATATTTTTCCTCAAGAGCATCTATGGCATTGGCAATAATATTCATGAATACCTGATTGAGTTGTCCTGCATAACATTGCACTTCTGGCAGAGTGCCATATTCCTTGACGATTTGAATCTCTGGGCGATCGGGCTTGGCTTTGAGACGCGCTTGTAAAATCATTAAGGTACTATCAATGCCCTCATGGATATCCACAGGTTTTAAATTTGCTTCATCCATACGCGAAAAATTTCGCAACGATAAGACAATCTTCTGGATTCTTTCTGCACCTACTTTCATCGATGCAAGTAAATTTGGTAAATCCTCCATCAAAAAATCTAGCTCGATTTCTTCTGATTCCTTTTGGATGACTGAGATAGGACGAGAATAATATTTTTGATATAGTCTAATCAGATTTAGTAAATCCCTGATGTAGTTGCTAGCATGGGTAAGATTCCCATAGATAAAGTTCACAGGATTATTGATTTCATGGGCAACTCCCGCCACTAGTTGTCCTAGACTGGACATCTTTTCAGTTTGGATAAGCTGAACCTGCGTAAGTTTGAGCGTATTGATCGCCTCAGACAACTCCTTAGTGCGGTCTTCAACACGGTGTTCTAGTTCTAAGGTAAGTTGCTGCATGGCATCTTCTATCCTTTGGCGCTCATCAATTTCTTGCTGAAGTTGTAGATTTTGACGATCTAGTTCTGCTTCGGCAAGTTCGCGACTTTCTTCACTTAAGACTAACCACCAAGTACCTACACCGATTAATACCGAAAGTGGTGCATAAAGTTCTAGCAATATGCCGATAAATGCTGAATTTGAAGCCGATACTGTGGATAAAATAGGCGATCGCAAAATACCTTGATAATAAACTAATCCAAATACCGCCGCCGTTAATCCCGAAAGCAACAGGAAGATTCCCGCAAACCGAATCAGTCTTACCCCTATTTGTGGGGGGATCTTCTCTGAAAAAATAGTGCTAGCTAGCTTTTGGGTCAGACTACCAAGATCATCATCGGAGGTCTTACAAGAGTCATGACAACGGGCATCAAGACTACAACAGAGAGAGCAGATCGCGCCATCATATACAGGGCAGTAGGCAGTATCGGTAAGTTCGTATTCCTGTTCGCAAATACTACAGGCGATCAGTGAGTTCATATCTACTTTTTGAGAACGGTAGACATTTTCACGGGCGATGTAATATTTGCCTTTGGTAGCGATCGCAATGATTGGTGAGAGGACAAAGGCAATTCCTAGGGCAAGAAAGGGAGCGTAGGCTTGGGCATAGACTCCAAATAAGCCGACAAAAGCCATAATCGAGATGATTGAGGCAATTACCATTGAGCCAAATCCTACGGGATTAAAGCTGTAGAGATAAGCTCGTTTGAATTCTATATAGGAGGGACTGATTCCCAATGGTTTGTTAATCACCAAATCCGCAACGATCGCCCCAATCCATGCGATCGCCACGTTGGAATATAGCCCTAGTACTAGTTCTAGGGTTTCAAATACACCTAGCTCCATCAGTAATAAGGCGATCGCCACATTAAAAATTAACCACACGACTCGCCCAGGATGACTATGGGTAAGTCGTGAAAAGAAATTTGACCATGCTAGCGATCCTGCATAGGCATTGGTGACATTGATTTTAATTTGCGAGACAACCACAAATACCGTGGCAACGGATAACACAATCCAAGGATCGGCGAACATATCCGCAAATCCCGCCATATACATTTGGATTGGCTCTTTGGCATGACTAACTTCTACTCCGTGATGAATCGCTAACGAAGCAAGAAATCCTCCACCCAACTGTTTGGCTACACCTAAAATCACCCAGCCCGGTCCCGCCAAAACAACCGCTAACCACCATTGAACCTGATTATGCTTTTGCTTTTCGGGTAGAAATCGTAAATAGTCCACCTGTTCACCCAACTGAGCAATCAAGGAAAAAGAGACAGTGGCTGCTGAACCAAATAGAAGTGGATGAAATCCTGCTCCACTGGGAGAATTACCCGCAAAATTTACCCAGTTAGCGATCGCATCAGGCTCTTTATACAATACAAAAATAAAAGGCAAAATCATCAAACCCAACCATATCGGCTGTGTCCAAAGCTGCAACTGATTAATTAACGTGACTCCATAAAATACGATCGGAATCACTATTAGCGAACAAAGAATATAACCAAGGGATAAAGGTAAATGGAAGTATAGCTGGAGGGCTTGCGCCATAATTGCAGCTTCCAGCGCAAAGAAAATAAACGTAAAAGATGCATAAATTAACGATGTAATTGTCGAACCGATATAACCAAAACCCGCGCCCCTTGTCAGTAAATCGATATCAATGTTATATTTGGCGGCATAGTAAGCGATCGGTAAACCTGTTAAAAAGATAATCGCCCCAACAACGAGAATCGCCCAAAAAGAATTTGCAAATCCATAACTAATTACTAAGGAGCCACCGATCGCCTCCAGTGCTAAGAATGAAATCCCCCCTAATGCTGTATTTGCAACTAAAAATTCTGACCATTTTCTAAATGATTTAGGTGCGTAGCGTAACGAGTAGTCTTCTATGGTTTCATTCGCTACCCATGTGTTATATTCCCTACGTTCTTTGACAACTTTGCTAGTTGATTTGGTATGCATGAATATCCTGACAGAAGATTTAGAGATAGCTCCCCATCTTAATCTAAAAGGATACATGATAAATGTATAAATAATTACAGAAAATCCAGTTCCAATGTAAGAACAAGTCATGAATTGCCCTTACATTGGAACTTTACCAGATTTTCCAATCACTCCAATTTAGATTGAAAATAGAAGTATCGGGAAAAGCGATCGCATTATTATTTTTGACCAATTTTTGTTGCAGCTCGGTAAGTTTAGGGTTAATTCTTGGTAAATCCTCAATCAGTTGATAGGGAAAAAATCCTTCTGAAAGAGCAAAAGAAGCAGTTGTGGCTGCTGCTGCGCCCACAGACCACTCGTAGGAATGGACGCGATAGCCTGCGGCGACAATATAGCTATAGGCAATATTTTTACCCGACACGATCAGATTATCGATCTTTTGAGGAATGAGCGATCGCAAAGGAATCTGCCCAGGGAAAGCGGCTCCGTGACCGTTGCGAACTCCTGCCCGTTCCGTATTACCAGCTTTTTCGACAGGATATTCGCTCAGGCAAGGATGAAAATCCAAATAATATTGAGAAATACCGATCGCATCAGGATAAATAGTTGAACGGTTACGGCGAGGTATTTTGTTGGGATCTGTATTATTTCTAATGGCGCTGGTCGCTTCCAAACCTGCTAAAGCATTCCATAGATTACGATAGGTTTGTTCAGAAAGATTTTGACGATAGATTTCTGTACTAAAGTCCACCTGTGAAACATCAATTTCCGACATACTAAAACCTTTAGGATAGCCGTAGGAAGGGCGACCGATGATTCTGCGTGATTCACGAATATAGGGATATTTGGAAAGTCCATGCATGGTTCCCATCGGTGATTCTAAGCCAGTTAATAAACGGTGATTGGGAAATGGCTTTTTCCAATTTGTTTTTTGTTGTGAGTCAGTAATTCCCGCGACTAGCCAATAGTAAAAACCTAAAGCAATTTCTTCGCCACTTTTTAGAGTTTCTGTTCGCAATCCTCCCATCCAACCATTTGGTTCCAGTTGTCCAGATTTTTCTAACTGCTCCCTAGAATAAATCAAGTTATCTTGCTCGGTTCCAGGTCGGTAGTCATTGCCCCAAACCCAGTTCTGCATTGAGATATCACCTGCTTTCATTGTCGAGACACCAAAGGCATTTTTTTTAGGTGTTTCTGCTTCGGCACTCCAGATACGGCGATAGGTGAAGATATTATCAAAATTAGCTAGATTCGGCTTTGGGTCAGAGCCGTAATAGGGGGAGTAGCGATCGTAAAAACTAGGTTTTATTTGTGGTTGCGCTGCTTCAGTTTGTTCCATCGCAAAGGTATAGGTGAAACCTTGAGTGCAGTAAGCATCATTCTTAGTTACAGGTGAAGATGGATTAAGATGCGATCGCGGATCGAGCCCTAAACGGTAGGGAACATCAGCTAGGGCAATAATTTCACCTGTTTCGGTAGAGTCAATCACAAACCAATTAGTAGGAGTTTTTTGCTGCTGAGATTGGGAATTAGTTAAGGGAACAAAGCGAATAATTTGTTTTTGAAGTCGAGATGAATTTTCGTAGCGATATGCATCTTCGATAATTTGTGAAAGTGGCTCAGAATTTAAAGGTGCGGTATTAGGAGTGGGACTGTGTTGAATAGCGATCGCGCCATCGATCAATTTACCATCAGCACTCATTTCCAGTTTTTTAATTACGGTATTCGGGAACCATTTTAATTTGCCATTCCCCTTTTGGGCTGCTTCCTGCAACATTTCCACGAGTACTTGCTGAGCATCATTGGGAATGAAACAAGATACGCTAACCCAACAATCTCCTGCATTTAATTTCCCATATTTCTGTTCAATCTTTTTGCGAAATTCTGTGTAGCCTTGGGGAAAGAACCAAAGATTGCGTTGTTTTTTGGCTTCATCTAATGCTGAAGTTCCTTGAGAGGTAATCTGTCCACCAATCCAATCGGTAATCTCGGTCATGCATACTGTTCGCCCTGCTAATAGTCCTTCGTAAGCAGAAGCCGTACCTGCGACACCACCACCCACAATAAGGATTTCACATTCTTCCACCCGATCAGGATTTCTGACTGGATTTTTTTGAATAGAAGTTTGCGCGATCGCACTATCAGCAATTACGACTAATGATATGGCGATCGCCGAAGTTAGATATTTGTGCAGCCCAATAGCAATTTTAAAAAGTTTAAATTTCATCTTCAATTCCTAAAGCGCGTAAACGTGCAGCTAAGCGATCGGCGCGTTGTTTTTCCTTTAACAACTGTTCTGAGACATCCTTTAGATTAGTGAATTTCTTGCCATCAGAGAAATAAAGCTCTAACTCTTCTCCACTGAGATCGAAACGAATTCCTAGTCTTGGGCTAACCCAACCATCAATCGTATCAATAACTTCTAGCTCTTTGCCGATGCGTTGCCATCCTGTTAGTTCGATACGGCTAGGATCGTAGAGATAATATTCTTCAATGCCATGACGTTCATAAAATTTTAGTTTTTTCGCGATCTCACTGATTGTGTTGCCTGGGGAAAGAATCTCAAAGGCAACTTGAGGGGCAATATCATTTTCAACCCATTGCATATAAGATCCACGACGACGATTCATATAAACTGATTCTGAGGTTGCTTGACTTTCAGGTAAATACCAGTCTGGGAGAATTTTGATTAAGGGCATGATTCACCAAAGGGAGGGATTTTTTTGCGTAAGTCCTAAAACTGCTAACCTGTAGAATAACCTAAAAAATCTTGCGTATACTTACATATAATCGGTTAATCGGTGTGAGATTTTAATCTGAAAATAGAGACTAAATATGAGTGCTAATTCAGTAGAAATAATTAATAATCAATGGCAATTCTGGATTGATCGCGGTGGCACATTTACCGATATCGTAGCTCAAAACCCTGATGGTAAAATTATTGTCCATAAATTATTATCCGAAAATCCCGATCGCTACAACGATGCACCGATTCAAGGTATCCGCGATATTTTAGGACTTTCGCAAGATCAAGCGATTCCGATCAAGCAGATTGCCGCGATTAAAATGGGAACTACTGTCGCCACTAATGCCTTACTAGAACGTAAAGGCGATCGCACGGTTTTAGCCATTACCAAAGGCTTTCGCGATGCGCTGCGGATTGGCTATCAAAATCGCCCCAATATATTTGCAAGACAGATCGTTTTACCTGAAATGCTCTATGAGCAAGTGGTAGAAATTGAAGAACGGCATAGCGCTCAAGGGGAAGTTCTCATTGCTTTAAATGAAGATTTAGCAGTAATAGAACTCCAAAAAGCTTACGATATGGGAATTAGATCCTGTGCGATCGCTTTAATGCATAGTTATCGCTATCCTCATCATGAGCAAAGATTAGCCGCGATCGCCACACAAATTGGCTTTACCCAAATTTCCGTATCCCATCAAATTAGTTCCTTAATTAAATTCATCAGTCGTGCTGACACCACCGTTGTTGATGCCTATCTATCGCCTATTCTCAAACGCTATGTTGATCGTATTAGTTCTGAACTTGGTAATGTTTCAAGGGATTCTGGCAAGCTAATGTTTATGCAGTCTAACGGCGGACTGACGGAGGCAAAATCCTTTCAAGGTAAAAACAGCATTCTCTCTGGACCCGCAGGAGGCATAGTCGGTGCGGTGCAGACCAGTTTACAAGCAGGTTTCCAAAAAATCATTAGCTTCGATATGGGCGGAACTTCTACCGATGTCGCCCATTATGCAGGCAGTTATGAGCGATCGCTATCCACGGAAGTCGCGGGTGTCAGGCTTAGTACACCGATGATGGCAATTCATACGGTCGCGGCAGGGGGCGGATCGTTACTATTTTTTGATGGCGCGAGATATCGTGTGGGACCTGAATCAGCAGGTGCATTCCCCGGTCCTGCTTGCTATCGTAATGGCGGTAATTTAGCAGTGACGGATTGCAATGTGATGTTAGGGAAGTTACAGCCCGATTTCTTTCCCAAAGTATTTGGCAAAGATGGGAACTTACCACTCGATCGCCAAATTGTGATTGAGAAATTTACGGAATTGGCGCAGACCATTAGCCAAGCTACAGGACAAATCACATTACCTGAAGCTGTCGCCCAAGGATTTCTGGAAATTGCGGTCGAAAAAATGGCAAGCGCGATCAAAAAAATATCCGTACAGCGTGGTTACGATGTCTCAGAATATGTTCTCTGTTGCTTTGGTGGTGCGGGTGGTCAACATGCCTGTGCGATCGCTGATGTATTGGGCATGACTCAAGTATTCATTCATCCCTATGCGGGTGTACTATCTGCTTACGGCATCGGTTTAGCGGACATTCGCACAATTCGCGATCGCTCTGTCGAGTCAGAGTTAAGTTTGGAGTTACTAGCGGAATTAGAAATCATTGCTCAAACATTAAGTGAAGATGGCAAATTAGAAGTTTTACAAGGTAATACCAATGGCAATTTTCAAATAGAAACTTGTTTGCGCTTGCGTTATGCTGGAACCGATTCATCGCTAACGGTGATCATGCCCGATCCGTTTCGATTCGATTCTTCAAGAACCTTAGAATTTTTGCGAACCAGTTTTGAAACTTTGCATAAAGAGCGATATGGTTTTATTTTTGCAGATAAGCTGTTGATGATAGAAGCGATCGCGGTGGAAACTATCGTTTCAAGGAAAAAGGAAAAAGGAAAAAGGAAAAACAAGAATTTGGCTATGGGTGAGGCGATCGCCTATTCGCAGGTGTATATGCAGGGGGAATGGCGCACTGCGCCTGTGTTTCGACGAGAGGATTTGCGGGGGGGCGATCACATTTTGGGGGCGGCGTTGATTATTGATGAGACAGGGACTAATGCGATCGAGCCTAATTGGGAAGCGGAGTTAACGGAGGATGATTGTTTGATATTAAGAAGATCCCCCCCAGCCCCCCTTGTAAAGGGGGGAGAAGAGGCTCTTGAAGTCCCCCTTTACAAGGGGGATTTAGGGGGATCTTTATCTAAAACTGAGGATAGATCCGCCCCAGCCCCCCTTAATAAGGGGGGAGAAGAGCAAGTCCCCCTTTACAAGGGGGATTTAGGGGGATCTCCCGATCCGATTAAATTGGAGATTTTTAATAATCTCTTTCAATCGATCGCTGAACAAATGGGATTTACGCTGCAAAATACGAGCGCTAGTGTGAATATTCGCGAACGGTTAGATTTTTCCTGTGCGATATTCGATCGCGATGGTGAACTTGTGGCAAATGCGCCGCATATTCCTGTGCATCTTGGTTCTATGGGTGAGAGTGTTAAAGTTTTGATTGGTGCTTGGATTAGCGATCGCGGTTATGAGTTTAAATTAGGTGATGTTTTTGCGACTAATAATCCCTACAACGGTGGTACGCATTTACCTGATATCACGGTAATTACGCCTGTATTTATTAATTCTTCTCTAACACCAACTTTTTATGTCGCTTCACGCGGACATCACGCTGATATGGGCGGAATCACACCTGGATCGATGCCTTCCAATAGTACGAGTATTGAAGAAGAAGGAATTCTCTTTGATAATTTTCAGCTTGTGAAAAGTGGTGAATTTTGCGAGGTTGAAACTCTGTCTTTGCTAACTTCTAGCGAATATCCAGCGCGGAATCCAGCCCAAAATATTGCTGACTTACAAGCGCAAATAGCTGCTAATGCATGTGGTGCAAAAGAACTTCAGCGTATGGTGTCTCATTATGGAGCCGCAACTGTGCAAGCCTATATGGGATTTGTGCGCGATAATGCCGAACTTTCTATTCGTAAGGCGATCGCAAAATTAGTCAAGGAAAAAGGAAAAGGGAAAAAGGAAAAGGATGAGCGCAGTTTTGTTTATCCAGTTGATAATGGAAGTCAGATTGTGGTATCGGTGAGTTTAGATGGCGTTAATCGCAGTGCGAAGATTGATTTTACGGGTACTTCAGCGCAATTAGGGAATAATTTTAATGCGCCCCTTGCGGTTTGTAAGGCTGTTGTGTTGTATGTTTTCCGTACTTTAGTCGATGATGAAATCCCTTTAAATGGAGGATGTTTAGTACCTTTAGAAATTATTGTTCCTGAAGGTTCGATGTTAAATCCTGCTTATCCTGCGGCAGTGGTAGCAGGTAATGTGGAGACTTCACAGGCGATCGCTAATGCTTTGTATGGTGCGCTGGGTGTGATGGCAGCTTCGCAAGGGACGATGAATAATTTTACGTTTGGGAGCGATCGCTATCAATATTACGAGACTATTTGTGGCGGTTCTGGTGCAGGTAATGGTTTTGATGGAACCAGTGCAATCCAAACGCACATGACTAATTCGCGACTTACCGATCCTGAAATTCTGGAATGGCGCTTTCCTGTACTTTTGGAAGAGTTTAGCATCAGGAAAAACAGTGGCGGTCAAGGAAAATATAAAGGGGGTGATGGTGTCATGCGGCGGATTAAGTTTCTTGAACTGATGACAGCCGCGATTTTATCAAGTAGCCGTGTTATTCCGCCTTTTGGGTTAAATGGTGGAGATTCAGGGGCAATTGGTCACAATTATGTAATTAGAAATGATGGCGCGATCGCTGAGTTAGCTAGTACAGCCACAGTTCAAATTGATGTTGGCGATACTTTTGTCATCGAAACCCCTGGGGGCGGTGGATTCTGAAGCTACTTGCTATATTCTGACTTACGCAAAAAGACTTGAAACCGTGATTCTAGGGTAGTGGCAATTCATCAATTGCCACTACATTTAGTTGTTTTGCGTAAGTCCTATATATTTTTCTACCGTTGTCAGTAACTCTTTTTCTCCAAACGGTTTTGTCAAATATTCAGTTGCTCCCACCATTCTTGCCTTGACGCGATCAATAAAACTATCCTTGCCCGTCAGCATAATAATCGGAATTTTGGCAAAAGCCGTGGATTTACGCAGCATTCCACATAGCTCATAACCATTTAGTTCTGGCATGGAAATATCACATAAAACCAGATCGGGCTTTTGTTGAAAGATCAAACTTAAAGCTTTAATCGGACTGGAAATAGCCATGATCTGATAGCCATGATTTTGCAGAATATATTCCACAGCTCGACAAATTGTCTGACTATCATCAATACATAAAATTTTGAGTGGCTCTACCCTTACTTTGGCAACAAGGCTCGTTGCAGACGGCGTGATCGCTACTTCGCCAGAAATCAATGCATTATAAATATCATGTCCAACTTGACAGATATCTAGCCCCGAATATCGAGATAACTGGCGAATTGTGTTATTGCCATTAATCCAAGTTCTTAAATGGGGTAAAGCCTCATTCGCAATCAAAATTGGGGATTGATGAATAGATTGCAAAATCGGGGCAAATTGCTTCCATTCGCGTAGTTGTCTTGAATATTCAGAACTGATCTGTGAGAATTTAAAACTTGTCAGTTTGGGCGTGAGGGCGGGACTAATTTCAAATACAAATGCACCCTGATACAGACTGAGAATGTCGAATAACACCTCACGAATGATATTTTCCAGAATCGACTTAGCTTGAGCAGGGCTTAAAATATCGGCTTCCAAGAGCGCCCAAATCTGTCCATATTCCAATACGCTAAGCCCTAGCTTGGACGTGGCTAGGCGATCGAGTGCATTATTTAAACCCCAAGCAGATAAATAATTTCGCAATCGAATCAGATTAGTTTCGGCATCAGTGGCGTAAATTATCTGCCCCTTATCAAAGAATAGAAACCAAAATTTACCGCCACTTGACTCAATCAACAATTCGCCAGTGCGCTGCCCCAACTCGATCAAGTTAATAACGGTATTTAGGTCAATTTCGCTGATTGTGCCTTGCATGGGGTGTTACAAACTTGATAAAGGAGGTTATAAAGGTGGTATACGCGCGATCACACCATTTTTTAGCGGCTCTGGGCGCTCTTTCCATGCCATCATCCCATTAGGGTGATCGCTATATATTTCGGCACAGGCGATGATCGCCGATGCTGTGGCAGAGATATGCTCATTATCACTGGGCAGATCACCAAATAAATATGAATATTTACCCGCCGATGCGAATGTTACCACACAAGCCTTACTGCAAGCACTCATACATGAGACAGCACGGATCTCAAATTGCGATCGCTTGCCCCAGTCCTTATGTAGTAACTCAAGCTCCTTCAGCAGGATTTCACCGCCACTAATACCAACCTTTTTGCCATTTTGCCAAGTACTAGCGCAGGTCGTACAAACTAATAAACTATGGGACATTTTACCTCTATAGCGTAAACTAGCGGCGCAAAACGCCGCTAATTGAGGACTTAAAAAAATTTACTTTTCCCCACTAGGCGAGGAGTTATAAAGCGCATCAAGTCTGGAACGAGCATCATCAACATCAATTGACTTAATTACCATTAATGGCTCATCAATATATTTACCATCTTTGTCCCACAATTCTGGGTGGTTATATTGAGGTGCGGTGCGGCGGTTACGATTATTTTGATAGCCACGCGCTTCATTTTGGGAAAGCGAGATCATGCTGCGAATAAGATTACTGATCGCAAAAATTGACAGAATAGTAAAAGCGAGTATGTAGAGAATTTGTACCATGTCTGCTTTCCTAAAAATCCTAAAAATAATGTTATGTAAAGGCGGGGGAAAAACCCAGATACAGAAGCTGTAGCGCAGGCTGTGCCTACGCTACAGCTTTTTGGGTTTTATATTTAGTAGAAATCAAAAATTTAAATTGCTTGATTACGATAGTAACGCATTCCTACCGCTTGACATTCCATAAGTAATGCGTGCCAAGGTTTCATGGTTGCCATGTCCACGCCAACTTGATGTCCTGTCACCCGAAATAAGGCGATCGCTACGCTCACCTCTTTGATTGCATGTTCAACACGCTCTAGTAGAGCCTGCTGATCCGCTTCTGGCAAAAAGTCCAGTCGTTTACTAGAAAGCAGCTTTTGAGAACGATCAAACCAATAGGTAAAATCTTCTAGCAATGGCTCTAGAAGTTTCTTTAACATTTCAGGATCAGCAGTGTTACTCATGGCGATGGATCTGAAGCAGCCTCGTTAGCGCTATATAGTTTTTTAAAAGCAATTATTTTTATACAAATCATTATAGCATTTTGTTACTTTTCTTAATATTAAACAAATCTTATGACTTTTGGTTTACCCCATTCTAATTTCGAGCCTAATTTCGAGCCTAATTTCGAGTCTGATTTCAAGGCGGATGCGAACTTGAGAGCGCTGCAACATTTACTGGATGTGGTGGCAAAATTGCGATCGCCTGACGGTGGTTGTCCTTGGGATTTGGCGCAAACCCACGAAAGCTTGATTCCCTATGTGATTGAAGAAGCCTATGAGGTGGTAGATGCAATTCAGAGTGGTGATAGTAAGGCGATCGCTGAGGAGTTAGGCGATTTGCTGTTGCAGGTGGTTTTGCATTCTCAAATTGGTAAGGAAGCTAATACTTTTGCGATCGCCGAAGTTGCCGAGGGAATTGCTCAAAAGTTAATTCGCCGCCATCCCCATGTTTTTGGAGATGTGCAAACCAATGATATTCAAGAAATTCATCAAAACTGGGAAAGAATCAAAGCTGAAGAAAAGGGCGAGGATTTAGCGCAAACGCAAAAACTCAGTTATAAACTCAAACGCTATGCGCGATCGCTGCCGCCCCTGATGGCTGGCTTGAAAATTTCCCAAAAAGCAGCCGAACAGGGTTTTGAGTGGGAAAATGCTGATGGGGTCTGGGCAAAGTTTCATGAGGAGCTAGATGAGTTGCATCATGCTATAGAGCATGAGTCAAAGGAAAATCAACAGGCGGAGTTAGGGGATTTGCTATTTACGTTAATCAATGTGGCGCGTTGGTACGATCTCGATCCTTCCGAGGCGTTGCAATCGACTAATCGTAAGTTCATTCAGCGTTTGGAACAGATTGAATCTTTTCTAAGCAACCAGAGTGATCGCCCCATCAGTAGTTTGACATCTGAAGAATTAGATCGTTACTGGAAGTTAGCCAAAGAAAAGCTAAAATAGAACTAATATTAACTTCTCGTTTGCAATGCAGAGATGTAAGAATGCGAAGATGATAGCTAAATCTGAAACGCAAAAAAATTGGTTGGTTTTTAAGGTGAAACTCAAAATATTATGAAGATAGAGCAGTTGTTTTGGGATATAGCTCAAGGATGGCAAAGTAAGTCACCTGACAATCAAAGGAAATGTGTTGTACGAACTTGATGGTCTGTCCGCCTTAGAACTCTACAAAAAATATTTGGGTGAGTATGCAACGGGACTACCTGCAACGGGACTGCTCTTTCCCCTGAATTTATATAACGAAACTGGCGATCAAGCAGTCGTCCGTACTATTCTAGCTGTGGATGAGGTTGAACAAAATCTTACATTCGCAGGCGATATTCCCGAAGGCAGTGTTGTGCAGTTGATGCAAGCTAATTTTGATCGATTAGTTGATGGTGCGATCGCAGCCGCCGAGAATAGTTTGAGTAATATTTCTGGTTCGCCAGATTTGGCGGTTTTAATTAGTTGCGTTGGACGCAAATTAGTACTTAAACAACGCATTGAGGAGGACGTGGAGGGTGTACAAGATGTGATGGGCAAAACAACTACCTTGACTGGATTTTATTCCTATGGTGAAATAGCTCCTGAAACCTTTGGCGATCGCAGCGAACTTCATAATCAAACTATGACAATCACAACTTTCCAAGAGCATTAGCCTGCCTTAAAACCCCATGCATCTTCTACTCCAACGTCAATTAAAAGAATATTTAAGTCAAGATTTGAGTGGTCTGACTGGTGACTTAAATGACTTAAACATTAATTTAAATGGTATTCCACTGGAATGGCAAAATTTTCTCAAAGCTGTAGATGAGACTTACGTTCAGTATGATACTGAATATCGAATGATTGAGCGGTTGCTAGATTTAAGTTCAGAAGAATTATTACAGGCAAATAATCAACTACGAGAAATGCTCACAAATGTTGAAAGAAAAGTTGCGGAACGTACTGCTGAACTGATAAAGACAAATGGCGATTTGGAACAAGCCTTAACGGATTTGCAACAAATGCAAGTTCATCTGATACAGGCGGAGAAAATGTCTTCACTGGGACAGCTTATTGCAGGTATCGCCCATGAAATCAATAATCCTGTCAATTTTATTCATGGCAATCTCAGTCACTTACATAACTACGTTATCAATCTTTTAGCATTTGTGGAACTTATCCAAGAATCCTTAGAGAAAATAACTCCAGAGCTAGAAAGTAAAGCCGAAGAAATTGATCTAGAGTTTATCAAAATTGATTTACCGAAAATTATTAAATCGATGGAAGTTGGTACGCATCGCATCCGCGAGATTGTACTTTCCCTCAGAAACTTTTCTCATATAGACGAAGCTGAATTAAAGCCTATTGATATTCATCAAGGAATTGAAGATACATTGCTAATTCTTGGGCATCGCATCAAACCTCAGAAGAATGCTAGTTCGCCACGAATTCAGATTGTTAAGCAATATGGCGATCTTCCCTTAGTAAATTGCTATGCTGGTCAACTAAATCAAGTTTTCCTGAATATTTTAGTAAATGCGATAGATGCTATAGATGAAGCTACATCTGGACAAACATCAAACATATTCGATCGCCAACCCTGCATTAAAATCCAAACCCAAGTAATTGATGATAACCATGTCGAGATTGCGATCGCGGATAATGGTTCTGGTATTCCCGAAGCAATTCAGCCGCAAATTTTCAATCCGTTTTTTACCACTAAACCTGTCGGGAAAGGTACAGGGATGGGGATGGCGATTAGCTATCAAATCATCACCGAAAAACATAAGGGACGCTTAACTTGTGTTTCTAGCCTTGGCAAGGGAACTGAATTTATTATTCACATCCCTATTAACACTGAGTATTAATTACTATATCAAGTGTCATTTGAGTGGGGCTTAAGAAATGTAGAGACAATTCATGAATTGCCTCTACATTTCTTAAATTGGTATGGATTGGTGCAGTTTATTGGGGATTTGTTAACTAATGTTAAGGAAATACCCAAAATAGACTTAGAACCAGTTAAGCGGTTTAAAAATGGTCTATAGGCTATTAAAAAAACATAGAAAAGTAAACTAATGGGCAAACCAACAGGATTTATTGAGTACCGCCGCGAAGCACCGTCTGAAATATCACCAAGCGATCGCATCAAAAATTGGGATGAGTTTCATCTGCATATGCCCGATGAAACTTTGCGTAATCAGGGCGCAAGATGTATGGATTGCGGGACACCATTTTGTCATACAGGCAATTTGATTAGCGGTATGGCAAGCGGTTGCCCAGTCAATAACCTCATTCCTGAATGGAACGACTTGGTTTATCGCGGACTATGGCGCGAAGCCCTCGATCGCCTCCATAAAACCAACAATTTCCCAGAATTTACAGGTCGGGTCTGTCCCGCACCCTGCGAAGGCTCCTGTGTGTTGGGAATTACCAATCCACCTGTAACCATCAAGAATATTGAGTACTCGATTATCGACAAGGGCTGGGAAGAAGGCTGGATCGTGCCTGAGCCTCCTGCTAAACGCACAGGCAAAAAAGTGGCGGTGATTGGTTCAGGTCCCGCAGGATTGAGTGCAGCGGCGCAACTTAACAAAGCAGGGCATTGGGTCACGGTTTACGAACGTAGCGATCGCCCTGGTGGATTGCTAATGTATGGCATTCCCAACATGAAATTGGATAAAGAAAAAGTGGTGTTACGCCGCCTGAACATCCTTGAACAAGAGGGTGTCAAGTTTGTCTGTAATACCGAAATTGGCAAAGATTTAGCGGCGGAAGATCTGCTAAAAGAATTCGACGCAGTGGTGATCTGCACTGGTGCAACTAAGCCTCGTGACTTGAGTATTGAGGGGCGTGAGCTTAAGGGCATTAATTTTGCAATGGAATTCTTGACGGCGAATACTAAAACTGTTCTGAATGGAAAAGCAGTAGCAGATTTTATCTCGGCTCAAGGTAAAGATGTGGTGATTATCGGTGGTGGTGATACTGGTACTGACTGCGTTGGCACATCCATCCGTCATGGCTGCAATAGCGTTGTCCAGTTAGAAATCATGCCCAAGCCCCCATTGACCCGTGCTAAGGACAATCCTTGGCCAGAATGGCCGAAAGTCTACAAACAGGACTACGGACAAGAAGAAGCGAGTGCAAAGTTTGGTGACGATCCTAGAGCCTATATCACCACAGCCACTAAGATCGAAGGAGACGAAAACGGTCAGGTCAAGGCGGTTCACACTGTGCAGGTGCAATGGGAGCGAAATGAAAAAGGTCAGTTCATTCCCAAACATGTGGCTGGCACCGAGAAAGTGATCCCCGCTCAGATTGTCTTGTTGGCGATGGGTTTTCTTGGTCCTGAGCAACCTTTGCTTGATTCACTGGGCGTTGAGCGTGATCCTCGCAGCAATGTCAAAGCGAATCATGGTCAGTTCACAACTAGTATTCCCAAAGTGTTTGCGGCGGGAGATTGCCGTCGTGGTCAAAGCCTAATCGTTTGGGCGATTAACGAAGGTCGTGGTGCTGCTCGTGAATGCGATCGCTACCTCATGGGCGATACCGATTTACCTTAAATTCTCATTATTAACTGCTCATTAACAAGGGGCTTAAGCCCCTTGTCTGTAATCACTAAAGGAACAAATTATGGCAAGCAATGTTGCGGTCTCACCTCAGACTGTCTATGAAAATCTCAATCAACTCGATCGCGTAGATCTCACAACTAGTGCCGAATATCGGGAAATGGCGCAGGAAGTTCTCGCTGATCATGAAGTTAATTGTGATGTGCGTGAAGCGATCGCCGATCGCCTCAACCAAGCCAATCAGCAACTAACCAATACGACAGTTAGCAAAACCGATAGCTACTAAAATTTAAACGATATAACTAGCAAAAAGCTTTGTTGTTGTCTAGCCATAACAAGGCTTTTTGCTAGGCGCTAAATAAATCTAAAGAGTAAGTATGACAATGGATGCTTTGGCTTATTTCTTTCTAGGCTTAACAGTTCCAAAGAATACTAATACAGTTCTTTCAACTTCTTATTACGGCAAAGACTTACTTTTCTACCGCCAATATTTTCAGGAATTGTTTCCCATGAATTCTGACATAAACTTTGTATATGTTGACTAGGGGTTTCATCCTCAAATCTCAAAAAAACAGGATTTAGATTTTTTAAATTTGGCATATTTACTCTTCTAGACAAATCAAAAATTTCTGCCGATCCATAAATAAATCGATTTGCATACCAAGTTGGTTGTGGTGGGATTGATCTTACTGAGATCCCATTGGAATCAGAAAGTGGTAAATCGTCATTAGCAATATATTTTTGAATAATTACACCAATTTCACTTGGATAGGATAAGCCACTTCCTGCAAACTCCATAAATTCTTTTGTATTATTTGTATTTGCATAAATACTTAGAGTTAATAAAAGTCCCAATCCTAACCAAGCTAAGTAAGAAAAAATTTTTGGTAAGTATTCTAGCAATATCAAAATAGATAGCGGAATCACAATCCAAATCGTGAAAACAGTCGGCAAAGCAAGTTTAAATGCTGAAAAATCGTGAATAGTGGAATGCTGCCTGAGTACTGCAATTTGGGTTAGTGGTGCTATGAATATTAGGATAAAAATAGCTAGCAAACTTAATTTTCGTTGACAGTGCCATAATAGCCAACCTAAAAGGATAAGCAAACCAATTGACATTGACATTATCGAAAGTCTGCCATCATCCCAGAATGGCTTTAAAAATTTGGGAAGATAATATCCCCAATAGGATGACATTACAAAGAGATCCTGCCCTAGGTCTAATGGAACTTGACCACCCGACCTTGCGAAGGCAGTAGCCGTAATTTGACGATATCCATCTTTGTAGTAAATTAATTGAGCTATAAACCAAGTAGAAATTAAAGCGATCGCTGCCACAATCGGCTGTATAGAAATAAGTGCTGTTGTGATACTTTTTCCGAAATTTTTGTTGATATTTTTATTGATTAATGGCAATACAACGATGAGCATTAATAAAAATAAAACAACCCAGCCATACCAGTCAAAACCTGCGGCGAGCAAAGAAATTGTAAAAAGAATTAATTTTTTGAAATATGATAAATTATGAAATTGAAAACGTTGCTTAATGGCAAATAAAAGCAAGGCATAGACTGGCAATAAAATTGCTTGATCACAGAAATAGACATTTTGTGACCAGTACAGAACTGGAGGACTAAAGATCCAAGCGGCTGTACCGAGGAAAGATAATAATTTAGCTCCCCAGCCTTGAACAAAATTTGTCTTTTTGTTTATCTTTTTTAAATTATCTTTGAAGAGATAGATGATTTCTAGAAATAAAAAATAAATGATGATACTAGTAAATAATCGATTAAATATTAAATGATAAATCTGTAGACTCGCAACGGTAGTTGGGATTGCTAAAATCTTAAAGATTAAATAAGGTAAAACTAACCATAGTGAGGGATAGCTAAGATAAACACCATTATCTTTGTCTAATACTGTTATATCTACCTGTAGATATTCATTGCTTTTAGGTACAAGTACAGAAGCCCCTAATGTTTGAAAAAGTCCCCATTGATCGAAGGATCTCAAGCTGACTAAAGTATGCGCCGTGATGAATTCATGATGAGCATCAAGATCAAGTGGACGATTAAAAACATAACTAGACATGGTGAGACTAATAAGCCACAGTACAAAAACTGCGAAGATTTCAGCGATCGCTACTTTGTTGATTTTAAATTCTTGATTTTTGCCCTCGATTACACCAGTAATTATATTTTTTAAGGTCAGCAATTGATTCCTCAATCCGATCAATATCTTTCTCTTAAATTTTGCTTGTTTTTCTAGGCGTAATAATTTTTGAGGATCAGTTAATTGGTTATCTAAATCAAGCATTTCATTTTTAAAATTTAATACTTGATTTGTTATTCTATTAAATAGAAGTTGAATTAAAGGTTCATTTTTAAATCTTAAAAAATTAATTGTTGGGAGTACAAAAGTGTCACTATTATCATTCACAAATACATTGTTACAGACATGACAAGAATATTTGCGATCGCCATTAGCGGTCTTCCCTATGATCTGAAAATCTGTACTATCGCATAAAGGACATTGCATATTATTAAATCTTTTTTAGTTGTGATTATAGCAATTTTTAAACAAATGAAGCTGATATATGATCTATTAAAGCTAGGATGGGCATGTTAAACTTGAACACTATTCAACTAGTTTTTTCATGCAAATGCAATGCCCTCTATGCGATAGTACAGAACTCAAACATGACGGAAAGAATGCCAACGGCGATTCTCAGTACTTGTGTAGTATCTGTAACAATATTTTTGTAGGCGAAGGAGATGCATCTATCTCTTCATCACAGTCTGACATTATAAACTTTAATAATAAACATCCAGATAATAAACATCTAGTTCAACGTAAAGCTGTTCGATCGCGAATTCGAGGCTCAAACTTAAACCTAAATAACTTGAGGGAATTGTTTTCTGCGCAACAAAAGAGCAATAAAGACTCAGATACAGGCTTAAATCCTAAATCTCATAAATTATCAAAAAGAACGCGGGGTAAATCTAAAAATAGAGGAGTAAAAACTAAGTTCAGCAAAGTTTTAGTTATTAATCTAGCGTGGTTCTGGTCTGCCAAACTTTGGTACAGAGTGGGAATAGTCGTTTGCTGTGCAGCGATCGCTTTGGGGCTTTCTTATTCCATTGGCGGCGGCACTCTGGATGGAAGAAGTGGTGCAATGTTCTATATGCAAGCCGAAGCTTTTTTACAGGGTAAAACTAATCTTGATGTAACTTGGACATTGGATTTAATTCCATTTAATGACAAACTCTATCTAGCAATACCGCCCTTAAATGGCTTTTTAATATTGCCATTTGTACATTTCTTTCGGGGACAGTTTACGGAAACCGTATTTTCTTACATTCTTTATGCTGCTTTAATTATTGTGCAGTTTGTGTATGTCGAAAAATTTGCATCAGATCGAAATATCTGGCAACGCAGTTTATTATTTATTTTTTTAGCATTCGGCACGATGATCTTTCCCTGCATGATCATTGCTTCGTCTTGGTTTAATGCTGTACTTGGAAGTTGTCTATTCCTCTCTCTTGCTTTTGTAGCTCTATATTATTCCAAAAGCCTCGGTCAAGACATACTTTCTATCACATTTTTAGCGATCGCTTCTACTGGACGGTTTCACTTAGCTCTAATCTTGCCAGTCTTCATCCTCAAAGCTTGGCTCACCCGTTATCGTAAAAATTTCTTTGCTTTGATTCCTCTGTCTATCCCCGCGATCATGTTTGTTATATTCGTCATGTGGTGGAATTGGGCGCGTTTTGGTAATCCATTTTCGCTAAAGTACGAAGATTTACTCTATGCTGACTTTTTTAGAGAAAATATTCAAAAGTATGGATTCCGCAACCTGATTTATATTTTCCCTAATGTCTATCATGGCATTATTGCCTTCCCAAAGCTGATCACCCAATTTCCATTTTTCAAAATTGATGATCTGGGTAATGGCGTTTTAGCAACTAGTCCCTTATTTATTTATATTTTGGCAGAAAAGCGGCAGGGAAAGCCTTGGCATAACTTTTCTTGGTTATGTATGGCTATAATTGCTGTACCTGTATTTACGCATTGCTCAACTGGTTGGCAACAGTTTGGTTATCGTTACTTCCTAGACTTCTTTCCATTTGCATCTTTTTTATTACTCAAATCTCAAGTTAATCCTTTACGTCTACTGCCACTTTTATCTATTGCCATTTCTATTTGGTTTAATATTTGGGGCGGTATGTTGTTTTTAAAACCCGAATTATTTGCTAATTGATCTCAACGCTTGAGGCTGCTTAACTTAACTTAGCTTATGTCTAAACTGGATATATCCCAATTTACTCTCGAAACATATCCATGTCCTATATGCGGAGGGGAAAAGCACAAAAGATTATATCTCATACAGGACTTTCAAGTAGTCCGATGTAGTACTTGCAGTATGACTTTTGTAAATCCACGCATTAAAAGTGAGCAGATTTTTGATGTTTATCGACACGAATATTTTGATCGCCGTCAAGATGGATATAACGGCTATGAGAGTATCGCTGATCTGAGAATCCAGACCTTCGAGAAATGGTACAGGGATATAGCTCCCTATTATATTGCTGATTGTATTCCTGAAGACTTGCCAAAAAGTTTGCATACAAAAACTTCGCATAAAAGATTAGCGTTAGATATCGGCTGTGCCGCAGGATATTTCCTCGACATTTTGCAGGCGAACCATTGGCAGTCGGAAGGAATTGAACTCGATCGCCGTATGTATGCTTTGCTAATCGAAAAAGGATACGATGTTAGTAATGAGCCTCTAGAGCATTTCACCTCGTCTCATCAGTACAATTTGATCACCATGTTTGACGTGATCGAACATTTGCCAGAATTACAGAAAGACTTTGCAAAGATTAGTAGTTTGTTGTTACCCAAGGGATTGCTTGCTCTGTCCACGCCAAATATTGACAGTTTCCAGCATCGACTTTTCCGTAGCCGTTGGTTTCAGTTCAAGCCCATAGAGCATTTATATTACTTTTCACCAGCAACGCTCACACAATTGGCAGACGATCATGGATTGCATGTGGAATTTATGCAGAAATCAGGGCAGTATTCCAATATTCCTTTCATCGTTGATCGACTAAAACATTATGGATTTGCAAATTTAGCCAAATTATTTATCTTTTTGGTAAAGCTCTTGAGATTGGAAAATCTGAATTGGTACGCTGATACAGGCAGTATTTTTGTTGTTTTCCGTAAGATATAGCTTTTAGTTGATTCTCATATATTTTTTGTGTAATTTTGCATGGACAAAAAAGTTCTCATTACTATTGTTTTCGCCTTGACCGTATTTAGCGGTTGGATTGCTTTTACTAACATTGACTGGTTTAACCAAATTCAGGATATTGTGCGTGAGTCGGGCGCTTGGGGCTACTGTCTCTTTATTGCCGCCTATGCGATCGCCACTTTATTAATCCTGCCAGTAACCGCCTTTAATATCGCGGGGGGCGCAATTTTTGGTGCTGTGCAAGGACTTCTCCTTACCTCAATTGGGGCTTTGATATCAGCTTTATTAGCTTTTATTTTGGCAAGAATATTTGCCGAGTCAGCGGAGTCAGCCGAATCAATTGGATTAAAACATGGGGTAAAACATATTGCTAGCAATGTAAATAGCGATCGCTGGTCAAATGTAAGCGATCGCTTGGTTGCGGGGGGGATTAGCTATTCCTTTGCTGCAAGACTATTACCGCTCATTCCCTATGGAGTTGTCAGTTTCGCCGCAGGTTTGAGTCCGATTAAACGGCGTGATTATTTACTCGGAACTTTACTTGGTACGCCTTTGGGAATTGCCCCGTTTGTTTTTTTAGGGAGTACAGGAGTACAAGTGGGTTCTAGTCATGATGTAATACCTTTGTTGGCTAGTAGCGCAGGATTGGCGATTTTAGTAATTTTGGCGACATGGTATAGACAGCAATCTCAGACAAAAGTTTAAAAGTGCCACAAACTAGTTCAAAAAAAAAGCAAAGGAAGATTATGCAAAACTTAGAGAATAACTTACAGAATAGTCTGGATGAGAATCTGGCAACCCCTGATTATCGCAAATCTCTAGGATGGGATTGGTATTTAGTTTTAGGTAGCTTCGCCATTTTCGCGATCGCCATAGCCTTACATTTTTGGCAATTAGGAAAACTTCCCTATCCAGTTTTTGATGAGTCATTATTTGGGCAATATGCCAATGAATATCTAGCGGGTTCGCCTACTTGGGAAGGACATCCTCCATTGGGAAAATATTTTCTGATGATGGGGATCTTGATCTTTGGTCATAATGAAATTGGTTATCGTGTTCTGGGAGCTTGCTTTGGTTCGATTTTGCCATTACTGGCGATTGGGCTAGTTTATCGTCTCAGTTATAACCGTAATTTCGCTCTTTTGTCAGGTTTGTTCCTAGGTAGCGATGGCTTGTTTTTAGTAGAATCGCGCTTAGGTTTGATTAATGTCTTTTTAGTTTCATTTGGATTAATCTCCCAAATATTTTTTCTGGCGAGTCTAGAACATAAGAGCAAACTACGCACATTCCTACTTTGCTGTTCAGGGATTATGCTCGGCGCGGCAGCTTCAGTAAAATGGAATGGACTGGGATTTAGTTTATTAGTGTTTTTAATCGTGCTTTTGGTATCGGCGATCGCCAAGTTCTTTCCCAAAAAACTCTCGAAATTGGGGCTGCTTGCCGAAATAACAACGATACATTGGTGGCAATATCTGTTTTGTCTTATTCCTAGCGCGATCGCCTTTTATTTAGTACAATGGCTTCCGCTTTTTATGCTAAATTCAGGCGGAGTTGAGCCAGCTAATGGCTTTGGGGCTATTTTCTCTTTTTGGGAATCCTTGGTTAGAGTTCATGCACACATCATCTGGTGGCATTCTGGTGACATCGTAACTACCCTCGATCCTGAACATCCCGCCCATCCCTACTGCTCATCAGCAATTTCTTGGGCAGTTCTGGCAAGACCTGTCGGTTATTACTTTACAACTGAAGCAGATGGTCGTTATTCGGTGATGCAAGGCATAGGAAATCCGCTTTTATGGTGGTTCTCGACCTTAGCGATCGTCTCTGTCACAGTTGGCTCACTATTACCCAAGTTTCGTAAAACCACGAATATTGGCTCGACCAACTATTTACTGTTGGGATATTTTGCTAATTATGTGCCTTGGCTATTAGTGAAGCGCTGTTTATTTGTTTATCACTATATGTCTTCGGCAGTTTTTAGCTTTGTGACCTTAGCATGGGTGGTTAATCAATTACTGGAGCAGAAAGGCGTTTGCCGCTATTTGGGATATGCAATTATTGCGATCGTTGTCCTAACGCAGATTTTCTTTCTGCCAATTTGGATCGGTATACCAATTCTGCCCAGTGAGTTCTATCAACGGATTTGGTTTATGCCTGACAAAATACCAGGATTCAACTGGATTTGAGACTGATTAGCACATTCCCGTTTTAGTTGCCAACATTCCCAAAACATTTTCAGGATTACCTTAATATTTGCCCCCGTAGCCTTGCCGAACTGCCGTGGAAAATGTCTGACAGGTAACTCAATGATCGGTTCAATTGGTAAATTTTGTAACTTCAACAAGAATTCGGCACTAAACAAAGCCCCGTTGGATTTAATCGGTTTTAGTGACTGATAAATGCTACGGGGAAATAATTTAAACGCGCAATCAATATCTCTGACTTTAATCCCCAATACCGATTGGATAAACTGGTGATACAGCCAAGCATTAAGCGATCGCACAAATACATCCGCACGCTTAGCTCGATAGCCAATCACAACTTTTGATAGGATCTTTTCCTGTGCATGATCCTGTGGATCGTAAAGATAGGGCAGAAATTGATCAAGATCGCTAATGTCAAACTGTCCATCACCATCAGTCAAGAAAATATATTCATGCATAGCATGATCAAATCCGCTTCGCAAAGCGGAGCCATACCCCAGATTTTGAGGATGATTAATCAATTGAATTTGCGGATTTTGGGTGGATAATTCACCGACGATCGCCGCAGTAGCATCGCTAGAACCATCATTGACCACGATAATCTCATAACAAATCTGGCGATCGCTTAAATACCTAACCGCCGATTCTATGACCCGACCAATATTTTCGGCTTCGTTATAGGCTGGAAATACAACAGATAAAGATAAGTCATGATTTATTAAATGGTTCATTACAAAGGCTCAAGGTGCTAAGGCTGATTAATTCTAGGATTTAAGAGACACAGATGACAAAGCTTGCAATCGAAAAGTGTGGGATAGAAGCACTAAAAACAAAATCACATTTACCGCACTGACGATATAGATTAAACTTTGTAGCCATAATTCGGGAATGGCATTATATATAGATTCATAGTTATAGCGCAAATAAACATAGCCGATATTTGCCGCGCCTGTAATCGTAAAACCCCAGTAGATCCATTTAATCATCGGGATTAACGCGATCGCGATCGCCAAAAAAGCCAAACTGTACAACATATAGCGCTCATGCATTCTAGTTGGCAACATAAAGAAACCAACCAACATGGTCGCGGCGACTAAACTACTAACCCGAAGCGAGTCACCGCGAACAGAATCAAAATGTCGTTGCTGATAGAGAAACACCCCCAACCACACCAAAAGTATTCCCAAAAGCACTAAGCCAATTACCTTATAATTAATTCCTAGAAAATTAATCCCAAAAAAAGTCTCATAATCTCGCTCCCAATTTGCCCAGCCCCAGCCATTAAAAGCATTCACGGACGCAAAGTTATAATAATCAGCCGTGCGTTGCAGACGTTGATATAGCGATAAAAATGGTGTGACAATCCCATTTGTCGAGATTCCATAAAATGGTACTACCAGCAACCAAACTGTTACCAAACTACCAATTGCGATCGCTCCCCACTTCCACCAAGCTTGACGAAACCATTGCGAAAAAACTAAGAATGGTGCGAGAAAAAGCCCCTGAGGTTTGATGATCACCATTACCGCGATTAAGATTCCTGCTCTGATTAAATGATTTTGCTGAAGCAGATAAAATGCTAATAACATCAGAAAAGTCATCAATCCGTCAATTTGTCCCCAAACTGCCGATACAAATAATACTAATGGGTTAAAAGCATACATTAGCCCTAGTTTATAGGCTTTTTCCTCTGTCGTGTGAGGTTTTAGGATTTGGGTGATCAGCAATGCTGCGCCAATATCCGCTAATACAGATGGTAATTTGATCATCTGCATTAACAACAATCCCTCGGTAGCGCTATCACTATGACTAAAAGTAGGATCGAATAACTGATAAATCTTCCCGATCACCCACAAAACATACAGAAAAGCGGGCGGATAGTCACAATTTGAATAGCCATAAAAATTGCCAATCCCTTGCTTCACAATGTCTATAGACCATGCTTTGTAGAGATTCATATCGATCTCAAAGGCGATCGGAAAACTAATTAATAGCAGGTGCAAAGCAAAGGCGATCGCCAATCCTAAATAAAATTTTCGAGTATTTAGCCATAAATCTAACTGAGTATCAAGTTTTCGTGACTCTCTGGCAATATCAGTCATTTTGGCAACACCACTATAAATTTTTATCTCTTGGGTTTTTATCTTAGATTAAATTTTCTGCAACTTTTGTAACTAGCTTGGGTAATATATTGCAGTCAGGTTGGTAAAAATTGTTATGTCCGACTCCAAGCAAAGCCGTAAACTCAATCGTTTTTTTGCTGAATTTATTGCCAAACTTAGAAAATGGCTTAATAAAATCGGTAGTCCGATTCGGATTAGTCGCCGTTTTGTCCGTGCGCTATTAAATGGCAGTAGTGGCAAACGCCGTAAGGCGGGCGGTTTTGTATTACCAACTGTGACAATGGTGACTCTAGTCGTTACTTTGCTGACTGTCTCCATGATTGCGAGGTCGGCTGATCGCGCCAGAGAAGCATCTAACACCAGAGTTGAACAAGCCTATCGTAGTGCTAATACCACGATTCTCGATCGCGCTAGGGCAAAAATTAGCGCCCTAGTTGAAGATGCTAGTCTACCTGGGGGAACTCCGCCTGAATCTTCACTTTATAGTGCAATTACTAATGATAGTGGCAACTATACTTTTAACGATGAAGTGCGGTTGCAGCTTGTTGATCCGAAGATAAATGGTTCGGCTACGGCGATTAATTGGGGAGACAGCAACGTAGTTGCTAATAACGATGTAGTCAGCACGGCTTGGAAATTTCCCGTAGATACTGACAGTAATGGTAAATATGACTCCTTCGGTATTTATACAATTCTTTTTCGGACAACACCCAAAGACAGTGTAACCAACCTGAACACTCGGGCTGTCAGTCCGCTAGAAGTTAGAACACTGCCGATGGATAACGGGATCTTGAGCGGAGCCTGTGTTAGTGCGGCTTCATCGGGTGCAGCCACGACTGAAGGTTGGATCACAACGTCTGATAATTCCCTCAAAAAGAGCTTCTTTGTATATGCCTTGACGGTTCCCATCACCACACCGATCGATGATCCCAGCAGCCCTCTAGCTGCTATGTCAACTGATAAAAAGAATAATTATGAAGTTTACAAGGGTACTCCCTCTTTCAGTGCCTTAGAATTACAACAAGATCGGGCGCGATCGCCACAAAACAATAACGCTGTTTGGTTTGAAAGCGACCTAGAAGTTTCCCGCGCTGCCGCTTTTGACCTTAATGGTCGTATCTATACATCAGGAAATTTGATGTTAGCGGTCGTGGGTTCTCCGATTAGACTATTTCAGGTGAGTAGTCCTTCGTCTTGCTATTTCAAAGAAGACAATAGCAAGATTCTCGTAGCTGGCAACGTGGTTGAAGGTGATGCGCTAGTTAGCGATAGTTCCTTAAGCGCATCTTCTACTGTGTCAGTGCATTTATTCCGTCCGAATACTACCTATGGTACGGCTACTGCCCTTGGAATCAATGACAGCGATAAAGTTAAATTAATCAACAACACTACCCAAAGTTTGAAGGATGATAACACCAATCGGGGGCGTGATGTTGCCTTTAATGACTTTGCCTACAACTTCCGTGTTGAGGCGATGGTTAGTCAAATTCCCGTTGTCACCCCTGTTATCACCACCTCACTGACTTCCTTCTCGTCAATTACAGATAAGAATGTCTTGACAACCTCTGACCCTGTATCTGTCAAGCAAGACATTGTTAAACGCATCATTGAAGAAGGATTAACCACTCAACCCGATTTTGTGGAAGCCCGCCGCAAGGCGATCGATGCGTACTTTAGAGTGCGGATGCGTAAAGTCCCCTATCGCGAAGTTCCATTTGGCGCTTCTAGTTCAGTGATCTATGGTGGCATCACTCCATCTGTAACCACAATTACGGCTACTAGTGGTACTGAATGGCAACCGCCTTTGGAATGGATGATTCCTGCTTATGATAATCCATCACCCCTTACATCTACTACTGCAAGCGTTATTGCTAGTGGTAATGCACTGAGAAAAGGAACAGCTACTGTTAATGCAGCAGTACCGAGTAACAATCCAGTTGTAAAAATTGGTGATTTAACATTAGCGGCTGCTTCTACCACTGCTGCACTCCCTGCCAATAGACCTGAAGACGCAAAAGCTACTGGCGAGAAGTTCTTAGGCGATCGCGTTTTAGTGGGGAATAACCTACCTGCCCTTTGGCTCAAAGAAGAAGGTTCGATTAAGCGCTATGTCGGCTCAAATGAACCGTTTAACCTGACGAGTGACGACACAATTCGTTGGAATGATCCTGCCGATCTCACGGGTGCGACCGCACTAGCTTTGAGTCCAACTAATGCTCGCTATCGTTATACACAGGCAAACTCGCTCAAATCTTTGGGGGTATCCGATCGCGGTGGTTTCTGGGAATTAAATGCAGCCGATGACCCCGGAAAGGATGCTGCGGCTAGACTCACGCCCACCCTGTCCCCAGTTAGTGGTGGGTTGAGGGTAGTGACAAGTGCTGGTGTGTATAGCAATATTAGGGGAGTGTCAGGACAAACATTTTTACCCGCACCTCCACCTCTAGTTGATAACCCCATTACCGATAGCTCTGATCCTGATTCTCGATATCAGCTGAATGAGGCAAATTTCCCAGTGGTTTGGAGCGATGCAATGCCTCAGACTGGGGCTGTCAACTGGGATGGCTCAAACTATCGTCCTTGGAATTGGACGGCTGGACGTTGGGCAACGACAGCTGATGGCGCGAATGTAACTATAGATGCATTAGGCAATACAGCCCCCAATCCTGACAACCGCAAAGGCGATTTCCAGATGCGGGCAACTGCTGTTTATCATTACAAATCCTCGGCATATGATCCTGCTATACCTGCGACGTACCAAACGCCAATTGGTTGTGTCAGTAGTTACTATGATCCGACTAACGCATTGACAGCTTTGGATAGTGTCACTCAAAGTGGTTCGGGTGGAAGATCTAACAACGGATATACCTATGCGATCGGCTCCACTACCGCTAAAGATATTGCAACTGGGGATATCGTTTTCAGTAGTTCAACGGGATTGTTTACATCTGCTGGTGGTGGTGAAGATCCTGCTGGTACTGGGACATTAGCTCAAAGGTTATCCTATCAAGCAAACTTAATGTTTCCCACAGGGCGGTTTGTAAATGAACCATTGCGGAATGCATTGATCAAGATTGCAGCTGATCAGAGGTTAACCCTCCCCGATCAGTCGGCAGTGGACTCTACTATCTGTGCCTTAAATATCCTTAAGACTCCTAATACTAGGGCGACGATCGCTGCTTTACCCAATTTCGCAATTAAAGAGTCGGCTTTCCTTGATGGTCGTGAAGTCAAGGCGCTGAATAAAGATGAGTCGTTGACCACTCCAATTATAAGTAATAACAATCGTTCCGATCTTTACAATCTAGAAATCGAACAGAGAGAACCTCTAGAAATCAGAGTTACAGATCTAGATATGAACCTGTTGCGATCGACAACAGTCACAGGTAGCAACAATGAAACTAATGGTCTAGCTACTGACTATCTGCTCCCCTATAGTGGCATTGTCTATGCTACTCGTGATGATGCTTTGCCTGACTTGAGCTATTTTGATACTGACTCAAGTGGCGCACCGATCGCTACATCGATGAGCAGAAGGAAGTCTCTGAGTTCCACCGATTTTCGCCTCGATCCATCTCGCCGAGCTAATGGAATTCGGATGATAAATGGTGCGCGTCTATGGCGTGGTTCAGGAACAAGTCAACCAAGCTATACTAGCGCAACTCAGGGTGAAAAGGGATTAATTCTTGTTTCTAATAACCCTGTATATGTAAAAGCCGCTATCGCTACAACAGGTACAGGCTTTAATCTCCACACTGCCGAAGAGTTTACAGAGACTCTCAATGAAAATGTAGCAAGTCCTAGTACTATTTGGGACAACTTCTACACTCGATCTACCACAAACGCTAACTTTGCTTATCGTCCAGCACAATCAAAGTCTACAACGGGTGATGAATGGCGACCAGCGACAGTAATCGCTGATGCAGTCACCATTCAATCGGCTAGTTTTCAAGAAGGATATCGCAATCAAGGCGACTACGATCTTCGTAATAATCGCAACTCCTCAACTGTAACTGACTGGGCTAATCGCAGTGTAACCACGAAACTCCTCAGCCAATCAGTTGGTTTAGGCAGCAGTACTACATCGGAACTTCAGGATCTTCCTGTGATCAAACGACTTGATCTGGGATATCTGAATAATAACTTTGTGACTAGCTATAACTGGTTGCCTGATGCTAGTGGCGGCGACACGATTAGTAGTTTTAGCCTTCTATTTCAAGGTGCTGCTAATAATGGTACGACATCTTCTAGTTCAGATGTTGCGTCAAATCTATTTCCCGGATTGACCACAAGCGATAGTAATAGCTACTTCTCCAATGGCACGACACCTGTACAGCGCCGTGTGATCTTTGGTGAATATGGCATGGAAATATGCCGCAAGATCCCTGCATCGGAATGTACTTTTAGTGATTGGGTTAAAGCGGGGGCTGGAACTACGGCTTTACCTAGTCGTACTGGTAGTGCGATAACACCAGTTACGGCTCCTCGCTATATTGCCAACGAAGACATAAATAGCAATGGAGTCTTGGACACTGGTGAAGATCTCAATGGCAATAGTTTAATCGATAATGATGAGCGCTTCCCTCGCAGGGTTTCGTTCTTGCGTTATGACGACATTTATAAAGATGGCAATAGGGCGCTGATCCTAGCTGCAGGCGACTGCCCGAATCTCAATAATTGGTGGCCGATGCCCATTGGCGTTGCCTACGGTAATAATTCACCTACGGCTACAACTGATGCTGGTTTTACTTATCCTCAGGTAATGGGCGATCGCTCGACTCCGTTCAATCTAGCTAATAGAACCGCCTATGGTAATGTCGGCTGTCCTGCGGCGAAACCTGTCGTATCCTTCACTGACCAAAGCAATATAGTTGGTACTGAAGGTCGCAGAATTTATAACCTGCCACAATATCCCAGAGATGCTGCCGATCCTCGCTTCTATGTTGCCCCTTCCACAGGTACAAATGGAGATTATCAGAATCCTCCTTTGCGAGTTGGTGATAATATTCCCACGGCTTTTCCTGCACCTGGAACCCCACCCTACAATCAGCCTGATTCCTATTATGTTAAAACTGCGGGATCAGCGCCGATCGGTGTTAACGGTAGTCTGTTACCACCAAACTTTAGTAATGCATTTACAACCCCTGTAGGATCTACAACCAACCCAACAACATGGCAAAACCACACTCAACGCAATGTGGTCGTTAACACAAGTCCAGCATTCTCTAATGCAAATACCAATTTATCAACCTCTTCAAATATCATAAACTTTGCGCCATCGACAAATGATCAAAATGGCAACTCTTCTTCTAACACTGTTTCAGGAGGTTTAACATTAGATAACAACGCAGTCTATCGGGCTTATGTGTTTGAGGTACAGGTTACAAATCCTAATGCCGCTAATAACATTGCTAATATTTCCACAAATAACCCCATCACCGTAGACATTACAACCGAAGATCCTCCTGTTGCTAGCTTGCCTGCATCGGCAAACACTGACGATGGTAAGTCGCATGTTGCTAGACGTGGAGCTTATGTTGGTGTTGGCGCAACAGGTTTAGCACCCCAAGTCAAAAATACTCGTTACAGCAGTAACGCAACTAGTGCTACGCCCGTTGATTCGATTGGAGATGAAGAAAATATTCCCAACTATTCGACAACAGGCTTCCGTACACAGGGAACTGGTACTGACTACCTCTCGACAATCTATCGCTGGAATGGCACAACTTGGGTTCCTGCTGACTACTTTACGACTTTCCCCGCAGGTACAGCCACCGCAGGTGCAACTCAATATCTCAAATTCCCTCAGCCGAGTGAAGATACCATTAATAGCAACCCAAGTTTAAGGAACAACGGAGTTTTAGACGCTGGCGAAGATTTGAATGGAAATGGGGTACTAGACACAGCCCCTAACTCTGATTGTTCGTCAATTGGCGTTTCTACAACAAGCTGTAAGCAAAGGCTTGCTGTTTTAGTTGTGCGCGATAGTGCCGATGAAGAGCAAGAACGTTTCCGCGTGCGGATTGGTAATCCCAATACCGATGCCACAGGGGCGATGTTAAGACCATCCGATAACTCAACGGTTCCTAGCGCTAGAGCAATACCAACATCATCTACAAACCTAGCCAGTACCTACGATTATCGTTGGGTCGTGATTGCTAACGATGACATCCAATATTCCACTAGTGTCTTCGGTACAGCAACGCCAACCCCAACGCCAACACCAACCCCAACTCGGACTCCAACGCCAACCCCAACCCCAACTCGGACTCCAACGCCAACCCCAACGCCAACCCCAACCCGCACCCCGACACCGACACCGACACCAGCAGGCTGGACTCCAACCCCAACCCGCACCCCAACCCCAACCCCAACCCCAACCCGCACCCCAACCCGCACCCCAACCCCAACCCGCACCCCGACACCGACACCGACACCCACACCCACACCCACACCAGCAGGCTGGACACCAACGCCAACGCCAACGCCAACCCGTACCCCAACGCCAACCCCAACGCCAACCCGCACCCCAACGCCAACGCCAACGCCAACCCCAACGCCAACCCGCACCCCAACGCCAACGCCAACGCCAACCCCAACCCGCACCCCAACGCCAACGCCAACGCCAACGCCAACCCCAACCCCAACCCCAACCCCAACCGTTATCATTGGTCCTGGGACACTGTTCCCTCAGAGTCGATTCTTCCAGAGTCGTTCCTTCCAAAGTCAATCACACTTACCTTTCTCCGCGCTTATAAGGAATCGGACTGCCACAAGATCAGTAGCCGCCGCCTATCCTGCCGCCCCTGAATCCGCTACTGGCTACTATCCCTTCCGAGGATATAGCTCTAGGAGTTATTCGTTTACTCCTACGGTTAATGACAACAGTGCTTGGGTACTGAATGGCAGTCAGTATCAATTCCCTGATATTGCCCCTGAAGATACAATTGTCATCTCTGGCGGCAATGGCAATACTGAGAATAGTCAAGCGCCAATGTTGCCCGGTATGCAGAAGACCTTGCCTCAGACCGTGGCGCGATCGCTGTGGTTCAGAACCACTTCGGCAGCCTCCGACCAGACTGGAAATAGTAATACGGTTAGATATGGCAACGTAAGCAATTTGTTTGTTTACAACACCAGCTATGACTCGACCGTGGCAAATCCCACATCCAATGGCACATTTAACACCGCTCAACCAGCTCCATTAATCTTGCCACCGACAGTTTGTATTAATCCCACAACAGGCTTAATCGATAAAACCTGCACTGATTCAGGTGCAACCATCAATCTCAATTTACCCGCCAATCCTGTATTCCCCAGTGGCAGTGATACCAATCAACCAGCCTCATCGTTTACCGTCTGCGGTGTCACAGGTGCTTCGAGAAGATATCAAGCGGTTGAGCAATCTGGTATCAGCAGTTTATCTGCTCCTTCTACTACAAATTTACTTGCTGATATCACTGGTAGCACTTGTCCGACGAATTTGGGTAATCCTCGTAATGCGATCGTTAATTTTGCGTCAGCCCTGCGATCGCTAACTGCTGCCGCTACTCCAACTGGCGGACAGGTACAAGCTGTCACATTGACAGGAAATGGTACTTCGTCAGCCTTCGCAGTCAACGCTCTCAGTAGTGCAAGCCCGAATGTTCTAGATCTGACGGCTGCTAACTTCACTTCCTTTGCAAATGCCACGGCAACCTATTCTTCGCTAACCCTTAATGCTAATGGCAAGAACGATCCCACCTTTATTCTCCGTGTTCCATCAACGGTTGGTGATGTCACCATTGACGGCTTGTACGTCAAACTCAATGGAGTTGATCCCAATAAGGTCTTCTGGGTATTTGGACAAACAGGGGCAAAAGCCTTAACTATTAAGGGTTCTACCGTTGGTAAGCCGACTGTATTAGTTGGTAATTTCATTGGTAATATGCCAGCTACTGGGGCAGGCAGTACCACCAACACTACAGGCTTAAACATTGGTAATACTGTCAATGGCAAAGGTGTCTCGATTAGAAGTGCGAGATTCTTAGGCTTCAGAGGAGTTACGACTAACCAAGCGGCAACTGATGCTGTTGCAGGTGCGACTGGGGTTGACTCAACCGCGATGATCACCGCCATGACCACCGTGAATGAGCCAGTAGTTGTTCCCGTCTTGCAAATCCATGCACCAATGACCTTTACGGTTGCTCCGTCAACCTCATTGTCTACATTGCCTCAACCCTCTGCGGCTTTAAGATATGTGGGCGGAATCAATGGCGCTCCTCAAGCTACCCCCACAGACGGAAGAGGGCAATGGACACAAAGAGCGAGTTCGGCGACGGTGAATATTTACTTTGTCGCAGGTAATACCCCTTCCCGTTCCTATGTGCCTTACACCACATCGGCTGCTGCTGTTACGCCCAACACAGCTATCTATACGGCTGAAACTGGCGGAGGCTTACATAACTTTGTCAGGTTTATGGAGAACTGGTCAGGGCTGTCAGCCAAGATTGCAGGTGGATTTATCCAAAATACACGCAGTACCTTTTCCACGGCAACATTCTCATCTACTGCACCTTACACTAGCTTAGCGATCGCCAATTGCGTAGCTGATGATGCAGTGTTAAATTACGGCACTCGTAATACCTGTATTGAGACCAGTAGTGACATCCAGACTTGGTTTGCCAACCCTGCTGCGATTAGTGAGCCTCTGAGTAACTTTGCGAAATATTACCAATCGATCACGGTACAGTCGGTTCCCTTCTACGCGCCCCCAAGACGTTTATGGGGATTTGATGTGGGTCTACTGGTACAACAGCCAGACTTGTTCGCTCAGCGCTTCTCACAAGCACTACCTAACCCCAACGAGTTCTTTAGAGAATCTAGCAAAGATGATCCTTGGGTAAAAACTATGCTTTGTGCTTTGCAACCTGCTCCAAGCGTTCTTGAGGCTAGGACTGTAAATCCTTCCGCCGCCACTGATCCTAAATCTGTCAATCCGACCTATGAGCAGCGACTAGGAACCAAACCATCCAACTATACTGACTACGCACTGGGTGTTAAAGATCGTCCATCCGAGTGTGATACCCTAACTGCAAGCAAGGTGTATAGTCCCACATCTTAAGAAATAGTGATTTGCGCGATCAAAATAATCGCTCAAAATAATAAGGGGCTGAAGCCCCTTGTTTATAATTTCCTTATTAATCACTGCTAATTTCAATCAGGTGAACCGCTATGCGAAACATAAATACTCGATTAAATAAACGCCTATTGCTTATCAGGTGCATGCTCAGGTATTTGCCATCGACAGAGGCTGGATTTTCACTGATAGAGTCTCTGATGGCTGTGGTCGTGGTCAGTATTCTAATGACAGCTATTTTACCGATGGTGGTTTTAAGTACATCGGCGCGAGTGCAAGCTAGGCGGGCTGAGCTAGCCACCCAAGCTGCTCGTGGTTATGTCGATGGTGTGCGATCGGGGGTCATTGATATCACCTCTTCGGGTTCATCTTTTCCGTTTATTAGTACGCTTCCTGCAAATACTTCAGCAAGTCAGTATTTCTCAGATGTTGCAGCGCCATCTAACTCTAACTTGGATAGTTTAAACGCAATTCAGGGAGTTAAAATTGATAGTAATGGCAATGGATTTAGTGTTAACGATCCCCAAGATTTGGTAGTTCAACCCATGCGAAGTGGTGGTACAGATGTGACAACGCAGGGTTTTTACATGCAACTTCGTGTATATCGAGCCGATGCGTTTCAACAGAGTGGTTCAAATCTGTCAGCTATAAAGTCTGGACTGACATTGCAGACTGGTAATGATGAGTCAAAATGTCCTAATGCCCGTCGGACTTTTGCGAGTTCAGGAGATTCGATCGCCTGTCCTGTCGTTGTCGTAAAGCTTGATGTTTATCCTAGTACCAGTACACTTGCTCAAATCAAAAGCCGCTTCTAGGTAGTTGAAAGCCATGATGTTTTTTATATCCAAATTCTTCAGAAATTTGAAACGTTGGTTCGCGAAGATGCTTTTCCGTGATCGCAGAGTATGGCGATCGACAAAAGTATCTTCAAAAAACAAACAAAATTTTGCCTGGGGGTTTACCTTGGTTGAACTTTTGGTTGCCATGTTAATTACGACAATTATTGTCAGTACATTGCTATCATTCACCGTCAATATTTTGGAAACTGATCGGACTGAGCAGGCTAAATCTGAATCACAAGGAGATATCCAAACAGCTCTTAACTATATGGCAGATGATTTGCAGGAGGCTGTTTATATTTACAATGCCGACACTTTGTCTCTGAATAATCCCGATGGGATTAAAGATCAACTTCCTACTTTTACCAACAGTACTCCTGTTCTAGTTTTCTGGAAGCGCCGTTACTATGAGCCGACAGATCAACTTAATGTAGATCCAACAATCCCCCCAAATCCATCTCTTAAGAAAAGAGTCGGTTGTTTGGAGTTTGGTACATCTACCACGGAAACAGGCTGCGATGATGCTAATGGAAATCCCAAAGGTTCGGGTCGTTATACATATTCTCTAGTCGCTTATTATTTGATTTATAACAATCAAAATGGAAACGAGACCGATGACAGTGGCAATAAGGTCTCTTGGTCAAGAGCAGCAAGGATCGGACGTTGGGAACTAAAAGATGGGATACGTCACGCAACCTGCACATTGAGTACAATTGCCAACTGTGCCGACCCCAAGCCAGCTAAAAGGGTTCAAGTCGATGCTGGTGCAACTACATTTATCAATTATTGGACGATTCCTGACGATGGATTTACACCGTTCGATCCATCTAAAGGCGACCTTCCAACAGTAATGAAAATATGGCAAAAAACTCCTACTGCTTACTTTCCGCCCCCCGCTACTTCTCCTTATTCTCCAACTAAACTAACGGTTTTATTAGATTTCGTTGACGATACACCTTACACTACCCTTCAAGATGACGGTATATCAGGTAATTCATCTGCTGATATAGCCAATACTCCAAATACTCCAAATACCCCAGTGGCAGGAACTGCAAGTACAAATGTAAGCTGTTCTGATGCGAATATTGGTGTTGGTAAGGCTGGGAATGAGGATGTAGCTCAACGAGTTCCTGCGGAATTCAAAACTACTTCGTCTAATTTATCTGAGACTTTGAGTAGTTTTTATGTCTGTGTCAATTCTACTCAAACCGCAGCCAGAATTTATTTGCGTGGTAATGCTATGGCTCGAATGCGCCCAAATCAAGCCGAAACTAGCCGAAGAGCTTCCAGTACTTATCTATCCACGGGTAATGTCCGCGCCTATGGACGTGGAAAGTTGTTCTTCCAATAGAGATGCAACTTACGCAAAAAGACTTGAAAGGATGGTTTTGTTGTAGGTGTAATTCATAAATTGCCCCTGTATTTGGTTTCAATCAGCCTCTAAGAGTCTTTCTCAATGCAAAAGTTGGTCGAAAATATCCTTAAGGAGCTATTCAAATGTTGTGGTTATATCTAAAAAATTGTGGGGTATATTCGCGTGGAGCATATTGGCGTGGAGCATATTGGCAGAGGCGCGATCGCGGTTTTACGTTAATCGAAATTTTAATTGTCATTATGATGGTGGGGATTTTAACAGCGATCGCGGCTCCATCTTGGTTATCGTTTGTCACCAATAATCGCATGAGTGCATCACAGAGTCGTGTATTTAGCACCTTAAAAGATGCTCAATCTACAGCAAAGAGAGGTAGTACAACAGCTACGTTTGTGATTGGTAACGATCCAACTAATGGAGCTTATATCAGGAGTGGCACATCGCAATATCAATATTTAGAGCAGGGGGTAAGGGTTTTATCTGTTACCAAAGCAACTGCACCAACAACAGTTCCGCTACCTTTGACTATTGAGTTTAACTCTCAGGGACTTCCCAGCAAGGTAAATACTGCTACTTTTACTGACTATCCTCTTAAAATTACCATCGGTGTAAACAATAGTGCTGGGCTTAATCGTTGTACTTCCATTACTACGATTTTAGGATCAGTGAAATCAGGGAGTGGTTCAGCTTGTAACTAACTCAAAAAATTAGGTTGAAAATCTTGTGATAATCTGCTAATTTATTGACCAGTGAATAATTGCACCTCAAAATCGCAAAAAATCATGGTTAAAAAGTTGAAGAGTGATCGTAAGCGGGGTCGCAGTCGCACAAACTTAGGATTTACGCTGATCGAAATTTTAGTTGTAATGTTGATGGTTGGCATCTTAGTGGCGATCGCTGCGCTATCTTGGGCAGCTTTTGTAAATAATCAAAGATTGAATTCAGCACAGAGTCGCGCATTCAGTACTATACGCTTAGCTCAAAGCTATGCCAAACGCGATCAAACTATGTGGCAAGCGACTTTTAGAAATACCAGTAGTTTTGCTCAATACGCAATTCATAAAACGCCAACAACCACAACAAACCAAGCTTATTGGGACAGTTTGCCTTGGGAAAACTTTGAGCAGGGCGTGCGTATTGTTGATAATACAGAATCACAACCAAGAACAACCCTTACGAAATTAACCGCAGTTCCAGAGCCAGATGTATATCGGGTGCAGTTTAGATCTCAAGGTATTCCCAATGGTTTAGGAGAATTGGGGCGTATTACCTTTGTTGGTAAAGTTGGCGGCGATCGCAAAAAATGCGTGATTATTTCGACAATATTAGGTTCAATGCGTGTAGCCGCAGATTCTCAATGTAATCAATAAAATAACAGGGACACAAAGTGTCCCTTTATTTTATTGACCTTGGTTTTGGCACGATCGCTTCAATGGGTAAATCTTCACTAAGTAAATAATTAACGGCTTTGTCGCTGATCAATGCTGCTTTAGCAAGTAGCGATCGCGCTGTACTATTCGCTGGTAAATACAACTGAATAATTTTGCGCTTGATCAAGGGCGCTGTAGTCGAGAATTTGCCCCTCGCATCGCGCCAATCCGCATCGGAGCGACAAAAAAGACGTAGCGCCAGATCAACAGTGGGTTGTTTACAATTGGTTTCATCATTGTTAAGAAACCCATATAGCTTTTCATAGCGGCGGCTGATTTCGGGAGCGAGACAGAGAACTAGTAAATCCCGCTCAAAGTGACTTAACTCAAGGCGATCGCACAAAGTCGGAATTGCTAAGCGAATATTTTGACGACGACTAGCTTCGAGACGATCGCCATAACGTCCAAGGGGATGGTTAATCTGTGGTACATGAGCAGGCGGGACACTGCCGCCCTTGGAAGGATCGATCGCCATAAATCCTTTCCACCAGTGACTCGTAGCGCGATCTACATTCGACCGAGCCACGCGATCAACCTCTTGATTATTTTGCTTTTGCTTAGCCAGCGATCGCATCAGTACGCGATCAAGCCAAGCCAGTTCCGCTTTGAGATATGACCAGTTATCAGCAAAGGGTTGAACATCAGGAAAAGTAGTAGGAACTTCACCTGTTTCTGGAATCATGCTACGCCCCGACGTAAAGTGCCACGAATTAAGATGGCGACCGCTACGCCAAAACTAAATAAAGCGATCGCAGATGTCAAAATCGTCATATTTCCCCAAGGAGCCGTAAATACCACGCTATTCCAAGCCCAAGTGCTATGGCTATAAACATAGCGAATCGGTTCGATCGCCCAAGACAAAGGATTGAGGCTAGCGATCCACTTTAACCAAGTCGGCATCAGCGAGAGCGGCGCAAGCGCAGTACTAGAAAACATCAAGGGTAAATTTACCAAAAAGATAAAGGCAAGCATTTCCTGATGTCCTGGCATCGCAAAGGCAAGTCCGAGACTCAACATTGTAAAATCGACAATCAGCAAAGATAGGATGAGCGCCATTACGGTTAAGCCGCTCAAACTGGGTAAACCCGCCCCCATCAAACCACTGACCGTAACGATCGCCACAGTTTGCACCAAACTCAACGCCACAATAAAAATTGCCGAGGCGGCAATAATCGAAAATCGTGAAACCAATGGCGCGACTAAGATGCGATTGAGAAAACCAAATTCGCGATCGAACAACATTGGCAATCCTGAATTAAGCGCACTGCTAAAAGCTGTAAAGACAATAATTCCCGCCGCTAAAAATTGTAAATAAGTCTGACTATTTCCCAATAAACCCTCAGGCAAACCGCTAAACAATGCACCAAAAAGGAGCAACCACATCAATGGTTGAATCACCCCTGCGATTAATGTCGTGGGGCGACGGCGCAACTGAATAAACAAACGTGTCGTCAGCGCCAGTACCTCTTGCCGAAAATCTGCCGATAAAAAATTAGGTTGAGGAGTTTCAGGGGACAGCAAGGGCTGAGGTTTTTCCTGAGGATATCGATCTTGATTTAAGTCGGGAATAAGAGAAGTTTGGGTCATTTCATTGGACTTGATTCAAGGCTGTTGTATTGTTAACTAATATATCAAATTGCTAACTCGTACCCCTCAGGGCGTAAATAAGCACTACTTAATACTTTTTTAAGGTTTCCTAATGATATTTCTACTTTAAATATATGCCTCAAACCTTTATCTAGATAGAGTTAGAGCCATAAAAGTATTTTCTCACAAGGCAAACGTAAAGATGTGTTAAGCTAATTTTCAAATCCATATAAATACCCTCCGTTAAAAGCAGGATTTAAGATTATGACCATTGCAATGGGCAGATCGCAGGAAGTTGAAAGAGGTTGGTTTGACAATCTTGACGACTGGCTAAAGCGCGATCGTTTCGTATTCATCGGCTGGAGTGGCTTATTGCTATTCCCCACCGCATTTTTATCCATTGGTGGCTGGTTCACAGGCATCACATTCGTATCATCTTGGTATAGCCACGGACTAGCTTCTAGCTTCCTCGAAGGCTGTAATATTCTCACTGTGGCAGTGTCCTCTCCTCCTCTCAGTGTCGGACATTCCCTAGTACTACTATGGGGACCTGAAGCTCAAGGCGACTTCACCCGTTGGTGTCAAATCGGTGGTTTGTGGACATTCCTCGCACTACATGGCGCTTTTGCTTTGATCGGCTTCATGCTACGTCAATTTGAAATCGCTCGTCTAGTCGGTATCCGTCCTTACAATGCGATCGCCTTCTCTGGTCCTATCGCCGTATTCGTATCCGTATTTTTGATGTACCCCTTGGGTCAATCTGGTTGGTTCTTTGGACCTACCTTCGGCGTAGCAGGTATCTTCCGCTTCATCTTGTTCCTACAAGGTTTCCACAACTGGACTCTCAACCCCTTCCACATGATGGGCGTAGCAGGTATCCTCGGTGGCGCATTACTTTGCGCTATCCACGGTGCAACTGTTGAAAACACCTTGTTTGAAGATGGCGAAGGCTCTAGCTCTAACACCTTCAAAGCTTTCAACCCAACTCAAGCTGAAGAAACCTACTCGATGGTAACGGCTAACCGCTTCTGGAGCCAAATCTTCGGTATCGCATTCTCCAACAAGCGTTGGTTGCACTTCTTCATGCTATTTGTACCCGTAACTGGACTATGGTTCAGCAGCGTTGGTATTGTCGGACTAGCATTGAACTTGCGTGCTTATGACTTCGTATCACAAGAAGTCCGCGCTGCAGAAGATCCTGAATTTGAAACTTTCTACACCAAGAACTTGCTCTTGAACGAAGGTATTCGCGCTTGGATGGCTCCTCAAGACCAACCCGCCGAAAAATTCATTTTCCCTGAAGAAGTATTGCCTCGCGGTAACGCACTATAAATTTAAAACTAAAAAAATGCTTGCAGCTTGCTGTAGGCATTTTTTTGAGGAAAATTGCAAAATTTAGCTATCAGATATCAGCGCGGTTCTACTAGTTTTTGGATTATGATGGATTTCATCAAATCTCTAAAAGTTGGCAGCTAACTATCTGATAACTGATAGCTTAAAAATTATTTGCACTTTAAACTCATAAAACTCATAAATTTTTTCTGGAGATAAACTCTCGTGACAACGACCATTAACTTAAACTCATTAGGAGTGGGTGGGCGTACACAAGATACATCTGGCTTCGCTTGGTGGTCTGGTAACGCAAGACTCATTAACCTTTCTGGCAAACTGCTGGGCGCTCACGTTGCTCACGCTGGTTTGATCGTTTTCTGGGCTGGTGCGATGACTTTATTTGAAGTCGCCCACTTTGTTCCTGAAAAGCCCATGTACGAACAAGGCTTTATCCTCCTACCTCACCTCGCCACTCAAGGTTGGGGCGTTGGTGCTGGTGGTGAAGTTGTGGATGTATTCCCATACTTCGTAGTTGGCGTATTACACCTCATTTCTTCGGCTGTACTTGGCTTTGGTGGTATTTACCACGCTTTGCGTGGACCTGAAGTTCTTGAAAACTATTCCTCCTTCTTTGGTTACGACTGGAAAGACAAGAACCAAATGACCAATATCATCGGGTATCACCTGATCTTGTTGGGCTGCGGTGCATTGCTCCTCGTATTCAAGGCGATGTTCTTTGGCGGACTCTACGATACTTGGGCTCCAGGTGGTGGCGATGTTCGCGTGATTACCAATCCAACGATTAATCCCGTTGTGATCTTTGGCTACTTACTCAACTCTCCCTTTGGTGGTGAAGGCAACATCGTCGGTGTTGACAACCTCGAAGATGTAGTCGGTGGACATATCTGGATTGGCTTAATCTGCATCGGCGGCGGCATTTGGCATATTCTCACTAAGCCTTTCGGTTGGGCAAGACGCGCTCTTGTTTGGTCTGGTGAAGCATATCTGTCCTATAGCCTCGGCGCTTTGAGCTTCATGGCTTTCATCGCTACTTGCTTTGTTTGGTTCAACAACACTGTTTACCCTAGCGAATTCTTTGGTCCTACTGGCGCTGAAGCTTCTCAGTCTCAAGCTTTTACTTATCTAGTCCGTGACCAAAAGTTGGGTGCAAATATTGCAACTTCACAAGGTCCTACTGGTTTGGGTAAATACTTGATGCGTTCCCCTTCTGGAGAAGTTATCTTCGGTGGTGAAACCATGCGTTTCTGGGATTTCCGTGGTCCTTGGTTGGAGCCTCTTCGTGGTCCTAACGGTTTGGACATCGACAAACTTAAGAATGACGTTCAACCTTGGCAAGTGCGTCGCGCTGCTGAGTACATGACTCACGCTCCTTTGGGTTCTTTGAACTCTGTTGGCGGTGTTATTACTGAAATCAACGCGGTTAACTTCGTTTCTCCTCGCTCTTGGTTGTCTACTTCTCACTTCGTATTGTCCTTCATGTTCTTAGTTGGTCACTTGTGGCATGCTGGTCGCGCCCGCGCCGCAGTTGCTGGCTTTGAAAAAGGTATTGACCGTAAGACTGAGGCTGTACTATCTATGCCTGATCTTGATAAATAAATCTAATCTAAAGAAGGTTTGCTAAGCAAACCTTCTTTAGTGAAACAAAAAAAGTAGGGGCAACTCATGAATTGCCCCTACTTTTTTGTGGTTATATGTTAACTGCTAATGCGGTTGACTTATTTAGTTACTGCCAGTAAATATGACATCAGGGAATTTACCTTGGGCTTCAGTCATCGGGCGATTTTTGCCCTCTTGTTGCCAGTAATTAATTACTTCAGTCGCCTTATTTAAAATTTCAATCCGATCTTGATCGGCAATCCAAGGCTTGCTTTCCATTTCTGATTTGAGTTGATCCCAAGCATCATCACGGGGCCAGAAGAAATACTTGGTGAGAGGACTGAAACCTTTGCCAACGACTTGATCGACGGCAAGAGCTACGTTATTCTCTAACCATAAGATTTTTAGAATAAACTGGGACAATGCTACCTACCTCCAAGAAAAGTAAAAGTTAAACTAAATATTAAAGTAGCGATCTTAGATACTAACATGACTGAAACCTTAAATCACATCTCGAAAAAATTTTTTATATTTGATATTGATGGTGTAATTCGCGATGTGTCGGGTTCATACCGCCGAGCGCTAGCAGATACAGTTGAATTCTTTACAAAATCTGCCTACCGTCCTACATCCGAAGAAATTGATGAACTGAAGTCTGAAGGGATCTGGAATAATGACTGGGAGGCTTCGCAGGAATTAATTGCTAGATATTTTCGTGAATTAGGGCAAGAGAGCGAAATTTCCTATGAGGCGATCGTAGAGTACTTTCAGATTCGCTATCGTGGGAACAATCCTGACTGGTCGGATGGTTATATTGCCAGTGAGCCTTTGATTGCCACAACAGAATATTTTCAGGAGTTGACATCGGCGGGAATTGGCTGGGGATTTTTTAGTGGCGCGACAAGGGCTTCGGCTGGTTATGTGTTGCAGCGCTTAGCGATCGCCGATCCTGTGTTAATAGCGATGGAGGATGCCGCAGGTAAACCCGATCCCACAGGACTTTTACTAGCTGTGAAGCAAATCGAGCTTATGCAAACTAAACCTAGTTTGGTTGTATATGTGGGGGACACAGTAGCGGATATGCTGACAGTGGTAAAAGCTAGAATCTACGATCCCAGTTATCGATATGTGGCAGTTGGCGTGATCCCGCCCCATGTGAGCGAGGATTTGCGCGATCGCTATGCCACGTTACTTAGAGATAATGGCGCGGATCTAGTTTTAAATAATGTGTTGGAGTTAACACCGCAGCTTAATCTATCGCAAGATTTGGCAAGTTAAATAGGCGTTAACATAGATCTGGCTTTACAAGCCAATTACCTTGTTAAGTTAAAGAAATTTATGTCAGATTCTCAGCAGTATTATTTTGTCGCGGCAAGCCGTAAGTATTTAGTTGAAGACGAAGGAAAACCTTTAAGTGAGACGTTGTCGGAGCGTCGTCGTAATTTTGCGGCTCGTAATCTAGAACTTAATTTTTGGTTGATTGAAAATCCTGCTTTCCTAGAAGCTCCTGAGTTAGCAAGTATCAAAAAGCAAATTCCCCAACCTGCGGCAGCGATCGTCACAACCGATGCCAACACAATGCGTTGGCTAAAGCTGCGTTTGGAGTTTGTGGTAACGGGTGAGTTTACGGCTCCCAGTGCTTCAATTCCCAATCCTCTAGCATCTTTAGCGATCGCTTAATATTTATGTGGTTGAAAATTTACACTTCGTGTAAATTTTCAACCTTTATCTGATCACCCAAAATCTCAAATATAGTGCCGCTAAAACATAGTGCCTAGTTTTTCTCAAGTTAATCCTTTTGCTGGTTTGCATACTCGATATGGGTCTGCAAATTTTGGCTTTAAGGCTAATGATCATAGTCGTAAATATAGCGATCGCCATTTATATAATCCGCCTGCTACTGCTAAACCGAAAGTAATCCCTAATTTTGAGATTACCCAAAGTTTTTCTGTACAAAAAGCAGGAAATGATTTCAGCGAATGTGAAGATATTTGGAATTATGGCAAAAGCGATCGCCTATTTTCCATAGCCCTATCCGATGGCGCAACCGAATCTTCGTTTTCTCAGGAATGGGCGAAAGAGCTAGTTACGGCTTTTATAAATCACGATCAACCAAAATCTTCTTGGCTCGTTACAGCCCAGCAAAATTGGCAACAATGGCTAGAAAATCAAAATTTATCTTGGTTTGCCAAGCGCAAGGTAGAACAGGGGGCGTTTGCGACTTTTTTGGGATTAGAGATTTTGCCTGATTTAAGTTGGAAAGCGATCGCGGTGGGAGATTCTTGTTTGTTTGTGGTTAGGAATTGTGAATTACGAATTACGAATTACGAATTACGGAAAAGCTTTCCTTTAAAACAAAGTGAAGAATTTGGTAATCGACCGCGATTGATTGCGACGCATAGTAAGGTTGAGCAAATTTCTTTTTCTAAAATTAATGGAGTTGCTGAAGTGTGCGATCGCTTTTATTTCGCGACTGATGCGATCGCCTGTTGGATTTTTAAACAACTGGAAGCTAATCAAGATCCTTGGGTAAAATTAGATGAGATTAGCTCTCAAGATATGTTTGCAAATTGGGTAAACGAGTTGCGCGATCGGCATGAAATCGCCAATGACGATACAACGCTATTGTGCCTAGAAACCAAGAGATAAACCAATGCTCAAAACCTACGAAGCCATAATTCAAGATGGACAAGTCAAGTGGTTGGCTGAAAAGCCAGATATTAGATCGGGTCGCTTGTTTATCACTGTTCTTGAAGATCGATCAACATCAATAAACGCAGCAATAAATAGCTCATCAAAGCAAGATTTGCTTAATCTCTTTGGTGCTGAACCAGATGCTCAGGATATTCCTAGAAGAAGGTTTGAAATCTAATGATTCTTGAAGATAGCATTACATTTAGCAAAGCCCCTAAATTAAGTTGGGAAGAACTCAGACAAAGACGAAATTTGCTTGAAGACGATCCCGATGCTCTTTCGACTGAAGAAATTTGTGAAATTGTTAAAGAAGTCCGCAAAGAATTACGAAAAGAAGCATCAAGATGATCGATAAAACGCTACTGGGGTTAGAAATTCGTTGCCAACCATGACCAATATTCAAACTTGGCCGTTAAATATTGACTTCACGATCGCGGTGCAAAATCCGCAGCTTTGCTTTGCCGATCCCGATCTCAAGCAAGCGCTCACTTCTAAAAACTCGCGGGGCAGGGTTTTATTATGGTCAGGCAATTTTGCAACGGTTTATAAATTAACGCAAAAATCAATTCAGGGCGATCGCTGTTGGGCGGTGCGCTGTTTTACCCGTACCCCACAGTCCGATGTGCAGCAGCGTTATCAAGCGATTAGTGAATATTTAGCAAAACATCAAATTCCTTATCTCGTTAATTTTGAATTTATTGCCCAAGGCATTTTAGTTAAGGGTGAATGGTATCCAATTTTGAAAATGGATTGGGTGCAGGGGGTAGAACTCGATCGCTATATTGGTGAATATCTTGATGATTCGCAGGTATTACTGCGCTTAGATCGCCAATTGCAAGAACTGCAAAAGGATTTACAAAAGGTGGGGATCGCCCACGGTGACTTACAGCATGGCAATATCATGGTGGATGATCAGGGAGAATTGAAACTGGTGGACTATGACGGAATGTATGTCCCCGCCCTGCATGGTGCGCCGCCCCTTGAAATCGGTCATCCTAACTATCAGCCGCCCCAGCGATCGCCCAAAGATTTTAGCGATCGCCTTGATGATTTTTCCTTTGCCGTAATTTCCCTGTCCCTTCGAGCCCTTGCCAATGAGCCAAATCTTTGGGAAAACTTTCATGAAGACAATAAAAACTTGATTTTTCGGCAAAATGATTTCCAAGAGCCAGAATTATCGCCAGTATTTCAAGCAATTTCTAATATTCCTGATGATGAGACTCGTGATTTGTGCGATCGCTTGATTTTGCGTTGTCATGGTAAGGAGCAGCAAACAACTAGCAACAGCAGCAAGTCAAAGCAAGAATCCACATCCGCCAACAAAAATCACCAAACTTACTTACCAGTAGTATTCTTTGGCTTAAGTTTATTGGCTGTGTTTAGCAGTATTTTCTTCACATCCAAAAACAATCAGCCGACTCAACAACCTCAAGTTAATAAAACCCCTGACCCACAAATTGCAACTTCTGCACCCACCAACTCCCCATTGCCGATCGCCACACCAACGACTAAATTAACCCCAATCACGGCAACAACTTTGCTTACTAAATATGCAGAGGGGCAGCGCGATTTTCGGAATGTGCAGTTAACAGGCGCTCAAGGCGATCGCTTACAAGGACAAGATCTTCGCAATATTAATTTGAGTGGATCGGTGATTGAAAAAATTGATTTACGACAAGTAATTCTCAAAAATGCGAACTTAGACAACATCAAACTCGCAAAAGTCGATCTTCGCGGCGCTGATCTGAGTAATTCTAGTTTGATTGACGCAAATCTCTCTTTTTCTAATCTTGCCGAAGCCAATTTAAGTCAGGCTAATTTATTACGAGTAAATTTATTTCAAGCAAAACTAGGCTCCGCGATGTTGCAAAAAGCCGAATTGATGAAAACTAATCTCAGTGAAGCCGATCTCAATGCCGCCAATCTCAACGGTGCAAATTTAGTCTTAGCTAATCTTCGTAAAGCTAATCTTGTCAAGTCAAATCTCCGCGACAGCAATTTAGCGGCAGCTAATCTTAGTGATGCCATCCTTGATGGAGCCGATTTATCTCTAGCAGATTTGCGATCGGCCGAGCTACATCTTACTAATCTCTCTAACGCCAACCTCAACACCGCAAATCTCACCGCCGCGAAACTAGTCTTAATTGAATTTACAGGGACAAATTTTAATGGTGCTAATTTCCGCAATGCGATCGTTGAAAATATTGGCAGTATCGAAGCCGCCGATTTTACTAATGTTTTAAATCTTGCGCCGAATGTCCGTAAATATCTCTGTACTCTCGCCTCTGGCAATGTGGCTGAAAGTGGTAATTCCACCAAATCGACCCTTAATTGTGCGTTATGAATAAGCGATCGCTATTCATATTCATATACACCCAACTAAAGTCTTTGTAAATTAAGACACCTAAAATAACAACATCATCATTGGATCGGACTTTATGCTGAGAAATTTATTAAAGTCTATACGTTGTCTCAGATAAAGAGTAAAATCGGGTTGATTGGCAAAAAATCGTCAAAACCAAACGTTTAGATTTCAATTAAATGCCAACTCTTAGCAATTAACTGCTAGGCTGAAAAGCGCGAAAAGAGTATTACCGCAATGATCGAAGAAGAAAACATCCAAAGTTCTGACGACCTCATCGATGAAGATGATGACGTACTTGAGTCACGGCTGCAACAACTTGCAACCGAAGAATTAAATCAAACCGTAGAAGGGGACGCTGAGCCATCTCAGTCACCAACCGATAGTAACGAAACTAAGCCTGAAACAGGACGAGCTAGTGCTGCGAGTGCCGCAACCCTTGAAAAAATCAATGGGTTAATCGCGGAATCGACTTCGCTGAGAGAACAGCTAGACGATCGCAAGCAACAGTATTTGCGACTATATGCCGACTTCGAGAATTTCCGCAAACGTACAGAGCGGGACAAAGAGGAGCAAGAAGGCACAATCACAGGCAAGATTCTCAAAAAAATCCTGCCCGTAGTTGATGACTTTGAGAGGGCGCAATTGCAAATTTCGCCTAAAAATGATGGCGAAGCATCAATTCATAAAAGTTATCAATCGGTATACAAGCAGTTGCTCAAGTGCCTCAAAGAAACTGGTGTGGCAAGAATGGAATGTGTCGGTCAAGAATTTGATCCCAATTTCCATGAAGCGATTATGCAAGAGCCATCGACTGAGTATGAAGAAGGGATAATCATGGAAGAATTACGCCCTGGCTATCTAGTCAGCGACGATCGCGTATTGCGTCACTCTTTAGTCAAAGTGTCTTCAGGCAAAATTGACAGCGATGATGGCGATTCTGCAAACTCATCTAGCAATGATTCAACTGAATCTGCTTAAATTGTGGGTTACTAAGCAAAGGTTTATAAGGCGATCGCTACTTAACCCTTTGCTTGGATAGTACTTTTGCATAATCTTTGGGCATGGTATTTTTGCATAATCTTTGGGCATAGTCTTTGGGCAATAAACTCCCTAAAATACGCATAAAGTACTACCCTTAAATTACATTATATAGAAATTCAGTAAGCTAAACTTTTAGAAGAGTTTTTAACGGAACTGGCAATTATGTCGAAAGTAATTGGAATCGACCTTGGTACGACAAATAGTTGTGTTTCAGTGTTAGAGGGTGGCAAGCCTGTTGTCATTTCTAGTGCAGAAGGAGGGCGCACCACGCCGAGTATTGTTGCTTTCGTTAAAGATAGTAATGAAAGGATTGTGGGACAGGTTGCCAAACGTCAATCCGTTACGAACTCAGTAAACACCGTCTATAGCATCAAACGCTTTATCGGACGTAGTTGGGATGAAACCGAATCAGAGCGGGGTCGAGTCCCTTACACTGCTGTTAAAGGTAAAGACAATACTGTCAATGTGCAGATTGCGCAAAAAAACTACACTCCTCAAGAGATTTCGGCAATGATCCTGCAAAAACTTAAGCAAGATGCCGAAAATTATTTAGGTGAAGAAGTAACTCAGGCTGTCATCACTGTCCCCGCCTACTTCACCGACACACAGCGCAATGCTACCAAAGATGCCGGATCAATTTCAGGGCTAGAGGTATTGCGGATTGTCAACGAGCCAACGGCGGCGGCGCTTGCCTATGGTTTGGACAAACAGGATCAAGATCAAATCGTCTTGGTATTTGACCTTGGCGGCGGCACGTTTGATGTGTCAGTGCTGCAACTCGGCGATGGCATTTTTGAAGTAAAAGCGACATCTGGAAATAATCACCTTGGTGGTGATGACTTTGATGCGTTGATCGTGGATTGGCTAGTTGCTGACTTTAAGCAAAAAGAGGGAATTGACTTAACTGAGGACAAAACCGCGTTACAGAGACTCAAAGAAGCTGCTGAAAAAGCCAAAATTGAGCTTTCTAGCGCACCTACGACCTTAATCAGTTTGCCGTTTATTGCTTCTGATGCGACTGGACCGAAAACAATTGAGCTAGATTTTCCTCGTTCCAAGTTTGATGAAATTACAGCCTCTCTGGTAAAAGCGACGCTCGAACCGACGGCTCAAGCTTTAAAAGATGCAGGGTTATTACCAAAAGAAATTAATCGGATCATTTTGGTTGGTGGTTCAACAAGGATTCCTGCTGTACAGGATGCAATCTCGAAATTCTTTGATGGCAGAAAACCCGATCAATCTGTTAATCCTGATGAAGCTGTAGCGATCGGTGCGGCTGTGCAGGCTGGTATTTTGGGTGGTGAAGTCAAGGATCTGTTATTACTTGATGTGATTCCGCTCTCGATTGGCTTAGAAACCCAAGGTGGGGTATTTACCAAAAACTTAGAACGCAACACCACGATCCCCACTAGTAAGGCTCAAATCTTCTCCACCGCAGTTGATAACCAATCAGTGGTAGAAATCCATGTCCTACAGGGTGAGCGAGCGATGGCTGAAGATAACAAAACCCTCGGTAAATTTGAGCTAGAAGGTATTCGCCCTGCTCCGCGTGGGATTCCCCAAATTGAAGTTTCCTTTGATATTGATGCTAATGGCATCCTTAAGGTATCAGCGCGGGATATTGATACTGGTGTTGAGCAGGGGATTAGCATTACTAATACGGGTGGTTTAAGCCCTAGCGAAATTGAGAGAATGCGGATGGAAGCTGAGGTCTACTCAGAAGAGGATGCTGCCAGACGTGAGCTTGCCAATATGCGAAACCAAGCGTCGAACCTGATTCGTACTGTCGAAGAAATTCTCAGAGATAACGGTCCATCAGTTATTACACAGAGCCTGCGTGAACCCACACTCAAGAATATGGAAGTGCTTAAGAATTTATATGAATCTGAAGATGCGACTTACGAGGATATTCAAATTGCCATCAAACCATTGCAGCAGTCATTGTTTGATGTGACCCAAGTGGTAGAGAAATATTCTCAAGTTGAGCGGGTAAAGCAAAAGCCTAGCGAAACCTTGGAATAAGTAAGATGGGGCGCAGAGCGCCCTATTTTAGTTTTTAGGGGTTTTCTGAAGTCCAAAGCATTGTATGATGACAAAATTGTGGTTGTATTTTTGGTTACAATTATTGTTCCCAGAGTATTAACAACTAAACAACGCCTATCCTGTGAACCGTGAGTCGCTATGTCACTGTTTGATTGGTTTGCTGAAACCCGTTCCCGCGCAAGTGAAGCATACTACCGCAAAACACCTAATTTAAATCAAAACTCTCAAGAACGTGAAATTCCTGATGGTTTGTGGCACAAATGCTCTAGTTGTGGTGCTTTAACCTATGTCAAGGATTTAAAAACCAATTTGATGGTTTGCCCTGACTGTGGTCATCACAATCAGGTAAATGCGTATGAACGCATTGCTCAATTGATTGATGCGGGGACATGGGAAGAGATGGACGCAGATTTAACTTCCTGTGATCCTCTAGGATTTAAAGATCGTAAGCCCTATATCGATCGCATCAAAGAATATAGGCAAAAAACAGGCTTAAGTGATGGTGTCATTACTGGTACTGGCAAGATCGATGGCTGTGATGCTGCGCTTGCTGTGATGGATTTTCGCTTTATGGGCGGCAGCATGGGATCAGTGGTCGGCGAAAAGATTACCCGTATGCTAGAAACTGCTACGGCAAAGCGCTATCCTGCGTTAATTTTCTGTGCTTCTGGTGGGGCGCGGATGCAAGAGGGAATTTTGAGCTTAATGCAAATGGCAAAGACTTCTGCGGCTCTTGAGCGCCATCGTCAGGCAAATTTGCTGTATATACCAGTTTTGACAAATCCGACAACGGGCGGTGTAACGGCAAGTTTTGCGATGCTTGGAGATCTGATTTTGGCAGAACCAAAAGCTTTGATCGGTTTTACGGGACGGCGGGTAATTGAGCAGACCCTCAAGCAAAAAATTCCTGAAGGGTTCCAATCATCAGAATATTTACTTGATCACGGGTTTGTGGATGCGGTTGTCCCAAGAACTAAGCTAAAGCAAAGTTTGTCGATGATTTTAAAAATGCATCAACCGCAAACAGATATTGATAGCGATCGCCATCTTAATGGTGCTGTTAAGTCAGGAGTTGATATTGTGTCCGAGGTAAGCTTAGCTTCCGATATTTAACTCTATCAATTAACTTCACACCCCCAAGAAGTATGGACGGATTTAAAATTGGGGGGAGCAAATTCGGCAGACACATTATAAGAGAACGAGTAACTGCACCAAGTGAGCCTTTGAGGCGCATCTTGATCGATCGCTAGATTCATGGCAAGACGTGGAGCATCGATCGCTAATTTAATAGCATTTTCTGGTTCACAAACTCCCCACTCGATCACTTTATTAACTGCGTTAATCAATGGAAGCGTAGTACCTGAGAGCGTGCCATCAGGTAGTCTTGCTGTACCTTTTTTAATCGTAATCTGGCGATCGTCCCAAGGATAAGTGCCATCGGGTAAACCAAGGGGCGCAAGGGCATCGCTAACCAGAAAAATTTGTTTTTTCATCCGATATAGTAATTTGATCATTTCGGGCGAAACATGAACGCCATCGGCGATTAATCCGCACCAAACCCGATCGCTTAAGATTGCTGCGCCTAATAAACCGACATCGCGATGATGCAAACTTGGCATGGCATTAAACGCATGAGTGACCATCGTTGCGCCTTGGGCGATCGCTAATCTTGTTTCTTCTACATTTGCCGTAGAGTGACCTAAGCTGACGATGATATGGCGATCGCGTAAATATTGAATCGTTTCCCCTGATGGATCGAGTTCGGGTGCGAGGGTGACAAGTTTAATAATGTCGGTGTAATCACCTAATACCTGATGCAATCTATCGAGATTAAGTGGTAATAGATATTGTTGTGGATGTGCGCCCCGTTTATCCGGATGCAGAAACGGGCCTTCGAGATGGACTCCTAAAATTTTGGCTTCGTGAGGATCGGGATTTTGCTTTTGATGGGCGATTGCATTGGCTAGGAAAAATAGCGATCGGTGTATTTGTTTGATGGATGTAGTGACGAGAGTGGGTAAAAATCCATCTAGTCCTTGTTTATATAAAAAACGACAAATTTCTGGTAACTTAGCGGCGCGATCGAGATTTAGATCGTTAAAAGGAATTCCTAATGCTCCATTAATTTGGAGATCAATTGCACCTTGAGTAGAACAGATAATTCTGCGTAAACCTGTCATGATTTCTCGCGATCGCTAACTATATTTGAGGAATGCTATAAATTTAATCCCAAAATCATTGTTGCGATCGCACTCGATTATCGGTAGCATGGTTCATAATAAAAAATGTAATAAAACGCAACAATAAAATATATTTTTTCTGTATATTTTTTGAATATATTACGGTTTGGCGATCGCCAAACCAAAAACGCATAATAGATAAAGTTAAGAAATTGATCAAGGAGTGACACAATGCAGCAGCAGGGCAAAGCCCTAACTGTTCCAATCGGTCTGATGGGCGCAGCGCAGGGATTTAATCCAACAATACTACTGCTATTAGGTTCGATTGTTTTGGCAACCGCATCGACTACAGGATATTGGGTATGGGGCTGGTCAGACTGGCTCGTATTTGTTTGTAACTTTTCATCGCTCTATGTCTTAGGAACGGTAATTCACGATGCTTGTCATGGTGTCGCCCATCCTAATCGGATTATCAATGCCGCGATCGGACATATTGCCGCTATTTTGCAGGGATTTGTATTCCCTGTGTTTACTCGCGTGCATATGCAGCACCATGCCCATGTCAACGACGAAGAAGACGATCCAGACCACTTTGTGTCTACTGGCGGACCTCTATGGTTGATCGCCGCTCGCTTCTTTTATCATGAGATTTTCTTTTTCAAGCGTCGTCTATATCGTAACTATGAGTTGTTAGAGTGGGCGATTAGTCGATTGATTGTAGTGGCGGCAATTTTTGTCGGCTATCAATGGGGCTTTTTGGGCTACATGATGAATTTCTGGTTTGTGCCAGCCGCCGTCATGGGTTTGTTGTTGGGACTATTTTTTGATTATCTGCCCCATCGTCCATTTGTCGAGCGATCGCGCTGGAAAAACGCCAGAGTTTATCCCAGTAAATTCCTAAACATCATGCTGCTCGGTCAGAATTATCACCTAATTCATCACTTATGGCCCAATGTGCCTTGGTATTACTACGAAAGCGCCTACTATCAGATGAAGCCGCTTCTTGATGCCAATGGCTCGCCACAGACATTAGGGATATTTAAAATGCCAGATTTAGCTGGTTTTATCTATGATGTGTTTTTAGGGATCAGATTTCATGGTCATGGCAAAAAATCCTAACAAATCCTAATAAATCCCAGAAAAGCGCCGCAATGCGGCGCTTTTTTAATTTTATATTTGTAATTCTAACCAAGCGATCGCCTCGATAATACTTGTCACTTTTTCACCTTCTGGCATTACGGGACGCTGCACCATAATTATGGGAATTCCTAATTCCCGCGCCGCAATAATTTTGGCGTAGGTTGCCTCACCGCCACTATTTTTACTAACGATCGCCTCAATTTGATATTCACTCAATAACTGCCGTTCCTGTTCTAAATTAAAGGGTCCACGATCTAGTAATACTTTGCAATTAGGTAATTCCAGATCAGGCGGATCGATTGATCGCATTAAGTACCACATGTCTGGATAAAGGCGCGATCGCTCTAAAAACGGCTCTAGTTGTTGTCTTCCTGATGTAATAAATACCCGCCGTACTAATTCAGGAATCGCTCTTGCCGCCGCCGCGATCGACTCAACTTCAAGCCAATTATCACCAGTCACTCTTTCCCATTGAGGACGAACGAGCATTAGGTGAGGAATATTTACTAACTGCGAAGCGATCGCGCCATTAACGGTAATCTGTCCTGCACAGGGATGGGTAGCATCAATGAGAATATCGATCGCATTTTCTTGCAAATACTTAGCCAATCCTTCCGCACCACCAAAGCCACCAATGCGAACTTGTCCAACCAGAGCCGATGGCTTTTTAGTGCGTCCTGCGAGGGAACTAATTACTTCTATTTTGGGAATATTTGCAAGTTGAGCAGCGAGTTTCACCGCATCACCAGTCCCACCCAAAATGAGAACTTTTTTAAGCTTTTTTGGGAACAGTTTTTGCATTGATTGTATACTACCGATCATTGACTCTTTATTTAATCCTACTCACCTATGTCCTACGACACTGATCGCATTGCCAAAGTCCACCGCAAAACTGGTGAAACGGAAGTTACCGTAGCGCTTAATCTGGATGGCACTGGCAAAGGGAATATCAATACGGGTGTTCCCTTTCTCGATCATATGTTGCATCAAATTTGTTCTCACGGATTAATCGATCTTGATGTGCAAGCCAAGGGCGATCTACATATTGATGATCATCACACTAATGAAGATGTGGGGATAGTGTTGGGGCAAGCTTTGGCAAAAGCATTAGGCGATCGCAAAGGTATCGTCCGCTTTGGTCATTTTGTTGCACCGCTTGATGAATCTTTAGTCCAAGTTGCCCTTGATTTTTCAGGTCGTCCTTATTTAGTTTATGGTTTAGTAATTCCCAATCAGCGTGTCGGAACTTACGATACTGAGCTAATTCGTGAGTTTTACCAAGCGGTTGTCAATCACGCCCAGATGACATTACATGTCCGCCTATTGGAAAGTGGCAACTCTCACCACATTATTGAAGCATCGTTCAAGGCTTTTGCAAGAGCTTTACGCATGGCAGTTGAAGTTGATCCACGCCGCGCCAGCATGATTCCTAGTTCTAAAGGTGTTTTGTAGTTGCGTTAGATTTGTTACAATATGTAAAGAATTATTTATAAATATTTATTGTTGAGGATTTATGGTTCAGGCTATATCGCCCGTTTTTTCGCGTGAAGATTGGCTGAAAGGTTACGAGTCGCTAAAAACTGAGCAAGCTTATTGGATTGATGAGATCGACGGGAATATACCGCAGGAACTAGAGGGGACTTTATTTCGCAATGGTCCTGGACTGCTTGATGTTAATGGAGAGAACTACGGACATCCCTTTGATGGTGATGGGATGATCTGCGCGATCGCCTTTAAAGATGGCAAGGCACATTTCGCGAACCAATTTGTGAAAACACCCGAATTTCTTGCGGAACAAAAAGCTGGGAAAATCTTATATCGCGGCGTATTCGGTACTCAAAAAGCTGGCGGATGGCTAAGCAATATCTTTGATTTAAAAAATAAGAATGTTGCGAATACTAGTGTGGTTTATCAGGGTGGGAAGTTGTTGGCTCTATGGGAAGCGTCGCTTCCTTACTCGCTGAATCCTAAAAATTTGGATACCTTGGGTTTAGAAAATTTTGATAGCAAGTTAGGGGCGAGTCAGGTCTTTACAGCCCATCCAAGGCGAGACGATCGCACTGGGGATTTGTGGGGTTTTGGGGTGGAGCAAGGAGTAAAATCGACAATCTCGATTTACCAAATCAATGACAAAGGTGCATTATCCACAGAATCGCAGGTAAAAGTTTCAGGATTTTGTTTCTTACATGATTTTGTTTATACGCCGAACTATCGGATTTTCATGCAGAATCCTGTGACTTTCAAGCCTTTGCCGTTTATTCTTGGCTTGTCTACCGCAGGGGAATGTATTGAACTAAAGCCCAATGCACCAAGTCAGTTTTTGATTGTCGATCGCCAAGGCAATTTGCAAACTTTAGAAACCGATCCCTGTTTTGTGTTTCACCATTGCAACGCCTATGAAGATGGTGCCGAAATTATTGTTGATTCCGTTTGCTATCCTGACTATCCCAAGTTGGAGCCAAATATCGATTTTCGGAATGTCGATTTTGACAAGGTGATTGCGGGGCAGCTCTATCGATTCACGATTAATCCCAAACTTGGTACGGTCAAACGCGAAATGATACTAGAGCGCTCCTGTGAGTTTCCTGTGGTGCATCCTCGTTGTGTGGGACAGAAATATCGTTATGCCTATATTGGCGCGATCGCCAAAGAATCAGGTAATGCACCTATGCAAGCGATCGCGAAGATTGATCTAGAAACTGGAAAGCAAGAATTCCACAATTTTGCGCCACGCGGTTTTATTACTGAGCCAATTTTTGTACCACGCGATCGCCATGCTGACAGTGCCGAAGATGCTGGCTGGGTATTAACCTTGATTTTTGATGCTGAGCATAATCGTTCAGACTTAGTGATTTTGGATGCGGAAAATATTACTGGTAAACCTGTCGCAACTTTGCATTTAAAGCATCATGTTCCCTATGGGTTGCATGGAAGTTTTACTCCTGAAACCTTCTAAAAATCGGAACACGGATTAAAGCGGTTGAACACGGATTAAACGGATTTATGGATTGCGCAGATTTTAAAAGATCCAAAAAAATCCGTGTAATCTTTTAATCCGCTTAATCCGTGTTCAGCATTTAAAAAAGATCAAGCGGAAAATGTCCATGCGTACCGCTATAGCCATCGGTGAAATCGGTGTGAAACGAGATCAATACGCCTCGATAAGCGCCCTTGTAATTGTCGGTATGATAGCGGCGACTGCGGGGATTATATTTGATGTATACGCCATCAGCGATCGCTGGTAAATCTGCTTCAGGCAGTTCATAGCGAAAATGGGCGGCATAATTTTGTAACGTTTGCAAAGCTTGAGCGGTAGTTTCCGCACAGATCCCGAAAATGTGATAATCAGACTCTCTGGTTAAATAATCTAGCGCTTCGCAGATTTGCGATCGCCTTTCTAACGTTGCTGTTTCTGGATCTAAGTCACTTAGCTCCCATAATATGCGTTCAGCATCGGCGATAGTTAGATTGTTGCTCATGATGGGTTACTGTTCATGGGTTACTAAGGTTACTACGGCAAACAGAAAGCTCAATTATATATGAACATTAACGAAGAAATCGCCCGTTTGCGGGATCTCCTCCCTGCATCTTGGCGCATGACGACATCAATTAAATCTAAGCCTGAGCAAATTGAGCTAATCTCAAGCTCGCAGATTTTGCCTTGGGCTAAAGGTACAGAGATCGAGATCAATTTTCGGCTATGGCGACAGTTGGTCGAGGCTGAGCGGGATCTTTTGCTACTTAGAGAAATTAGCTGGCGGCAACAAACGAAGTGGCTGCAAGTTGGTATCTATCAAGGTGTGGGTGCGATGGCGATAGTTGGTGGGCTTGTGGAAACTGTGCAAGGCGATGTCACGGGTATCGCGATCGCCATTTTGTTAGGCACAATTGGCATCAATCAAATTTTGCGTGGTAACAAAAGCTCACAGGTACAGGTACTAGCAGATAATGAGGCGATCGCCGTGGCTCAAAAGCGTAGCTATGGTGAAGTTGAAGCAGCTAGAGCATTACTAGAAGCAATTCCTGCGGCGGCGAAATTATCGGGACGGGATAAGCCAGAATTTACAGAACTAATCCGTTGTCAAAATTTAAAAGCGATCGCAGGTTTGTCGAAAACAACTATTCCCGACAAGAGTATTAATGACTTTTGATTAAGACATATAATTGCATTGAGAGGTATAAGGATAGGAAACAGTTATGTCAGTCACATTTCGTTTTCACCCACAAAAATCTGTTGAAGCCGCAGCAATGGTTCTAGTTGTGAGTTCGGGCATATATGAGCAGTTGTAGAAATGCGCTAGAAGAGTTAGTAATAGAAGAAGCTGAAGCACAGTACAAAAAACTGAGTACTGATGTGAAAAATCGTGTTGATTTGAGTGAAGTAATCGGCTATACCCTCAATCGATTACCGCCCATGTATGCGACCACAGAGCGTGGATGGGTGCAACAGCGCAAGAAGGCAAGTCAAGAACTTGGCTCGGCGATCGCTAAAACAGTACGAAATGGATTTTTAAGTACCCAAAGTGATGTCTTAAGGCAACCCGAACCAATTCCCGATCATGAATTAGTTACGCAAGCGCGATCGCTGGCAAAGTTACGGAAGTTGTTTCATAAGGAATATCTGAAATGGAAAGATTTGCCTGAAACCGTCCGTGAAGCCATGAATTCTGGTTTTTATCAGAGTTTATCTAATGGTACATATATCAGCCTAGATAAACGGAATTCTTTAATGGCTCGCAGTTATGCGGTGAGGCGGCGCACAGCCGATTTGTTGGTATCTGACCCAAACAAAATTTCCAAAACTCAGAAAGATATTGCCGATGAGATCAAAGATTTTGAATCTTATATGTCGGGGACTGGCTATCAGTACAGCAATATTCTCGAAAGTCTGGTTTCGGCAATCATTGAGCGGCGAATTTCCCGTCTTGATGAATCCTTGCAAGATCTGCTCAGTGTCGATGATGTCGCTGCCTATGTTTTAAATCGATTGCCCCCAATGTATGCCACTAGTCGGCGAGGATTGCAGAGTTTTCGACAAAAAGTCAAGTCTGAGATGACTAATCAAATTATTAATCTTGTTAAAGAGGCTCTAAATAAAGTCCTTCAAGCGCCTGATCGCGCATTGCCGCCATTACCCTTTGAGAAATTCAATCTCGAACTGGAAGATAGTCTAGTGCAACTGCGTGAATTGCTGGGACGTGATGATATTACATGGCGCAATGTCGCTGAAGTCGTCGAAGAATGCTTAAAATCACCTAAAAATACGCAGCAAGATTGGCGAACCAAATAATTGTTACGGAGAGGCAAAGCCTCTTCATACCAATTATTGTAATTGCTCAACCTAGAAGAAATAAGGGTTTCAGCCATTTTAATGCATCAAAAAACTTCTAAATGATTTCATTCTCAATAAATAAACGATAAATCACTACTTTATTTATAAAATCACAAAGAAAAT
>JBILGV010000133.1:0-10902 GCA_044350865.1 Pseudanabaena sp. | reverse complement strand
TGCTAAAGTTGGAGAGATAGTCTATCTAATCTCAAGAAATACTCGTGATAATATCTTGTTGTTTAGGTAATTAATTGCTCTTGATTTTCATGTTTGTCTCTCTTAGTCTTTTTTAGAGATGCCCTTAAGCAAATCTAAAAATCAAAATAGATAAAGGGAAGCTTCTTATCAGGACTGAGGATACTAACTAGAAATAGACTGATGGGAACTAAAAATAACTTTACTTGCCAATGTAACTGCCACTTAGCGCGATCGCAGCGATAGGCGACCAATGACGCGATGAATATACCGAACATTAATAACGCAATTTGTCCAATCGTAATTCCAAGAGATTCCACATAAATTTTTACACCAAACTGCGGATCGCTCTCATAGCCCCATAGCCTTTGCAAAAACATCTGCGTATCATTCACATTTGGCAATCGGAAGGGAATCCAACCTAAAAATACGATTAACTGCGTCATCGCGATCGCCAAAATTTGCATTGGTATTGGCTTCCAGATTTTATGTAAATTTTCAAATACAGAACAAACTTCCATCCATAATCGATGACCGACTAGAGCGACTCCATGCCAAATTCCCCAAATGATAAATCCCCAGTTTGCGCCATGCCAAAGCCCCACTAAGACCATGATAATCATCAAATTTAGGCAAGTGCGCCAAATCCCACCGCGAGAACCACCAAGGGGAATATACAGATAATTTCTTACCCAAGCACCAAGAGTCATGTGCCAACGTCGCCAAAAGTCAGAAATGCTTGCCGAAAAATAGGGAAAATCAAAATTTTGCGGTAATTTAATTCCTAGTAACAGGGCGCTACCCCTTGCCATGTCGATATAGCCGCTAAAGTCACAGTAAATCTGAATCCCGTAAGCGAGTAGCGCAATCCATAAATCGACACTCCCAGCCCGCCCCACATTCCGAAAACAGAGATCTACCAGTTGCGCCATGTTATCGGCGATGATCCCCTTTTTGACCGCACCGCAGGTAAATAGCCAAATGCCCTCAATGATGTTCGTTAACATGGGGAGCGATCGCCCTGTTGATTGCCCTGTTAATTGAGGCGCAAATTCTGGATAGCGGGTGATGGGACCTGATAGCAGCTTCGCGAAAAACAACTTGTAAGCAGCAAAGCTCAAAAAATTCTTGGCAGGACTACTACCGCGATAGATATCGACCAAATAGGCAATTAATTCAAATACGAAAAAGCTGAGGGTAATCGGTGGCACAATATTGGACTTTGCCCAAATGGCGAGGGAACTGCCTGCGGGTAAGCCCGTAATATTGCCGATCGCTGTCGCCACAAAGGGAATATATTTAAACCCAAACAGCAAGATCACATTGAAAAATATCCCGACAAATAATAACCACTGCCGCAGAAATTGATCACCTTTACGAATTTCCCCCCCTAACCAGAAATTGATCGCTAACATCACGATCAATAGCGCGACATATTGCCTTTGAATAAACGAATAAAATATTAAACTTGCGGTCAAAATTACCAACAAGCGCATCTGGAGATTCGGGACTAGCCAATAGATAATCGTTGTAGCGATCAGCAACTGCACATAATCAAGGGACAAAAAGTCCATTTTTATGCCAGCCAGAAATTGGGCATAATCAAAGGCGAGAAAATCCATTTTTAGGAGACGGCTTCAGGTTCAGGCAAAGAAATTATCTCCAAAGGGCTAGAAAGTGAGTTCTCATCAGATGACTTGATCGGAACCCAACTTGGCAATGTGGTGCTAGCTTCTTCGACCTGTAATTGGACACAAGGAATTGTATCTGAAAGTATGGAGCTTGCCATCATTCCTGTATGAATCTCTACATGAGCCGAGGCGATCGCTTCAAATATAAGATTCTGCCCTGGAAAGACGACCCGTTCAAAATACCATTGTGGGACATCGGTGATTCGCGCAATTTGAATTTTGCTAGTGGCATTAACATAGGAGCAAACGATCGTCTCATCGCGTAAATCAGCAGGTAACGGATCAAATATAGACATAATCGTTTTATATAAAATTTACTATAGTAAAGTTAACAAGTTTTTTGGATCTGTAAATGACTATAAATTAGTCATAAATACAAAAGTATTCGTAAAGTAGTTATGAAGTATGCTTAGGCAAACTAAATAATCCCTGCTGACGAGTTTGGACTTTACGAGAAACCGATCTGATAATTTCGTCTAGAGATAAAGCTAACACTCAAGATCACTTAACGATTGTAAATACTACTACCAACTACTAATTCAGCGACTAATTCAGGTGATTAGTTTAGCCAATTGGATGACCGATCGCCCCCTTGATCCCCATCCCCATCTATTGATCGGCAATCATAAAAAAAATATTAAAATATCTTTTTTATTTTAAATTAATTGGTAAGACTGAAAATAATAAAAACTATAAAAATCCCCATATACAGCAAAATATCACAAACTAGATTTGATGTATTATGGCAATAGTCACGCCGAATAATCCTATGTTCTATCCTCGTCTTAGTGGCGATCGCTATATCAACCCACTCACAGACTTTGGCTTCAAGCGACTATTTGGAACCGAGCCGAACAAAAACCTGTTGATTGATTTTCTCAACGCAATACTACCAAGCCAACATCGAGTCAAAGATCTCACCTATCGCAGCACCGAAAATCTTGGCAATACTCCGCTCGATCGCAAAGCAGTCTTCGATCTTTACTGTCAAAGCGAAAAAGGCGAGAAGTTTATTGTCGAAATGCAGAAAGCCACGCATAATTATTTCAAAGATCGCAGTATTTACTATGCATCCTTTCCGATCCAAGACCAAGCACCAAAAGGAGATTGGAACTACAAACTTGCCCCAGTTTATACGATTGGGATTTTAGACTTTGTTTTTGATGAAGATAAAAATGATGACGCTTTCTTGCATATCGTCGAACTAAAAGATCAAGATTGCAAAGTTTTCTATGAGAAGTTGAAATTTATTTATCTGGAATTACCAAAATTCAAAAAAACAATCGATCAATTAAACGACCATTTTGACAAGTGGTTATTTTTGCTAAAACATCTACCTGATCTAGAAGAACCGCCATTACCGTTGCAAGAGAATGTATTTATGCAACTATTTGAAGTCGCACGAATTACGAACTTTTCTCCAGTAGAAAGGGAGGCTTATGAAAACAGCTTAAAATACTATCGAGACATGAATGGTGTCATCGAAACAGCGAGAGAGGAAGGTGTGCAAGATGGAAAAAGCTCGCTTTTGCTAAAACAACTCTCTCGCAAATTCGGAACCATACCTGATCAAATAAAAGTACCGTTGCGTAAGTTAGCACCAGAATTATTAGATGTATTGAGTGAAGCTTTGTTTGATTTAGAAAGTTTGGAAGATTTACACAATTGGCTCGAAAATATTAGTGGCTAGCAATAAGTGCGATCGCTGCTGAATATCCCAAGATTAAATAGCCTAATGCTATGGTGAAATTGGTGTTAGCACAACCTGAATAATTAATCGAATCAACTATGTCTTACGCTGTAATCTATGACGGTGACTGCAATCTCTGTGCCAATTTTGTCAACATTTTAGAAAGCTGCGATCGCGGTCGCCAGTTTTCCTATATCCCCATGCAAGATGAAGAGACTTTGCGGCAATTTGAGGTTACGGCTGCTGATTGCGAAATGGGAATGATTTTAATCGATCGCGGCGATCGCACTAAAAGATGGCAGGGTAGCGAGGCGGCGGAAGAGATTACGCGATTATTGCCAACAGGTAATGTTTTAATTTCGGCATATCGGGCGATTTCACCGCTCAAGGCTCTGGGGGACGCAAGCTATATCAAAATTCGGGACAATCGCTATCGACTATTTGGCAAACGCGATCGCACTCATCATACTGCTTATCCCTTTGGTTGTGCAGCGATCGATTGATTAGTGGTACTTCAGTAAATTGAAGCTGTAAAGAGTCTGGCATTACATGGTTTTACTGAAAGTTTACTATTTAGTAGTATCCTAAAAGGCATTTAGTCTTGATCGCTGATCGCCATCATGGAATTAAGCTTAGTTAGCTGGAGTTAATTAAATTGTCACTCTTTACGATGTTCTGACCGCTAAGTGATTACGAGTGATGACAAACCCATTAGTTTCGTTCAACTTCTGGATTAGTGTTAATCTTCCCGACCACAAATTTGACTTGCATTCCAGTATTATAGGTGGCTCCAGCTTTTGTGATCTGATCGATAGAGATGGTGTAAGCCAATGATGTGTCTGGTTTAAGCCAAGGGTTAAAAGCTTCACCAAAGTCGAGCGTGTAGGAATTATTGGCTATGGAAACTCCAGAAGGAGGCTGGATTTTGGGCGCGATCGCATAAGTCAATTTTTTGAGATTGTCTCCAATTTCTTTGCCATTACGTTCGTAGAGACTAACTGTAATATTGACTTGTCTTAATTCGTTTAAGAGATTACCTCGATCTTCTAAGTAGATTTTGCTGGGGTCTCTAAATAGATAGAAGCCCTTAAATTGAAATTGTTGCAGGCGATTTGGATGAATCCCATTTATTATTTTTACAACGGTTGTATCTTTTTGGTTATCGACAGTTGATTCCAAAGTACCAGGAATATCGATGTCTAGTGTCCCTGAATTTGTAATGGTGGACTTGATCGCAGGATCGCCAAGATCTGTAAAACTTTTGTCTGTTGCCCAAATTACACTTAGCGATCGCCGTTTAGTTTCGAGGAATGCATAAGAATCTCGAACATTTGAGCCTTGTGATAGTAATTCCCTCAGTCCATTCTTATCCAACCAATTATTTTTAACAAATTGAATAGGTTTGGCAGATAACGTAGATATTTTTTCAGTGTGGCTGATTTTCTCGGTAGGAATGCTGTTTCCCTGCACTAGCCAAACACGACCGTAAGCACCGACAGAACCATCATTACCATTTCTGCCATTCTGCCCTTGATCGCCATTTTCACAGATGTATTGTTTCTGTTGAGCAATGCCAATGTAGTTCCAACTATAACGATAATTTTTATCTGATCTTACGGGTTTAGGTTCAGCTTGCTCTCTGTTGAAATCACGATTGCCAGAACAACGAAATGTTTTCTGTTCGACAGCTTTCCAAGGTTGTTTTTCATCTTTAAGAAGTTGCGATCGCAATTCCCATGTACAGTAACTAATCTTCCATGATGGCTGTTGACAAGTACAACCCGATCCACCCTGCCTGCCTATGCCTCCACGTCTGGGACGACCGCCATTGTTTTTAAGAAGAACATTTTTTAACTGCGAGAGTTCGTCAAAATAGATGGTAGTATTTCCGCCATTTCCACCGTTACCGCCATTCCCACCATTTCCTCCATTCCCGCCTCGTGCGCCTTTGAGGTTAAACTCAATATTCCTCACATCAGGTTGCTGACATTGAGACGCATTTTCGCCCAATAAAGCATTTTCGCCATCATCACCATCACTACCAGACAAGTCATAGGCAATCGCTTGATTACTTGCTCTAATTACTTGTTCATTTCCACTTAGACCACTGCGTCCATCTCGACCATCAGTACCACTGCGCCCTGACACGCCAAAAGAATTTGACTGAGCAGATATGCTTGTGACAGCAAAGATACTGAGGATTAATGTGAGCAAAGAAAACTTGAGTAACAGTTTCCCGACAATTGTCCCTGTTGTACTCAGTCCAAACAAAAGCATGAATTTTTGAAGCTTCATAGTCGATCTTGCAAAATAAAAGTGATGATAATGCGAGGCATAAAATATTATTGCATTGTCTATTTGCCTAAATAGTTGAGGTTTAAATTTGATCAACCATTGCGATCGCAATGTGTCAACACGAGTTAAAAATGGCAAACAGAATATTTATTATCTTGTATTGCTAAGCCGTAAGCAAGTTTTAAAAGAAAGCCTGTCATGAAAATTATTCCCAGTACAAACTACTTCAGAACTTGAAGCTCTTACCTCTTGTTTGCAAGCATTTAACGATAATTTCTCGGCAAAATCTCCAAACTGTTTGTTATCGGTAATCCTTGTAACGTCGAACCAGTCATGAAACTCATTCCCATTACAAACAACCATATATTTCCCCTCTCTTGTTTGATTAACATAAAAGGGTGGTATCGGAAAATTTAAAATAACTGATTCAATAAACTTACTTTGTTGGGTTCGTTCCCAAACAAGATTACGCTGAAAATCAGGCTCAATAATTAGCTTACCATTATCGTATTTTCGCATCAACTCGAAAACAGTTTGAGGGTCTTCACGAATATCAATATCTGCTTCAGTTGGATCGTAAGGATATAGCCCTTCTTCACCCTGATCTTCTTCCAAGGTGTCATCATCTGTTTCTATTACATCATTTAAGTTGATTTTTTCTATTACTGGTGCAATCATATATATCCTGATATTTTAATTTATATGATTATTTTATTGTAAACTGTTGGGATTTACGAATACACAGTTACTAAAAGCAATGTAAAACAATGATATATCGCTTAAACCTAAATGTAAAATAGAGCTAGCTCATATCGCCGTGAAACCATGCCCGTACCCGTAGAACAGTTACTTAACTCCGAAATCCTTAAGCCAGCCCGTTATCTGGGCAACGAATTTGGCGCAGTTCGTAAACCTTGGGACAATGCGATCGTGCGTTGGTCGCTGACTTATCCTGAAATTTATGAGGTGGGCGCGTCCAACTTGGGGCATATCATCCTTTACAGCATTATTAATTCTAAAGAGGGGCAGCTATGCGATCGCGCCTATTTACCCGCCCCTGACCTTTCCGCAAAATTACGCGAAACCAAGACAGACTTGTTTGCCGTTGAGTCAAAGCGATCGCTACGGGAATTTGATATTTTAGGCTTTAGCCTCAGCTATGAGCTAGGTGCAACCAATGTTTTAGAAATGTTGGATCTAGCCAATATTCCGATGACATGGCAAGAAAGAAGTGAGTTAAGTATTGCAGACTGTCCTTTAATCTTTGCAGGGGGACAGACTGCGACATCTAATCCTGAACCATACGCTGACTTCTTTGATTTCTTTGCCCTTGGTGATGGAGAAGAATTATTACCTGAAATTGGGGATGTTCTCAAGGCTTCTAAATTAGCGGATAAAACTCGCCGTGAAACCTTGTTGGCGCTTGCCAATGAAGTCGATGGTGTATATGTGCCTGAATTTTATGATATGGATATCAAGACTGGCGCGATCGCACCCAATCGCCATGATGTCTCACCTCGCGCCCTGCGCCGTGTTGCCACTCCGATGCCAGAGCATAGTATTGGCTTAGTTCCCTTAGTCGAGACCGTTCACGATCGCCTGACTATCGAAATTAGGCGAGGATGCACTCGTGGCTGTCGTTTTTGCCAACCAGGGATGCTCACTCGTCCCGCTCGTGATGTCGATCCTGAAAAGGTTGTGGATACGATTGAGAAAGCGCTGCGCGAAACAGGCTATAACGAGTTCTCCTTATTATCTCTTTCTTGTTCCGATTATCTAGCGTTGCCATCGGTGGGAGTACAGATTAAAAATCGCTTTAAAGATGAGCATATAACTCTCTCATTGCCGAGTCAAAGAGTCGATCGCTTTGATGAGAATATCGCGCATATGTTACGCAGTGGTGATGGTCGTCAACAGCAGGGGCTGACCTTTGCGCCTGAAGCAGGTACACAGCGTTTGCGCGATGTGATTAATAAGGGCTTGACCGATGAGGAACTTCTGCAAGGGATTAAAACAGCCTATACCCAAGGCTGGGACAAGGTGAAGCTCTATTTCATGATTGGCTTGCCGACGGAAACCGATGAAGATGTAATTGGGATTGTCGATACTGTGGCATGGTTGCAGAATGAATGTTCGGAAAAAGGTCGCAAGAAATTATCGGTGAATATCACCATTTCTAATTTCACTCCCAAACCCCACACGCCTTTCCAATGGCATACTGTGTCTAGTGGCGACTTTGTGCAGAAGCAGAAACTATTGCGCCAAGAGTTTCGCCGCTTGAGTGGAGTGAAGGTTAACTATACCGATGTTCGCATCAGTGCGATGGAAGATTTTGTCGGACGGGGCGATCGCCGCTTAGGTAAAGTCGTGTATCGCGCGTGGCAACTGGGCGCGGGGATGGACTCATGGTTTGAGAATACGGAGAAGGCGTTTGGAGCATGGACTCAGGCGATCGCAGAGGCGGATCTGGTATGGGATGCGCCATCGCTAAAAATGCAAGATGATTTGCCTTGGGATCACGTTGATACGGGCATCGATAAGCAATGGTTGATTGAAGACTGGACGCGAGCGATCGCCGCTCAAATTGTGCCTGATTGTTCCTTCGGTGGCTGCTCTGCTTGCGGGGTATGTGGTCCCGCCTTTGGACATAACATCGTGATTCCACCGCCAGAAATCCCTCCTATTTCCCTAGAGAAGCCGATTGTTCCGCCCAGAGTACAGCGTGTCCGTCTCAAGTTTGGAAAACTCGGCGATATGAGCCTGATTTCCCATCTCGATTTACATCGTTTCTTCCAACGCGCCGCTCGCCGTGCCGCGATACCTGTGGCTCATACGGAAGGCTTTAATCCATTACCGCGTATTTCCATTGCTAAGGCTCTGCCCCTCGGTCAAACTAGTAATGCCGAATTTGTTGATTTTGAATTAACGGCGCATATTCCCATTACCGAGTTTAAACAACGCTTTAGTGCGGAACTTGATGATGACTTACCGATTTATGCGATCGAAGAAGTGGAAGTACATTCACCATCTTTAGATTCTATTCTCGAAGTTGCCGAATATACCCTTACGCTTGCCTTTATCACTCCCAAAGAGCGCAATGCTGCTGACATCATGGATCTGCTCGAAGGTGCAGGTTACTGTGTCCTCGCTGCAAATTCCATCCAAATGCCGAAAGTGTCAAAATCAGGTCGTAATCAAATGTTGGAATTACGCGATCGCATTTTTGCGATTAATATCACTAATCCCGATCCTGAATTTCCGAAAATTCATTTCATGGGTAGCTGTAAGCCAGACAGCAATCTTAAACCTGAATATGTGGTATACATGATCAATAAATATCTTGCTGAAGAAGATGAAGTGAAGTTAGTCAAAGTTCATCGCGAATCGATGCGCTAAAGTTACAAACAAGGGGCTTAAGCCCCTTGTTCTTTCATATTTTCACTTTAAAGTCTTTATTAGAAAATTAACGATTTTACAGGCAATTCGGATTGGGTTTAGTGCAGAAATGATGTCACATTCAGGGCTAGAAATGCTAATATCTTCTGCAATTAATGAATGTGATCTTGCCATTAGCAACCGAGGTTGTGACTGTATGGGATGCCGTCAAGCAGTTTTATCCCTTTTTTCTAAATAACAGCGCAACTGTTTGAAAAGTCTCATGCCATCATCAAAACCGTGCCATCATGGTGATCTTACGCGATCGCCATGATGATTAATCCTCTGGATTCTCCTCAATACATACAAGCAAGAAAATCAGATTTTAGCTTTTCTGCGTCAAGGTTACGACCAATAAAAACTAATTCATTTTGACGATGCTCATTAGGTTTCCAAAGACGATCGCGGGTAGCGTCAAATAACATATGCACACCTTGAAACACAAAGCGCTCATCAATTCCTTTGATATTGAGAATACCTTTCATCCTGAAAATATCAACGCCTTGCTCTCTTAATAGATCGCTAATCCAAGCATTGACTTTAGGTAAATAGAGTTCACCTGCCTCCACGATCGCCACAGATTTCACCGTGTCATCATGCTCATGGGCATCTTCACCAAGAAACTCAGGATCGATTTGCAAAGCCCGATCTAGCTGAAATGCACCAATACCTAAAACTGCATCCATTTCAATCTCAGAGTTTTGAGTGCGATAGATTTTACACATCAAATTCATGGATTTAATGCGTTGTTCTAGTTCTAATAGTTCTGTTTCACTGACTAAATCAGTTTTGTTGAGCAGAATAATATCCGCAAAAGCGATTTGCTCCTGTGCTTCTTCGGCATCCCAATGTTGAGAGATATGTTTCGCATCAACGACCGTAACAACTGCATCTAGCTTAGTTTTGGTACTGACATCTTCATCGACAAAGAAGGTTTGAATTACGGGTGCAGGATCGGCGAGTCCCGTAGTTTCAATCACTAAATGATCGAATTTGTCACGGCGGCGCATCAGATTCGTAATAATCCGAATCAAGTCACCGCGCACAGTGCAGCAAATACAACCATTATTCATCTCAAAGATTTCTTCATCGGCATTGACCACCAATTTGTGATCGATGCCAACTTCACCAAATTCATTGACGATGACAGCAACTTTTTTGCCATGTTCATGGGTGAGAATGCGATTAAGTAAAGTGGTTTTACCTGCGCCGAGGTAGCCTGTGAGGACGGTAACGGGAATTTGTGTGTTGGTGATCATAGATTTGTTTGGGATTTTTTAGGAAAGTCAATTTCAGCAGGAAATCTAGAAAGTAAATACAGTTCTCAATGTGCCGACAGTGATGGTGCTATTGTTGCTGTTGTTATTGGGATTGAAGATAAACTGTAAGTCTGGAGTGATGCTGATATTGTCAGAGATAGGGAAGCGATAGAACAGTTCCATATTGGTTTGAGTGGCATTACCCACTTGGTTCTCAACGAAAGGTTGTCCAACGGCGATCGCTGCCATCGCCCCTTCCTTAAACAAATCAGGAAAAGCAAAACCCGCAGACCAAGTTTGGGGACTCAGAGAGTCATTGGCTGTAGTGGTATAGGTGGGAAGTGGGTTGGAAATGGCAGTACCGCGATTACTGATATTTCCAAATCCATAACGCCCAAAAACGGCGATCGCTCTATTAAAAGCCCACTCAAGATTTACGCCACCTGTGTTGTAGTCCAGATTATTTACCGAGGCGCGAGTATATTGCAGACGGATCGCAAAGGGACTTGCATCA
>JBILGV010000205.1:0-3609 GCA_044350865.1 Pseudanabaena sp. | reverse complement strand
CTTATTAAGAATCGGGGATTGGGGCTGCCAGATTTGCCGATAAAACCAGTTAGGAATAGTATGAGAATTGCCTAATAATATATCAATTCCTTTGAGAATTGGTTTAAACTCACCTGCATGAAAACGCTGGCTCAGTTGAGAGCGTTGAATCTTGCCTATGGCAGTTTTGGGAATAATTTCTTGATCTACGGGAATTAAATAATCTGGATTTATTGCTAATTTCTTGACAACTTGAGTCCGAATATCTTTCAGGAGATTTATCAAAGTTTGATCATCACCAAGTTTGGCATTAAAAAAAATGGCTAATTTATCCGTATCACTCCTATCCACACGCACAGGACAAGCGGCTGTATAAGATATTTCTACCCCGTCAACTTCTTCTACAGCAGCTTCGATTTCGTGGCAATAATGATTAAGTCCATTAATTATAATTATATTTTTCTGTCGTCCAGTAATCGTTAAACACCCTGAGCGCAAAAATCCTAAATCTCCAGTATTAAACCAACCATCTTCAGTAAAAGCTTCTTGGTTTGCTTGGGGATTTTGATAGTAACCAGATAGAACGGATACACCTTTTACCTGCAATTGTCCAACTGTTTCTTCCTCAACTACCTGATTTTCAGTATTGACAATTCGCATAGAAAAACCAGGAATAGCCGCTCCCACTTCTACAAATTTTTCTTCGTCTGTCGTTGAGTCCAATAAAAAACTGTTAGAAAAGGTAACTGCTGAAGATGTCTCAGACATTCCCCATGCTGGGTGCATTGCTGTAGCAGGGAGTTGATAGGACTTCAATAACTGCAAAAATCTTCTGGTTGTTTTGGCATCAATAATTTCACCTGCATTTAAAATAAATCCCATTGAGGATAAATCCCATTGGGTAGTTTGCTGGGTTGAAAGCTTTTCTAGTTGTTCATTTATCAGTCCATAAGCGAAATTAGGACTCCAGGTAATTGTGACTCGATAATGAGAAATCCAATCTAACCATTTTGTCGGTTCTTGCAAAACCAATTCAGTGGGAGCATGGATTTGCTGACAGCCCAAAAATACATCCCGAAAGTGGAACATAATTATACCCCCAACATGATCTAGGGGAAACCAATTCAAAGAGACATCCTCTTTCGTGAAACCATTCATCAGAGTAGTCCCAGCAGAACGTCCAATCAAGCTGCTATGACTCTGCATAACAGCTTTAGGTGTACCTGTACTTCCAGAAGTCAAAAGCAAAATTGCTAAATCTTCTGGTTGGCTATTATGAAAGTTGAAATCTGGTTCAGATTTACAGAGATTATCAATAATCTCTACTTGAAAATTTTCCAAATTAAAAAATTTTGAGAAATCATGAATTTTAGGAAATAAAGAAGCACTTGTTAATACAAGGGGTTTCTCTAACATTTGCCAAACATTCTGGAGTTTGCTTGTAGTATTATTTACTTGATTATAATTTGGGGCAATTGATATGGGCACTGGCACACCCCCCCCTAATACGCAACCCCAAAAAGCAGATATAAAATCTTGATTGTTTTCTAATTGAAAAATTACTTTATCTTGGGGTTTCAGTCCTAACTTTTTTAATCCAGCTAAAATTCTTTGGGCATCTTCCCACAATTCTCGATAAGATTGAATTTTCTCGCTACCATCGGACTGAATGTAGATGATCCCATTAGTTGATTGTTCAGCCGCTCTTTGCAACACTTCTCCTAATGTTTTGGGAGCGTTTCTTGGGTATTGCAGGGGTTCTCCATGACTAATAGCTGGCTTTTTTGATTCTATGTGCTGGTTAGTTTCTCTCTTCTGGCTAGAAGTGATTGTTTCCATCTGAATCTGATTATTTTTAGAAACTATTGCTGGAACTTCTGGTAATAAATCCTCTAAATGAAGAGGGGGAATTATCTTTACTTGCGGCTCAACTAAGACAGCAGCGCAGTCAATTTCTGACAATGAATTGAGTTGCTTTTCTACACTATCTATCAAGTCAGAATCAATAACTTCTAATTTCAATAGGGCGGCTTCATCTACATACCCTTCAACCGTTAAAGGTATGCAAGAGACGGAGACGAAAGCTTTTGGCAATAAAGGTTTTGGTATAAGATTTCCCAATTGGGATTGAATTTGTTCTGGTGAGATGGGTAGAGTAGAGACGATGTAAGCAACTAACAACTGATGACTGGTGTGGGTATGCTTAATGAGAACAACACAGTCATAAATTAAGGGATTTGATAATAAAGCAGACTCTACAAAAGACAGAGAAGAGGCTAAATTACCTTCGATATTATTTTTCTCTGACATATATAAATAGATAAAGCTTGACAGTATCGTTACATCGTTTAGCTATAAGTTTTAGTTCAAAAAAAATATTCTAAAACCCGCTCTGCTTAGATTTGATTTTTGAATATCCTACGGAAGGCAGCGATCGCTATTTTTTTGTATCAACCTCGGACAAATTAATTGTTTGGGTGCGATGAAAGAATATTTTAGGATAAGGGAGCGCTTGAAAAAAAGTGGCTTTGCTAAAAAACAAGTAGCCACTAATTTTTGTAGGTATGTTTGTTGCCGAATGATAAACGAAATAGAAATTAAGTAATTCTAATGAACTAATTTTTTAGAAAGACGTTTATCTTATGTAATATCCATTCAAACACTATTTACACTCGAAAGAGTATTTAAGAATCTGACTTCCAGTGTTGTCACTATAAATACTAGGTTGATCGTTCATGACGAATGAAACAGTCTCTCCTGGTTGCAAGGAAATAGTCTGCGATTTACCAGAGGCAACAACTTGGTTATTTTTCAGGGCTACTAATGTTGAAGGTTTGATACCAGAGAAGCGCATAGGGAATAAAAATCCATTTTGATCGCGATCCCTTGTACTCCCGTTAGCATCTACAATGTTAGCAGGGTTTGGATCTGTACCAAAGTTCCACTGTCCTGAAGCTTGCACTTTAAGAGTGACTGATTTGCCTAGTGTGTTAGTCAACTTAGGCAAATTCACTTCCTCATTAGCGAACACGGTAAGTGTACCATCTGGTAGACAAGAAGTAATTGGGTCTGGAGTTGGTGGTTTTTCTTCTTTATTGCAGGCAGGGACAACAGAATAGTTGATTTTTGCGTTGCCAACATTGTTACCATAGTATTTTAGATCGTCATTAACGATAAAAGTTACAGTTTCATTTGGCTGCAATTCAAAAGTCTGCTCCTTTCCGCTAATCAAAGATTTTAAGTTGCCTTGTGAATCCTTGATTTGTGCTACGACCGAACCAATTTTAACTTGAGGAAATCTCGCGTCACCTCTAACATCTACGCCATTCCCATCTACAGCCCCATATTTGGGATCCTTATCAGTCAAGCTCCATGTCCCTTGAGTACGAATTTCTAACTTGACAGCCACGGCAGAAGTGTTTGTAAAACCAGGAAGGTCTTGCTCTTGACTAGCTGGTAAAGACAATGAACCAGATGGAGTGGAAGTGTTGATACCAATCGGTGCTGCAAATGCTGGCGCTGTTACTTGTAAAAAGATTACAGCAAGTGCGAATAATGCCGTGCCAATAGCAGACAAAAATGATTTGAAACTCATGCTTAATTTCTCTAATAGAATAGCTAATTGAACTA
>JBILGV010000051.1:0-33317 GCA_044350865.1 Pseudanabaena sp. | reverse complement strand
AGAGCCTCCACTAATTTACTCATTACTCTTGACTCGTAATGCTTTTTTCTCACTTTTAGACTACCTTATCTTTATCATTCTTACTCTAAAATGTATTAAATCTACACCTAAGCAGTCACGTTAAGGCTTAGTTAATCAATAGTCACAATCACAGGCGTGTGATCACTGGGTTGGGTAAGTTTGCGAGGTTCGGGATCGATCGCACAAGCCGTAGCTCTTGCATAAAGCGGATCGGTGAGGAAATGGTAATCAATCCGCCAGCCCCGATTACGCTGAAAACCGCCCGAACGATAATCCCACCAACTATAGTACCCGCCGCCAGTTTCAAACTTCCGAAATATATCCTTAAATCCCAAATTTAAAACTTCAGCAAGAGTCTCACGCTCAATATCCGTTGCCATAACCTTGTTTTCTCTTCCCTTGGGATCATAAATATCAATGTCAGCGATCGCCACATTAAAATCACCGCAAATTAACACATTGGGATTTTTAGCAAGCAACACTTCCAAATATTCGCGCAATAACTTTAACCAGCGTAATTTGTACTCATACTTCTCACTCCCCACTTCCGAACCATTGGGGACATACATATTCACAATCTGAACATCACCCAATTCACCGTTAATTTTGCCTGTAATTTTGCCTGTGATTAGGCGTTTTTGGTCATCTAAACTAGGATCATCGATCTCACCTAAAACCGACGCAAAACCAGTTTGAATATCTTTAAGAGGCGATCGGGCAATCATCGCCACACCGTTATAGGACTTCTGTCCATAGATGTAGGTTTGATAGCCTAAATCGGTAAATGGTGTATGGGGAAAGTCCGCATCAACAACTTTTGTCTCTTGCAAACAAAGTACATCGACATCAGGATTTGCTTGTAACCAATCACAAACATGAGCAATTCTTGTTCGTACTGAGTTTACATTCCAAGTTGCAATTTGCATAAGGTATATTTGGGATTTTTAAAGTGTTATTGCAAATCTGCAAAAGTTAATTCTGAGAATTTATCAGATTTTGAGCAGGACTTTAGCTAAGTTCTTTTTTAATCGGGACTATCCTCACTAAATTGATCGATCGCCTCCACTAAACCCTCTGAATAAGGTTCAATCACAGTCGCGCAAACATGAAGATCGGCAAGAGCTTGAGAAAATTCATCGGAAGCCAAGTCAGATTTTTTGATTACTTCAATCGCTGTAAGCGCCTCTTTCAGCTTAGATTGGTATTCATTCAAGAATATATCTAACCTATCAAACGGGTGCTTGTATACAGAAATCATTGACTTAATCTCCTTTCTAGTTTAGCGATATTTTGACGACAATTAGCAACAGTTTTTTCCCAATGAGCTATTAATCCCTGATCGATCATCTCCATAGGCTTACTTTTTTCGTGGGCGATCTTCTGTAAATGCTCTTCTAAAGCCCTATATTGTCCCTCCAGTTTTTTGCGATTATCCTTGTTTCTCGTCATGATTTTAATCTAAATAAAACAAAAATCTAGATCGGTAAATTATCAGGATCAATACCTTGCGATCGCAAGTATGCCGCTAACTTGTCTGCCCTTTGACTTTCAGCCTCAGCACGTTGACTTTCAGCTTCGGCGCGTTGACTTTCAGCTTCGGCGCGTTGACTTTCAGCTTCGGCACGTTGACTTTCAGCTTTGGCTTTTTCCGCTAGATTGGGTAGCCAGCCTGACTGGTCATACCATCGTAACCACAAACCTGCTGCTTGTTGATAAACTCCTTGCCATAAACCTAAACCTATGCCGATCTCGTCTAACCACAGACGATTTTCGGGGAGAGCGATCGCCTTATAGCTGCCATTAGCAAGTCCAAAAGCACGAAGATTATTTTCGTAGCGATCGTAAACAACATAATAAGGAATCCGCAAAATGCGCTCATACACCTGCCACTTAGTTGGCGGCTGATTAATTTCTCTCAATCTCTGTCCTAAATCTTCGGATTCAGTGCCAGGAGAAAGCAATTCAACCACCAAAAAAGGCGCGACTCCCTCTTGCCAGATTAAGTAACTAAGTCTTAATTCTTGCTGTTGCATCGCTCGTGGTACGCCCAAAACCATGTACCAGTCTGGACGCTTGTACCAATTAGGATGTCTGGGATTGTAATAAAGATTGAGATCGCTTGCCAGTAAAACTTCTTCGGGTGAATAATTAACAGGCTGGCAAGTCTCAGTCAGCAAAGCCGCCTGTATACAATGAAATTCATCGGGCAAACCAGATTCTCCTATCAACTCACTGGGCAGATCGTACATTGTCGGCATTGTTTCTAATGGCGATCGCGGTGGGATGGGTTGATACATAATAACGACCAGCCTGAAGTAACACTATCTAAATATGATTTTACAACTTGATCAGCAGCACGATCGCTATATGCAGCGATGTATTGAATTAGCACAGCAAGCACGAGGACAAACAGCCCCTAATCCGATGGTAGGCAGTGTGATTGTTAAAAATGGCGTGATTATTGGCGAAGGATTTCATCCAAAAGCTGGAGAACCCCATGCGGAAATATTTGCCATTCGAGATGCTCAAAAAAATGCTCAGAACAATGCTCAAAAAAATGGGGAAGATTTGCGAGATAGTATTCTCTACGTCAATCTTGAGCCTTGCAATCACTACGGTCGCACGCCGCCTTGTTCAGAAGCGATTGTGCAAGCGGGAATTGGGGAAGTTGTAATTGGGGCGATCGATGCAAATCCGTTGGTAGCTGGAACTGGATGCGATCGCCTTCGGGCGGCGGGGATTAAGGTGACGACTGGTGTTTTAGAGGATGAATGTTTGGCACTGAATGAGGCTTTTTTTCATCGGATCAAAACTAATTTACCCTTTGGCATTTTTAAATATGCGATGACTCTTGATGGCAAAATCGCCACGACTACAGGACATAGCTATTGGATTACGGGTAAAGAATCTCGACAAATAGTGCATGACTTACGAGTTGGCTGCGATGCGATCATTACAGGCGGAAACACAGTCAGGCTAGATAATCCGCACCTGACTACCCACGGGCTAAGTCATCATTCACCCTTACGAGTTGTGATTACCAAAAGTTGCGATCTCCCCGAAGATGCGAATCTATGGAAAATTACAGATAATACAAAAACTTTGGTAGTGACAGTTCCCGATCGCAATCTAGAGCTAAAAAATCCAGAGCTAAAACAAAAATTACGCGATCGCAATGTCGAGATTCTGGAATTGGAGGATATCTCACCTCGAATTGTGATGGAAGAATTAGGGAAACGGGGCTGTAATACGGTCTTGTGGGAATGTGGCGGTCGATTAAGTGCAGCAGCCATCAAGGCACAGATGGTACAAAAAGTTTATGCCTTTATTGCGCCAAAATTGATTGGGGGATTTGCGGCTCCTAGTCCGATTGATGACCTTGGTTTAAATTTTATGACTAGTGCCATTAATCTATTAAGACCAAAGTTCCAACAAATCGGGACAGATTTTTTAATTACAGGGTATCTCGAACCTTAAAAGCTGTAGCGCACGCTGTGCGTGCGCCACGGCTTTTGGCTTTATTTTTTCAAAATATCCTGATCATGAATGACCGTATGTACTTGCCAATCTATTTCTGTATTCGGATAGTCCAGACGATAATGTGCGCCTCGGCTTTCGGTACGAAATAATGCTGACTTGACTAGTAAATAGGCAAAGTCGATCAAGTTGCGTGTTTCTACCCAGATCCGAGTTTGGCTCCGCAAATTCACAATCTCCTGTTGAAAATCTTGGATCTGCGCGATCGCCTGTTGTAAATCTTCAGCATTGCGACAAATTCCCGCCGATCGCCATGTTAACTCTCGCAATTCTTGACGAATCGTGGCAATTCTAGTTTGATTCTCTTCGTAAGTCTCAACACTCAAAACCAAGTCGTCATGAAATGGAAAAGAGAAGTTGGGTTTGAGAGATTGCTCCTCTGCAATGGAATTACGATTATTAATTAAAGTATCAGCCACCCGTTTAGCCAGCCTGACCCCAAACACAAAACACTCTAAGAGAGAGTTACTTGCCAAACGATTTGCGCCATGCACTCCTGTACTAGAACTTTCACCGACAGCATACAAACCCCGCAGTGAGGTCGCGCCCCATGTGTCTGTGATGATCCCGCCCATGCAGTAATGCGCCGCAGGGGTGACGGGGATCGGTTGCGAAAAGAGGTCAATCTGCCATTTTTGACAGATTTTAATAATGTTGGGAAATCGATGGGCAATGCGATCCCGATCTATGGGCGACAAATCCAAAAATACGGTTGGTTCACCAGTTTTTTGTAAATGTTGAAATACAGCGCGGCTGACCACATCTCGCGGAGCAAGCTCGCCTTGGGGATGATAGTTAAATACAAAGCGCTCGCCATTGTGATCGATTAAATGTGCGCCCTCGCCCCGCACCGCCTCACTAATCAAAAATCTTGGTGCGCCCTCGATCGCCAAAGCAGTCGGATGAAACTGCACAAATTCCAGATCCCGAACTTCTGCTCCCGCCCGCCAAGCCAAAGCCACACCATCGCCTGTACTGGCGGGAGGATTTGTATTTTGTGAAAAAACTTGCGAACCACCGCCCGTAGCCAGAACGATTACAGGGGCAAATAGGGCTGTCACTTGATGAGCTTCTTGATTTAGATCAATGCAAGATACACCCACACAGCGATCGCCCTCAGCATCTGGCTCTAACAATAAATCTAAAACTAGTAAGCCTTCTAGGGTTTGAATATTAGGGCGATCAACCACTCGCCTTGCAAGGGTACTGACTAATTCATGTCCCGTGGCATCGGCTGCATGAAGCACTCTCCGCCGTGAATGCGCTGCTTCTAAGGTCAACGCTAGGGATTTATCTTGTAAGCGATCGAAATCAACACCAAACTCTAACAGCTTATGAATTTGCGGTTTGGCTTGACTGACTAATACCTCTACGGCCTCTGGCTCACATAGACCAGCACCTGCTTTCAGCGTGTCTTCAACATGCAAGGCGATCGAGTCATTGCGATCCATCACAGTCGCAATCCCACCCTGCGCCCAGTCGCTTGCAGAAATTGTCAAATTATCCTTGGTGATTAAGGCAATCCGCCAGTTGGACTTGGTTAAATCTGTCTTTAAATCTTGCTCATTCTCACTAGTTAAAGCCCCAGATTGCCCCTTCAATTGATCTTTTAGCTGCTCATCCGACAAATATTCAGACAAAGAAAGAGCCGTATATAAACCTGCGGCTCCTCCTCCAATTACAATTGCATCAAATTTTTGAAATTCCACTCTAGATCGCCATAACCATTAAACCTAAATGTAAATACTGGGCGCAAAGCGCCCAATACCTAGTTATAGTCTGTAGTTTGCGTTATTAATACGTTCACGTCCCATTGACTCATCGGGCTTTTTGAGAACGAACTTGTCAGCATTTTCAGTGATTAGTTGTTTCTGAGAATCGCTCAAACCAGCAATATTTAGTACATCATCTAAGGTGCGGTAAGGAGCATTATCAATGATCAGTCGTCCCAGCGTGGGGTACATTCCACGCACTTGAAGGAAAGTGTTGATATTGGAATTGTTCAAATCGATCTTGCTAAGGTCTTGGGTATAAAAACTGGTTGCAGGCAAATCTTCGGCAAATGCAGCGCTACTGCCAAAAGAGCCCAAAAGGCACGTTGTCCAAATTGACGCGATCGCCACTAGTAAAACAGAAAAGCGTATAAGTGCTTTCATGCCTAAAATCTCTCATTTAAAAAAATAATTTATTCACTTTCGAGATTAGCAGAAAAGTGGAAACCCCGACCCTCACGTTTTACAAAACGCGCCTTACACAGAAGATATGTAAACTATTGTCTCTATTTGTTAACCAATCGTTACAATAGCCTTAAAAAATTCTCAATCTCATTTATTCCTTGAAGACCATGTGATGTGATGATCCCAGTTACAAAATTGAGGTTGATAGCGATCGCCTCAGTTGAAATATTCATAAATAAATTGAGGGTCTGTAATTGGGGCTAGGTACAATGACTCTCATGAAAATGGGTGGGTAATTACACGGTTACTTTTGCATATGTTAAATCTCGAAAACTTCCCTTGGCTCACGTTTATCATCGCCTTTCCCATTCTGATGTCCCTTGTGGTTACTTTTGTCCCAGACAAAGGTGATGGCAAGAACATCCGTTGGTTTGCGCTCGTAGTCGGTCTGATTGACTTTGCCGCGATCGCCTATGCCTTCTGTACACAATATGACTACAGCAATCCTGGGCTGCAACTCGTTGAGAAATACTCATGGGTTCCCCAACTGGGTCTAAATTGGTCAGTTGGCGTTGATGGACTCTCGATGCCCTTGGTCTTGCTGACTGGATTTATCACCACACTAGCAACCTTGGCAGCTTGGCCAGTCACACTCAAGCCGCGCTTATTTTATTTTTTACTGCTGTCGATGTATGGCGCACAGATCGCTGTATTCGCCGTACAAGACATGCTGCTATTTTTCCTAACATGGGAATTAGAGCTAATCCCCGTCTACCTCTTGCTTTCGATCTGGGGCGGTTACAAGCGCCTTTACGCCGCTACCAAGTTTATTTTGTATACGGCGATCGGCTCTCTGTTTATCCTCGTCGCTGGACTAGCAATGGCTTTCTATGGTGATACTGTCTCCTTTGACATGACAGACCTCGCCAATAAAGACTATCCCCTCACCTTCCAGCTATTAGCCTACGGTGCGTTCTTGATTTCCTATGGTGTCAAGTTACCAATTTTCCCCTTACATACTTGGCTACCCGACGCGCATGGTGAAGCTACTGCACCTGTTCACATGTTGCTGGCTGGTATCCTCCTGAAAATGGGCGGTTATGCCTTAATGCGGATGAATGCGGGAATGCTTCCTGAAGCCCATGCTTACTTTGCCCCAATCCTAGTGATTTTGGGGATTGTCAATATCATCTACGCGGCACTCACCTCCTTTGCTCAGCGTAGCCTCAAACGTAAAATTGCCTATTCATCAATTTCTCACATGGGATTTGTATTGATCGGCTTAGCTTCATTTACCGATCTCGGTACAAGTGGCGCAATGTTGCAAATGATTTCCCACGGCTTAATTGGCGCAAGTTTATTTTTCCTCGTGGGCGCAACCTACGATCGCACGCATACGCTAATCCTTGATGAGATGGGTGGAGTCGGTCAACAGATGCCGAAAATTTTTGCGATGTTTACCACCTGCTCCCTCGCTTCTCTGGCTTTGCCTGGAATGAGTGGATTTGTTGCCGAGGTGATGATTTTTGTCGGATTTGCGACTAGCGATGCTTATAGCGGCACGTTTAAGGTTTTCGCCATATTATTGATGGCAGTTGGTGTAATTTTAACGCCTGTCTATCTGCTATCAATGTTGCGCGAAATCTTCTACGGTAAAGAGAATACAGCCCTCACTTCACATCAAGATCTCGTTGATGCAGAGCCTCGCGAAGTATTCATTATTGCCTGTCTATTGATTCCGATCATCGGCATTGGTTTCTATCCCAAAATCGTCACTCAAATCTACGATACGACAACGACTAAGTTGGCTGGTGTCCTGCGGGATGCGGTTCCGACGTTAGCGAATAAGCACGATAACAAGCGCTTGGCTAGCATTCAATCTCAAGCTTCACCAAGTTTGCCTCAATAAAAAAATACTAATAAAAAAAGCGCCTGCTATGCAGACGCTTTTTTTATGTAATTTGTCACGCAGTTCCTAACAATCCCTTAATTCTGAGACTTTCTAGCTCCAAAACTTTGATAGCAAGATGGCGATCGCGATCCATGAGATCATCGAAGGTATCCACAGGAATTGCTAATACCCTCGTTGGAGAAGCTTTTGCTGTGATTGTTCCAGCTTGATTCGTATGTGTTAAAACTTCTAACTCATCAAGTACTTTTCCTGGTAAAAGATTAGAAATAATTTCCGTTTGATCGGGGCGTTTCACTCTGATTTCCACGGTTCCCTCAATCAATAACAACAGTTCGCGGCAAGTATCACCAGCCTCACTAATATGTTCTTCCTCTTGATAAGATTTAACATAGGCGCGATCGCCTAACTCGATTAACATTTCATTATCAAGGGAGTGGAAGAAATCACTATTAAAAAGATAAACAATGCGCTCTAAGATCGGGAAATATGCCAATGGTGCTGAGCGATCGCTTTTGGTAATAAATTTGATGGTTTCTTCTACTAACGGATGTTTACTATTGACATCCACTGCTAAAGAATGACTAAGGGGGAAATCAAGTTTTTGTAAGAGAAATAAACTTGCCGATTGAATCAGGGGATTTTGTTCTTGCAAGAGTGCTGTTAAAGTTTCAACAACTTCAGAGACTTGGAGACTCAATGAACAAGCCGTATCTTGTCCTGATTCTTTTAGGATTGAAATGAGATGACCATCCAATCTCTGATACCACTCAGAATTATGATCAGCCAGAATATTTTGTAACACTGTAGAAGAAAATCCGCCCAATGTTCTGGCAATATCACTGGCTTCTTCGCTGTTTACTCCCTTATTTAATGTCTGGATCGCCTCTAAAATCGCCAAAACTAACATCTGCTTCTTACGGCTAATTGCCTCTAAAAGCATCGATACTACAGTTCTGTCATCAAGTAAAATCGGCTGATTGAGGCTATGATCATAATGCAGGAGTTTCTCTAGGCGATCGAGATAGAAATGGGATTTTTGTTTGAGTGAAGACTCCCGATCAAAATCTTGCATAATCTCGCTCTCTTCCGCAGGCGTGATGCTGTAAGTCTTCGCCACTTGTTGAGACGCTGTAGTTACATCTAAATTTTGTAAATACATCAATCTTTCCATTGCTTTGCGATAGCCAGAAATTCGCACTAAATTTTCAAGATCGCGCTTGCGAGTAGGATCGAGAAGTTGCGGATCTTCCACGCCCAGTTCTTCTAAAAGGTTACGGTGTTCGGTATCGGAAACATCTAATTCCGTGCGTAACTGTCGCAGTACTTCTAAGCTACTCGATGAGTTGGTATAGCCCTCCTCTAAAGACTCACGCAATACACCCTTATAGGCTTCATAACGTTTTTGTTTTGTAAATCCTGGTAAGACTTTTGCGAGTACATAAACTTCATGGGGATTGAGTTCTTCAATATCTTTGCCTGTAAAATATTGTTCTAGAGGGAAATTCATCTTGATTAACTGTTTGCGAAATCTTCCTGCCAGTCCTTCTTTGGCATACAATTCAGGATCGCGTCTAATCGTCTGATAGAGCCATAAAGTACTAAATAAAACAATAATTACATCAATGGTTTCTTGGAAAAAATTTGGCAATAAACGAATAAAGGGGCGACCGCCAAAAATAAAAAATAGATTAAAAGCGATGAAGGTGCAAACGGAAAATAAATGATGTCGAATCAGAGTAATAGGTGCTTTCTGCTTATAAAAGTGTAAATAAGCGCGATAGATGCGTTCTAAAAGATGTCCTAATACATAGCCCAAGCCTGTAAACAACGCTAAGGTAAGCGGAACCGCAATCAGTTTTGGAATAGGAATGACTTGTCCATACAAATAGAAGCCAGCAGATAAAAGCTTTTGGATTGAATTACTTTCCATCGCCCAAGCGCCTGAGAAGTAATAGTCCCAGTTGCCAGCATAAAGATAGTAATAGAAGAAGTAACCAACCACTAGCCCTAAATAGCAGTAGTAAAGGAATTTAGATTCTGGCTTCTCAATGCCATCCCAATACGATCGCTCTGAATCAATATCAATACAGGGATTTTGACAGGCAACACAGGCGCTTTGTTCTTTGCTATCGGTGACTGTCCGACACATAGATTGAGTAATTGGGATGTCACTCATGTGGGCTTTGCTTGTCAATAGTCCTCCTGGTTCTGCATATACTTTTTGAACTGGAGCCATTGGACAGAAATAATTGCACCAAGTTTTACCGCCATAGAGAAAGCCGACAGTAACTGCGGCGGCAATTGTGCCTAATAACCAAAGCCCTAAAGCGATCGCATTGCCATTGATAAACAGAATGCGGCAGCATAAGCCCACAAACAATAAGCCGAACTGAAGATAGAAATAATTTTTACCTAGCCAAGAATCTTTTTTTACCTTAGGAATTTCATAGCGGACTTTTCCTGTTTTGCTATCGGTTCGTTTGATTTGTCTTTGCCATCCCAAGGATCGCGGAATTTGCGACAAAAATGATAGCGGACAAATGCGCCGCCATATTTCATGTCCAAAAACCAGCAAAATGAAAATTGCACTGGGTACGACCATGCCCCAAAAAATAGGAGCGCCAAGGGGATAGGGTTGCAAATCGAGGCAAACATTTTGCACAGGGATACAATCCTCTGGCTTAATCCGAAAAGGACTCCAATATTGATTGGGGGCAGTAATCAGGGGCGACAGTGGATCATAAAAGAGCGAGGCGATGAGTAGGAGCCAAGCACAGGTGAGAACCCACCGCACGCGATGCATTTGTTGTTCGGATATGCGAGAAAACATTTTTTTATCTTGGGATTACCCTAAAGCCGATATTAAGTGAGCATATCAAAAAAATCCATAGATAAAAACTTATCTTTGCTATAAAAATAATAGACTTTACTCTATCAAGGTTTAACTCTAAGATACCAATAGCAACCAATCAATGTGTCCCAAATAAATTCTTAAACATTAATCACTTTTTAAAATTCGTTAAACAAAAAAATTATGTCTGATTTCAAGCACAACATCTCACGGCGGCGCTTTATCGCCACAGCAGGGGCAACCGCTTTAAGTTCAGTTCTGCTCAAAGGCTGTCTTGGTAATCCCCCCGAAGATACCCCAACCATTACTTCACCCAAAGCTGCCAAAATTGTTATTCCTCCTGAACAAGTGCCTGAGATTACCAAAGTGAGGCTAGGCTATTTGCCAATTGTTGAAGCTGCACCATTGATCATTGCCAAAGAAAAAGGATTTTTTGATAAATATGGCATGACTGATCTGGAAATATCCAAGCAAGCCAACTGGGGATCTGCTAGAGATAGCGTCAAAATTGGCACTTCCGCAGGTGGTATCGATGGTGGTCAATGGCAAATGCCCATGCCCTATTTGATTTCTGAAGGAATTATCACCGACAATCTCAAAATCCCGATGTATGTGCTGTTGCAGTTAAATACACAGGGCAATGCGATCGCAATTGCAGACAAGCACAAAAACAAAGGATTAACTCTCAAAATCGACAAAGCTAAGGATTTCTTTGAGAAGGTTAAATCTGAAGGTGCGAAATTCAAAGCGGCTTACACCTTCCCAAAAGTTAATCAAGACTTCTGGCTTCGTTACTGGCTAGCGGCGAATGGAGTCGATCCTGATACGGACATCGAATTGCTGACCGTACCTGCGGCTCAAACCGTAGCCAATATGAAAACTGGCACAATGGATGCCTTCAGCACGGGCGACCCCTGGCCATATCGCATCGTTAAAGATAAGATCGGCTTCATTCCTGCTCTGACTGCGGAAATTTGGAAAGGACATCCTGAAGAATATTTTGCAATGCGATCGGATTGGGTCGATAAGTATCCTAAAGCGACAAAAGCGATTCTAAAAGCAATTATGGAAGCGCAGCAATGGTGCGATAACTTTGATAATCGCAAGGAACTTGTGCAGATCTTAGCCACGCAAAACTACTTTGGTGTTGATCCTGAAATCCTGACAGCGCCAATGATGGGCAAGTATGACATGGGTGATGGGCGCATTATTGATGACAAGAGTATGGCTACGCTCTATTGGAAAGACTCAAAAGGGAATGTTTCCTATCCCTATCAAAGTCATGATCTTTGGTTCATCACCGAGAGTGTGCGTTGGGGCTTCTTGCCAAAGGAATCTTTAGCAACTGCGAAGGATTGGATCAAGAAGGTCAACCGTGAGGATATCTGGCGTGAGGCGGCAAAAGATGCTGGTTTCCCAGTTGCCGACATCCCCACTAGTACTTCTCGCGGTATTGAAGAATTCTTCGATGGCACGAAGTTCGATCCTGAGAATCCACAGGCTTATCTTGATGGATTGAAGATCAAAAAGGCGTAACCGACAATCTAAATAACAACCTAAAAAATACTGTGTGAGGAATATTGAATGAAGAAAATTTACTCTATTGCCAAGATTGGCTTGATTTTGTCTGGTTTGCAGCTATCTTATGGTGCGATCGCAGTCTCCGCCGAAACCAAAACTGAAACAAAAGCTGCTGTTGATTCAAAAACTTCTGTTCTCGCAGAAAATGTGACTCCATCAACTTCTAGCATCAATAAAACCGCTAATTCTGAAGTTTCTCAATTGAGTGCCGAAATTCAACGTGACACTATCAGTACCAATACAACTGCTCAGAATGTCACATCTGTTTCCCAGCTATCTGATGTGCGTCCCACTGATTGGGCTTTTACAGCTTTGCAGTCTCTCGTTGAGCGCTATGGTTGTATTGCAGGATATCCCGATCGCACATTTCGCGGCAAACAAGCAACCTCACGCTATGAGTTTGCGGCTGGCTTAAATGCCTGTCTCGACAAAATCAATGAGATTATTTCGGCGGGATTGGCTGACAAAGTTGGCAAAGAAGACCTCGCAACTTTGCAAAAACTTCAAGAGGAATTTGCAGCCGAACTTGCAACTTTAAGAGGTCGTGTTGATGCTCTTGATGCGAAGACCGCCAAGCTGGAGGCTCAGCAATTTTCAACCACAACCAAACTCAGTGGCGAAGCGATTTTCAGCGTATCGGGCGCGACAGGAGCAAATCCCGCAGGTGGCAGTAATACCAATATTGTCATGAACAATAGAGTTCGACTCAATTTGATGACGAGCTTTACTGGTAAGGACTTATTGATTACTGGCTTGCAAGCTACAAATATCAACAGTCTAGCTGCACCTTTAGGCTATGCCGATCCCCTTGGCAGTTCTAGTAATGTCAAATTGGGATTTGAGAATCAATTTCTCAATTTCAATCCATCGAACTCCAATACAGCCGCCGCAAACTCGGTCAATCTTTATAAGTTGCTTTACATTTTTCCAGTTGCTGATAAGCTGACGATGTTTGCAGGTTCTAATGCAGAAGTCTCTGACGCATTCCCAGCAATCAGCCCTTTTGCTAGTGAAGGTCAAGGCTCTATCTCCCGTTTTGGTCAAGGTTTAAATGCTGCAACCCGTGTATCTGGAGGTACATCTGGTACTGGGCTAGCTGCTGCCGTTGGTTTCATCTGGAATCCTTCCGATAAGGTCGATTTTCGAGCTTTATACGGAAGTGTCAACTCGGCAGTTCCTAGCAGCCAAACTGGTAATCTTCTTGGTGCAGGATTCTTTGGTGGCAGTACCATCGCGGCTGCTCAATTAACCCTCAAGCCCACTTCCAATCTTGACATCGGACTCAACTATGCTAATAGCTACCACCAGATTAATATTTTGGGAACTGGCTTAGCTTCCGCAGACATTGGCGCAATTAGTGGCGTAGCGACAGCACTAACTGACCCGATCAAACTAAACTCTATCGGTTCGACTTTGACATGGCGGATTACTCCCAAGATTGCTTTTAATCTATCTGGCGCTTGGATCTTTTCCAATCTTACTAATAAGGATGCTTCTACAACCTTTACTAGTTGGATGACAGGATTCCATTTCAGTGATCTATTCAAGGAGGGGAACACGGCTGGAATTCTCTTTGGACAACCTCTTGCACGAAGTTCAGCAGGTGGGATAGCGACAATCCCGACTGGGTTTACGGCTACACCTTATCACTTGGAAGGTTACTTCAACTTTAAGGTGTCTAAAAACATCAGTGTTACTCCAGGCGTATTCTTTGTGTTTAATCCAGAGGGTATCAATAACGCGCCTACTGCGACTGTCGGTGTAGTTCGGACAACATTCACATTCTAAGATTTTCAGCTAAGAACAGTTTTAATCAACAATAAAAAAGTAGGAGTAACAAGTTTATGGCAGCAAGTATTGGTAATCGCAATTCATCAAATGCTCTTGTAAAATTTTGGCAGAAAAATGCTCAGAATTGGGCGCTCCCAATCATCGGCATTTTGGGATTCTTGATTGTATGGCAGATTCTTTCTAGCATTGGCTTAGTCAAATTGCCAGGTCCAATTGATATTATTTCTGAAAAATCCACTCGTAATCTATTGCTTTATCCCTTTTTCGATCGCGGTGGTACTGACAAAGGATTATTTTGGCAAACTCTCGCTAGTTTTGAACGGGTTGCCAAGGGTTACTCATTAGCTGCTGTTGTCGGTATTAGTGTTGGAATTCTAGTTGGTACTAATGCGGTTATTGACAAAGCACTCGATCCATTGTTCCAATTTTTGCGAACTGTTCCACCTCTGGCATGGGTTCCGATCGCTCTGGCTGCACTTCGTCAAAATGAACCCGCAGCACTATTCGTTATCTTTATCACAGCTGTATGGCCAATCTTGTTAAATACTGCGGTTGGTGTGAAGCAAATCCCCCAAGACTATCGCAACGTTTCACGAGTGTTACAACTCTCTCGCCAAAAGTATTTCTTTAAGATTTTGATTCCTTCCGCTCTTCCCTATATCTTCACTGGTCTACGCATTTCTATCGGGCTTGCATGGCTCGCCATTATCGCCGCCGAAATCATCATGCCAGGTATTGTTGGCATCGGTTTCTTCATCTGGAACTCCTACACCAATGACAAGGTGGGCGAAGTTATCTTGTCTCTAGTTTATATCGGTGCTGTTGGCTTGATCCTTGACCGTGCGATCGGCTGGCTTCAAAACGTGATTTTGCCTGAAGAACAGAAGTAAAGAGATCCCCCTCAATCCCCCTTGTAAAGGGGGAAGAAGAAAATTAATTTATTCTCCCCCCTTTACAAGGGGGGCTGGGGGGATCTTTAGAATCTATCGCTACCAGTAGATTGATATTTAATTAAAGGAGAATTTTAAAATGAATAGTTTTGTTTCAGTTGATCAAGTCGAGAGAACGTTTCCATTAGGTGGTGGCAAAGAATATATCGCCCTTAAAGGAATTGATTTACATATCAAAAAAGGTGAATTTATTTCCCTCATCGGTCACTCAGGCTGTGGCAAATCAACCTTACTGAATATGATCGCAGGATTAGACCTGCCCACTGGCGGCGTGGTCATGCTCGAAGATGAGCGCGTCACCCGTCCAGGTCCCGATCGCATGGTGGTATTTCAGAACTATTCGCTTTTGCCTTGGCTATCGGTACGCGACAATGTGGCGCTGGCTGTTGATGAAGTTCTATCGAATTTGTCAAAAGAAGAACGTCATGCTTTAGTTGAACGTTATGTAAACATGGTCGGGCTAGCCCATGCGATCGATAAGCCACCCACACAGCTATCGGGTGGTATGCGTCAAAGGGTTGCGATCGCCAGAGCTTTAGCAGTTCGTCCCAAACTATTACTTCTTGATGAACCTTTCGGAGCCTTGGATGCGCTGACTCGCGGTAATCTGCAAGAGAAATTAATGCAGATTTGTAATGAAGACCAAATTACGGCGGTAATGGTTACGCATGATGTCGATGAAGCGGTATTGCTAAGCGATCGCATTGTTATGCTCACCAATGGACCATCTTCAAAAATTGGCGGTATTTTGGAAGTGGATATTCCTCGTCCTCGTCAAAGATTGGAAGCAGTTAAGCATCCTAGCTATTACAGTCTACGCAGTGAGATTATCTACTTCTTAAATCAACAGAAGCGTGTTAAAAAGCTGAATGCACGGACTGTAACCACAGTGGCTCGTCATGGTCTGGAAAAAGTCAATCTAGAAATCGGCTTCGTCCCCTTAACTGCTTGCGCCCCGATCGCAGTGGCAAAAGAGAAAGGTTTCTTTCAAAAGCATGGACTTGATGAAGTCTCCTTAGTGCGCGAAACCAGTTGGCGCGGCATTGTTGATGGTATCGCAGGTGGTTATCTGGATGCCGCGCAAATGCCTTCAGGTTTACCGATGTGGATGACCCTTGGCGGCGCTGGTGCTTGCAAACCGATTGTGACCGCCCTAACCATGACTCGTAATGGAAACGCGATTAGCCTCGATCGCCGCTTTTACGATCGCGGTATTCATACTCTCCCTGATTTTAAAGAGATGTTGCAAAATACACGCGATCGCTCTCACCGCATGGGAGTAGTTCATCCATCATCCATGCATAATCTGCTACTGCGCTACTGGTTAGCCGCAGGTGGCATCGACCCCGATCACGATGTCGAGCTAAAAACGATTCCACCAGCGCAAATGGTAGTTGACCTCAAAGCAGGAAGTATCGATGGTTTCTGTGTCGGTGAACCTTGGAACTTCCGCGCTGCGATGGAAAATATTGGCTTTACTGTCGCAACGGATTTGGAAATTTGGCAAGGACACCCTGGGAAGGTTCTCGGTGTGCGCGAAGATTGGGCTAATGCCTATCCGAATACGCACATCGCTCTCGTCAAGTCTTTACTAGAAGCTTGTATGTATTGCGCCGATCCCAACAATTCAGAAGAGATTCGCCAGATCCTCTCCCGTCGCGCCTATGTCAGCACCAATGTGAATTACATCCATTTAGGTAATCCTGATGATGTCACCTGTGCGATCGACACCCCTATGCGCGAACCCGCTCACCATCAGTTCTATGGTGCTGGTGTCAACCGCCCCAGCCGTTCTGAACATCTCTGGCATATTACCCAAATGGCGCGTTGGGGCGATGTTCCCTTTCCTCGCAACTGGGTAGAAGTTCTCGAAAAAAGCTGTCGAGTTGGAGTGTTCAGCACGGCGGCGCGGGAACTTGGTTTGACCGATATCACCTACACCCGCAATGCGATTCAACTCTTTGATGACATTCCCTTTAATGCCGAAGATCCCATTGATTATCTCAATCATCTAGAGATTAAGCGTAATATCACGATGGCAGAGATTGGTATGGAATCTATGCGAATGGTTGCTTAATTGCGATCCCCCTCAATCCCCCTTGTAAAGGGGGAAGAAGAAAAAATTAATTCTCCCCCCTTTTTAAGGGGGGCTGGGGGGGATCTAAATCTCAAACTTTAAGAACAAAATTAAAAAGTTAAAAAGAACATGACTCAAACAACCCTTAATCCCACGCAGATCTCAACCATCCCTCCTCAAGAATCCTTCCTCCGTATTGAAAATGTTTCCAAAATTTATCCCACGCCAAAAGGTGAATATGTTGTTCTGAAAGATGTCAATCTGCATATTCAAGAAGGTGAATTTATTTGCTTAATCGGTCACTCTGGCTGTGGCAAATCCACACTCTTAAACATGGTTGGCGGCTTCTCAAAACCATCGATTGGCGAAGTTTTAGTTAATGGCAAACTGATTACCAAACCAGGTCCCGATCGCATGGTCGTATTCCAAGGTTATGCGCTTTTGCCTTGGCTCACAGTATATGAAAATGTCATGTTGGCGGTAGATTCAGTTAATCCCAATATGTCAAAAGGCGAAAAAAATGATATCGTCCGCCATCACCTCGCGATGGTTGGCTTGAGCGAATCTGCTGAGAAGAAACCAACGCAAATTTCAGGTGGGATGAAACAGCGCGTATCGATCGCTAGAGCCTTATCCATCCGTCCCCAAGTTCTCATCCTTGATGAACCCTTTGGCGCTTTGGATGCAATCACCAAAGAAGAACTGCAAGAAGAACTTTTGCAAATCTGGACAGAGCATCGCTGTACGGTGTTGATGATTACTCACGATATCGATGAGGCTCTATTCCTAGCCGATCGCCTTGTGATGATGACCAATGGACCCGCCGCCAGTATTGGTGAAGTTTTAACGATTCCCTTTGCCCGTCCTCGCGATCGCGCTCAAATCATGGAAGATCCTTTATACTATGATCTCAGAAATACTGCGCTTGACTTTTTGTACAATCGTTTTGCTCACGATGAGTAGGATTCCATTTATAGCTGCTTTTATCTGAATTAGGACGAAAGTACAACACTAGTGGCGGAGCCTCCCACTGCCACTAGATAATTAAGACAAATAGCACATAATCAAATATTCAAAATATGTTACGCTCTTCTTTTAAATATAGATCGGTTTGCTCTGACTTTAAAGTTATATCTAAACTTGAACTGATGTTTAGTGTTTATACTTAAGAATAATTGATAGCATGAATGAGCAAGGTTTCTTGAACAAAAGATTTTTAGGATTAGTTTGGAGTAGTGGATTTGCTAGTTTATTGGTAATATTTTGGAAACCTGAATTGAGTATTGCTCAATCACAAGTACAAATAGAAAGAAGTCGCTATTTACAAGTTGACCAAATACATGGCAATGTCTATGTCCGTTCACAACAGGCTAATCGATCTGCAAGAAAAGGCGATCGAATATCAAATGTTGGGGATGAGATCGTTACGGGAAAAGGCGCAACAATTGTGCTGAATTTTGATACAGGTATCGGATCTGTAAGTGTTTCTGAAAACACTGTTGTTCGTATTAGTGCTTTACGGACTACTAGCAGCAATGGAAGAGTTACTAGCTTGCTGATACCAAAGGGGAAAGTTCGTTTACAAGTTAGGCGATTTAACAATCCTAGCTCAATCTTTAATGTGATCACTCCTGGTGTTGTTGCAGGAGTGCGTGGGACAGAGTACGTTGTAAATGTTAAGAATGATGGTCGATCAGTGGTTTCCACATTTGATGGAGCGGTACAAACTGAAGCTCAAAATGTTGGAGTATTAGTTGAAAAAGGATTTCAAAATCAGACAATAGTTGGTGAACCGCCTTCACGAGCCATCGCAATTCAAGATGATACTCAACTGGATTATCAATTTCTAAAACTGTTTGAATATAATGGTCGTCAAGTAGTTTTAGTGGGTAAAGTTGATTTTGCTAATACAGTGTCAGTAGATGGAGTTGAGCAAAATGTTGATCGCGATGGTCAATTTAAAGCAGAATTGATGACTAATTCAATCTACAGAGGTGAGGTTCAAGTAAAGGTCGAATCAGCGTCGGGTAAGCAACAGACCTACAATCTCACTGTATACTAATTAGGAAGACTTAATTATTTATCGATGTGTTAGAACAACATATAAAGATGTTTGATCGCCTAGTGGTAATCGCCACAATGCATCGTAAAGAATTAGCGATCGCGCCAATATTAGAATCATCATTAGGCGTTAAAGTTACAGTACCTCAAGACTTTAATACCGACCTATTCGGCACATTTACTCGTGATATTGAGCGCCCTGCCAATCAAGTCGAAACTGCACAACTCAAAGCCCAAAAAGCTTTAGAAATAATTGATGCTGATTTAGCGATCGCTAGCGAAGGCAGCTTTTTCCCACATCCAATGCTAGGTATTCCGTACAATCGCGAAATTGTGTTTTTGTTGGATAAAAAGCATAAATTCTCTGTTTACGGCGAATATCTTTCCAGCGATACTAACTTTCGTCATCAAGTAATATATAGCTACGAGCAAGCCTATAATTTCGCTATCAAAGTTGGTTTTCCCGATCATGCGATCGTGCTGAGGCAAGATGCTAAGACTTCGGCAAAAGAGTCAATGCATAAGGGAATTAACTCAGAAGATTTACTTAAAGAATCTGTGCATGAATTACTAAAACAATCACCACAAATCCACATTGAAACCGATATGCGAGCGTTCTACAATCCTACTCGCATGATTAATATTGCCAAAGCTACTGAAGATCTAGTACGCAAGTTACAGCAACTCTGCCCCAATTGTAATTTTGTGAATTTCGATGTGGTAAAAAGATTAAAGGGTTTGCCCTGTGAACTTTGCGGCTTACCCACTCAAGTTACTCGCGCTCATGTCTATCGTTGCGATCGCTGTCAGTTTCAGCAAGAAGTATTATTCCCTGATGAAATTCAAGTTGCCGATCCCATGTATTGCGCCTATTGTAATCCTTAATTCAGTTGCTGCAATTATTTTAGTGGGAAAGAAATAATTAACTGGGCGCAATTGATTAGTTAAGTATCGCCAATTGAAGGGTGAAATGCAACAGCCAATCAAAACAGCCTGTAGTAAAACCTTAAAATATCAAAAAACGACAAGTCATAGTCTAGTCTTCGCTCACTCTCTAGGGAATGTATAGCATGAAACTGAGGGCAATAGTTACAGTGTTAGCGATCGCTCTTTACTTCACAGAGATTAAAGAAGCGATCGCCTTATAAATTATTACAAATCCAAAACCCGTCTTACTCCACCAATAATCGGCAAATATTGCTCAAAACTTAGGCTAACCAAAAATCCAATTACTCTCTGGATATCCACCGCCCTTATTTGATCGCACAAAGCAACTGACTTTTGAGGTAATCCCGCAGTTCCAGCTTGAATAATTGGATACAGTGCAGAATTTCTATCTACCCAGCCGCCGAACTGAGTTAATGGGACTACCACCACAACAGGATAACGTACCTTTTTCAAAGGTACACCAATAATTATAGCAGGTCTTCTCCCTTGCTGTTCATGTCCTTTCGGATTATGAAACGGCAAGTCAACAAGAACAACATCACCACATTTGAGAATCTGATTATTCAAAATCTCTATCCTGCCTTTACCACTAAACCAATACCAGACAAATATTCCACAGGTTTCATACTTGGTATACCACCCCCTCCCCAGTCATATTCAGGCAAATCACTAACCAAATCTGCTTCTAACCAAGATTGAGATTCAGTATCATTAGCAGTAAAATTTTCTGTTTTTGATAATTCAGTCGTCAGAAACTCAATAATTCAATTTCGTCAGGAATGTAACTGTTGCAAAGCCTCTGCGGAACCAACTACAGAAATCGCAGGAGTAGTAAAATACTTTTGCGCCACATTTAACACCTCAGCTTCAGTCACAGCAGCGATCGCTTCGACAAACTGATGATCGAACTCCAAACCTAAACCCATTACCTCATACCAACCATATACTTGAGCGATTTGGCTATTGGTTTGCTTACCAAGGGCGTACTGCCCCAGTAACTTACTTTTGCAGATTCTTAATTCCTCTTCTGTGAGCATCTCCGTTGCTAAGCGTTCACATTCATAGCGCAAACCCTCTAGAGCCGTACCTGTATTTTGGGAAGCCGTGCCAATATAGGCGACAAATTGCGAAGCTTCTAAACGAGTGGGATAAAAGGCAGAAACCTCATAGGCTAGTCCCCGCTTTTCGCGTAGCTCTACAAATAGACGACTGGATAGACCATTGCCTAGATAGGTAGAAATAATTTTCAGGGCGGCATAGTCGGGAGAACTCACCGATGGCGCAGCATAGCCAATCACCACGATCGCTTGCTGGGTGTCCTGCTCGTGGGTGGCTAAAATTGGTTGAAACTCTGGAACTGGGGTTGAAATCTCTACTGGTTCAGGTGGATTTTGCCAATCACCAAAGGCTTCAGAGACAACGGCGATCGCCTGTTCAGGTTGAATCTTACCCGCAATGCTGATCACCATCCGATCGGGACGCAAATACTTTTGATGAAAATTCACGAGATCATCACGGGTAATCTTGCTCACGCTGGCTTCTGTACCCAGACTAGAAAAACCATAGGGATGCTCGCCATACATCAAGTTTTGCAAGCGATCGTAGGCAATGGTAAATGGTCGCTCCTGTTGCGATCGGATCGATTGAATCGTCAACCTGCGTTCGAGATCAAGTTCACTATCAGGATAACTAGGCGATCGCAAAATCTCGGCACTCAATAACAACATGTCCCGAAAGTCCGATGTAATTGTTTTCAGCGACAGCACAAAATAATCACTCGCCGATTCAGTTCCTAACGAAGCGCCAATCGACTCCACCTGTTCCGCAATTTCTAAGGAGGAATATCGCTCTGTGCCACGGGTCATCAGTGAAGCAGCTAAATGGGTTAGCCCCGATTTTGCCACGGTTTCTACAAGTTCGCCACCCGCAAAAAAGCATCGCGCAGCAATAATATCGGCTGTAGGATTTTCATTAACTAAGATGACAAGCCCATTAGGTAGCACTAAGCGATCGCTTTTGCGTTTGGACATTGTTGTAATAGACAAAATTTTTCACCGCAATTATAAAAAGCTCAAATATAAAAGCTCAAATATGTGACAAACAGTTAGATTTGAGACTTGTTTAGATATCAACCTTATCAAATTTCTAATGACTATAGGTTAATTGACTGACTAAATCGTACATAATAGAAACGCTATCTACAAAATCTGTGAGATTCACCAGCCGTGTCATTCTTTCGTCAGTACATTGCACCGCTAATTATTTTTGCCATATTTCTATTTACATTAGTACTGGTTAGCTCGCGTGCTTTTTTGCCAAGCGACATGGTGGCTCCTGCCCCCGTCAGTGTATTGTTTCTTTCATAGCCTAGACCATGACCGAACTTACTTGGCAGCGCCGACATGTAATTTCCCTTGCGGACTTTACGCCGAATGATTACGAAACAGTTTTGCAAACTGCGGTTAGCTTTGTGGAAGTGTTGTCACGCCGCAACAAAAAAGTGCCAACCTTGCAAAGTAAAGTTGTTGCTAATTTGTTTTTTGAATCTTCGACCCGTACTCGCAATAGTTTTGAGCTTGCCGCCAAGCGACTCTCGGCTGACACCTTAAATTTTGCCCCTGGTACTTCTTCCCTCTCCAAGGGTGAAACAATTCTCGACACAGCCCGAACTTTTTTGGCGATGGGTACAGATATTATGGTGATCCGTCATCAGTCGGCGGGTGTGCCTTTAGCGATCGCCCGTGATATGGATGCCCTCAGTGGCAAAGTTGCCATTCTCAATGCGGGTGATGGTAAGCATGAACATCCTTCCCAAGCATTGCTGGATTTGCTGACGCTATGTATGTATATGAATCCCACTGCGCCCACTGCCAAAGATATTAAGGGTAAGAAAGTAGCGATCGTTGGCGATATTTTGCATTCACGGGTAGCGCGATCGAATCTTTGGAGTCTAATTACTAACGGCGCAGATGTGCATCTCGCGGCTCCACCGACATTATTACCACCAGAATTTGCCGAATATGGTGCAAAAATTCATTATTCTCTCGAACCCGCCCTTGAGGATGCTGATTTTGTGATGACTTTACGTCTGCAAATGGAAAGGATGGGGCAGTTTCTCATCCCCAGTTTGCGAGAATATCATGCCCGTTATGGGATAACTCGCGATCGCCTAGCCAAATGTGCGCCCCATGTCCAAGTCTTGCATCCCGGTCCCGTCAATCGTGGCGTAGAAATTAGCTCTGACTTGATGGATGATCCACGCTTGAGTCTGATCGATAAACAGGTGACTAATGGTGTAGCTACTCGGATGAGCTTACTGTATTTGCTAGGCACTGCCATTTGAGTCCCATCGGTGTAGGTTGATATTTTGTAATTAGGACTTTGGCGATCGCTTCAAACCTGAAATTATTTCCAATAATTTTTCTTGTTTATGCTACACAGAAAACTTTCTAAGTCTATGTCCATCGGATGTAACAACGATAAATGCACCCGCTAACTCCTCTTGAGTATGTGTTTGTAAAATTCTTTCTAATTCGTCATGCACCATGCCTATCTTCATAGGCACAATGCGAAGATAAATGACACCAGTGCCTAAGTTCCTAACAAAAACAAGATTGCCATAGTCTCTGTCCCGCGTTACAAGAATACGCTTTTGGTTGTGTGCTGTTCTGAGTATATCTTCGTCATCTGCTTGAGAAAGTCCAAGTTCAGATACGAGGACAACATCATGCCCAGCCTCTATCAAAAACTTAGATGTTACAAAATATACGTCTTGGTCAAGTAAAAGCCTCATAATCAAGCAGTTGCAAAATGAATTTCTTCAGACGTAATTAGCGAGATTGCATATTGAAGACAAGCTCTGATGTCTGCTACCTGCAAATCTGGGTAGTAGTCGCGAATAATATCTTGAAACGAAAGCCCATCATTGAGTAATTCCAGCACATTCTGCACGGTGATGCGCGTCCCTGTTACACAAGGCTTCCCAAAATGGATTTGAGTATTAACTGAGATTCTATCCATAAGCTGATTTTGGAATATAGAATACTGGAGTTTGTTATCTAGTGACATTATACGGCAGCCTTTGGAAGGGCTTATAAACGACTTAAAAAAAGATTTTACAAAACAAAATGTTTATGGGTTAATTGCCTTAGCACTGTTGTGTATCAATCTACATCATCCAACAGATTGAAAGCGCAGACGCATCACGAAAAATACATTATATTCACAAGGAAAAAGCCTGTGCTTACCCCCCCCCATAATCTCTAAAACCCTTGCTGTGAGTGCTTTTACAGCTTTTCTGTCTTTGTCGGCTACCTCCGTGTCGGCAATCAATATCATAGGTGTCACCGCGTCAACTGACATGGGAACTAGTATTGGAAACCTCAATTTTACTGTCAATGGTGCTGGTCTTCCAGGCAATATTCCCAGTTTAACAGGGAATCATGCTTCAATAAATTCAACTAACAATTGGGCTGGAGCAGATGGAACAACAACAGGAAATATTACCTTTAATCTTGGCGGAAGCTATACCCTCACTGGTTTCACTTTCTGGAATCGTTCTGGTGTTAGTACTGGTAATCAAAGTGGGATCAATGGTGTTACCATTTTGACCTCGACCGATAACGTACTTTACACAGCGCTAACTGGTGCGCCCACCAACTTTACTCGAGGTGTTACTAATGCTTCGCCACAGCCTCCTCAGACATTTACATTTTCCCCAACTGATGCATCCTATGTGCGCTTTGCAGTTAGTAGTAACTATGGTAGTACAAGATTTACAGGATTTTCGGAAGTCCAGTTTGATGGGACGGCGGCGACACCTGTACCCTTTGACTTCGATCCTTCCCTTGGAGTCGTCGGACTCGGTGTAGTGTTTGGGATTAACAAGTGGCGCAAGAATAGAAGCAAAGCTATCAAAAAATAAGTTTTCGCCGTAGGGGCAGAGCATTCCCGCCACAATCTATAAATTCTGAAATCCCCTCAAATTGGGATTGCTCTGCCCTTAACCTCACAACGAAGGGACAATTTATCGATTAAAGCAAAGAGGGTTTAGCATTTGCAGATCGAGATTGTGGTGTGAGTTTATAAAGTGTGGCGCAAATGCTAAACCCCTACGAGATTTATTGGTTATCTGCGGACTGATGAACTTGCTGTATTTGCTGGGCAGGGCAATTTGTCCCGATATCCGCGATAATTAATAAGTCCCGAAATTAAACAACCTCTCTCCATGTTCACCTTCGCACTGCCCAAAGGCTCACTGTTAAAAGACTCCATCAGCTTGCTGCAAGGTGTCGGACTCGACTTTAGTGCATTCCTTGATGCTTCTAACCGTCAATTGCAAATTGTTGATCCCACCCAGACTGCCAAAGCCCTGTTAGTGAGAGCGCAAGATGTCCCCGTATATGTGGAATATGGACAGGCTCAAGCTGGCATCGTTGGTGAAGATGTATTGCAAGAAAAAATGCCTAAAGTTGCTAAATTACTCGATTTAGGCTTTGGTGGTTGTCGGATGTCGATCGCCGTTGCAGGAGAGAGTCACTATCGATCGCCCCTAGACTTACCGCCCCACAGCCGCATTGCCTCGAAATATGTTGGTTGCGCCCGCGCCTATTTTGACAGCATCGATTTACCCGTAGAGATAATCCCTCTGTATGGCTCCGTTGAGCTTGGTCCAATTACAGGCATGGCAGAAGCGATCGTGGACTTGGTTTCGACAGGTCGCACGCTTAAGGATAACGGGCTGATTGAAATCGAAGTTTTATACCACAGCACCGCCAGACTGATTGGGCATCCCCTGAGTTACCGTTTATATAGCGATCGCTTTAGTGAGTTAATGAATAAAATGCAAAGTAAATAGCCTCAAATAAATCATGTGCGAATACGGCGATCGCTTTGGGATCATTAGCAACTAACGATATAGCGAAGCAATTATTTGGCATTAATATGTAGAAGCAAACTAAACTTAAAATCTACAATATTTAATACAATATTCAACTTTATGTACTTCAACATAGACTTAAAGGAACTTTCTCTCAGAGAAAGCGAACGAGTGGAGTGGAAAGAAAATGGTGGTGATATTGATGTAGTCAAAAAAATTGTCAAAACTATTTCAGCATTTGCTAATGATATTTCTAACTTTGGTGGTGGATACGTTGTTTGTGGAGCCAAAGAAATTAAAGATGATTATGGCTTTCCTAAAGTTCAATATAAGGGACTAACTGCAAATAAACTAAAGGAAATTGAAGGCAAAGTAACTCAACATTGTCGAGATTATATTCATCCTGCTCTATCACCAATTATTGAGGAAATTATCAATCCTGAAGATAGTAGTACAAGAATCCTTGTATTTGTGATTTTGGCTAGTCCAGATGCACATATTTACAGAGATGGACAAACTTCTACATATTATGTGCGAATTAGTCGAGAAACTAGAGAAGCTAAAAATGGTATTTTAACGCAGTTATTAATTAAAAAACAAAAGATCGAATATTTTGATAAACGGGTTAATAATAATGCCACGGAGGCTGATATTGATATACTTTTGTTTAGAGATAGTATGCAGGAAATGGGATTACTATTTCCTGAAAAATCATTAGCAGATTACTTTTCTGATCGCGAACAAATTGCCGAACTGATTGCGCCATTATTTGTCAGAACAGGTTTAGACAATATATTACGCCCAAGAAATTTTACTTTATTAATGTTTGGTAAAAAGGCAAGTATTACGGCTCTATTTACTGAAGCATATACGGTTTTGTCGATCTATCGAGGTATAGATCGTAGCGAATCAACGGCGGAACGTTATATATTTACGGGAAGCATTATTGAGCAAGCTAAGAAATCTATAGAGTTGTTAAATTCACAGATTTACACAGCTTTTGATAAAAACAGTAATAAACCTAATCAGGTGAAATATCCAATTCGAGCTTTACAAGAAGCCGTGATTAATGCGATCGTGCATCGAGATTATGAAATACCTGAACCAATTAGAATTACTGTATTTACAAATAGGATCGAGATTCAATCCCCAGGTGCTTTGCATTGGGGTGTTGATCGAGAAAAGTTTTTACAAGGGAGAGCTAGCCCTAAATGGAGAAATCAAAGTTTTGCCTATTTGTTCAACAAACTTCAGTTAGCGCAATCGGAAGGTCAGGGTATACCGACAATTATTCGCACGATGAAAGAGGAGGGCTGTCCCGCTCCTATTTTTGAAATTGAATCTGAGAGTCTCACTTGTATTCTGCCTGCAAATCCAAGACATCAACTCATTCGAGAATCACAAATTGGATGATTTCTTAGCCAATTTGATAAGTTTGATCGCGACCCAATTCTTTAGCTCGATAAAGAGCATAGTCCGCCGCTGTCAGTAGTATCGAAGGATTAGAATCAATTTTTGGAACTAAACAAGTTACTCCCAGACTCAAGGTGACAAATTTACTAACTGAAGAATCTTCGTGGGGAATTGCCAGATCAGCCAAATGGCAACGAATAGCCTCGGCAATGCTCACCGATCCCTCGATATCCGTATTGGGCAGCACTAATACAAACTCCTCCCCACCATAACGCGCCGCCAAATCCGCAGGACGACGCACTGATTGCTTAATTACCCCTGACACCTTGCGTAAACAGTCGTCTCCCGCCACATGCCCGTAAGTATCGTTGTAATTCTTAAAAAAATCAATGTCACACATAATTAACGACAAGGGCAATTGCTCTCTCCCCAATCTTTGCCATTCTTGTTCTAAATATTCGTCAAAGCAGCGACGATTGGCTAATTGCGTTAGACCATCTAAATTAACTAGCTGTTCTAATTTTTTATTGGCTTCTTGGAGTAATGTCTCCGCAATTACGCGATGGTCAATTTCTTGCTTTAGGCGTTCATTCTGCTCTTGCAACTGTATTTGCAACCTCCTCAAAGTAAGCTGATTCTCAACCCTAGCCAATACTTCTGCAATCTGAAATGGTTTAGTAATGTAGTCCACACCGCCCAAGGAAAATGCTTGAACTTTATCTAAAACTTCATCGCGGGCGCTCACAAAAATTATCGGTATATCGCGGGTGCGATCGCCAGACTTTAATTTTTGACAAACTTCAAACCCATTAATATTTGGCATATTAATGTCGAGCAGCACCAAATCAGGCAGTTTATCCTGCATATCGGCAAGAGCTTTGATGCCATCACTAACCCCCATTGCTTCATAACCCTTACGAGTCAACATATTCAGAAGCAATTGCAAGTTGTGTGGTGTATCATCTACAACTAAAATGTATTCTTTTTTAGGTAAGTTTTCCAGTAGTTGCATTTTGATATCATCATGACATTTTGAATATTTTGAACGCAATCCTAAAATCTATAGGTTAACCTACAGATGCTCCCAAATATTAAGTAAAAATTTTTATAGCTAACAGATCCATAAGCAGCATCATTATATGGCTATAACTCAAAACTATATAGTCTAAAGATACATACTCTTACCATAATCTCACTTTATTGAGTTTAAGGTTGTAACAACTATCGCGATTCTAGTCCAGCCTTGGTTTCATAATTACACCCTATGGGTAGTATGTTTCTCATAAATCATTTTGAATTGCTATATCAGTTAAGATACATAGCATCGATCGCAATTGTTTTTGATTTGTCCTTGTAAATTGCTGTCATATAATTTCAAAATTTTTTACTCCCATTTATTCGCATAGTATTTGCATAGTGTTAGCCAATGTCTAGTCCATCTCAAAGAATTGATCTCTCAGGCAGTGCTTTGGGAATGGTCTCAACGATTAGTTTTCCTGCGATCGTGGGGACTGCTGACGCAATGCTGAAATCGGCAACAGTCAGATTGGTCGGCTATGAAAAGGTCGGTAATGGCTTTTGTACGGCGATCATACGCGGCGCGATTACCGATGTGCGGATGGCGGTGGAAGCGGGAGCCGAAACGGCTAAAGAATTTGGTCAATTAGTTTCTACGATGGTAATTCCGCGCCCTTATCCAAATTTAGAAGCAATTTTGCCCATTAGTACCCGCTTTAGTCAATTGACCGATGGGCAGTATAGTCGCCTTAGTAATCAAGCGATCGGGTTGCTCGAAACTATCGGGTTTCCTGCAATGGTGGGAGCCGCCGATATGATGTTGAAATCTGCCGATGTAAATTTAGCGGGCTACGAAACGATCGGGGCGGGTTTATGTACAGCAATTATTCGGGGTAATGTGGCGGATGTAGCGATCGCGATTGAAGCAGGTATGCATGAAGCCGAACGCATTGGCGAATTTCATACCCTGATGATTATTCCTCGCCCCCTTGACGATCTTGAAGAAACGTTACCCACAGCCGATTACTGGATTGAAACCCCTACACCTGTCAGCATTCCGATGATGGCTTTACAAGAACAAGAACGCGAATTGGTGCAACTACCCACCCTAGAAATTGCTGAAGTAGAAACTATTTCTATCGGCGATCGCTAAACAATAACCAAATAAGTCTGCGTTATATAGATTATTTAGATTTATCATGGCGGCTTATGTTGTCAAATGTACCGTCAATAGCTATCGTATATATAAAGATAGAGTTGAATATATTAATATTATTCATTCCTTCTGATTTTCCAGACTTATGATGGTCTTCACTGTAGTAATAAATACTTATCTAGTTAAATAGATCAATATTTTTACAGTAAATCAAAGGATGTCTGGATGTTTAGCTGCGAAAATACTTCAAGCGTCATCTGATTTTTATTTTCCCTTAAAAATTTAAAATTTGATGTTTTAAGCGACACGATCATGGCTAAGATCAATAGTTGCGCTCGTGAGTTTATATTGAATTTATATTTAATTTTATAGGTACAATCACGAGAACTTCGGTTTTTTAGAGAGTCTTAAGGACACTGACTTAAATTATGGCGATCGGTATTGGAATGATCGAGACCAGAGGCTTCCCCGCAGTTGTAGAAGCGGCTGATGCTATGGTCAAAGCTGCTCGTGTTACCCTTGTGGGTTACGAGAAGATCGGTAGTGGACGGGTAACTGTCATCATCAGAGGTGATATCTCTGAGGTGAAAGCATCCATCGCTGCTGGTGTTGAAGCTGCAAATCGAGTTAATGGGGGCGAAGTTGTTTCGACTCATACCATTGCTCGACCACATGAAAACCTAGAGTATGTTTTACCCATTCGCTATACGCGAGAAGTAGAGCAGTTTGCTTTTTAAATTTGCTTCTTTTGTAATTGTCTCAAAAAGATTTTTTCAAAAAAGTATCAAAAGACTGAATTTTCATTATTTTCATTATTTATTTTTTCAGGAGAACATTAATTATGGCGATCGCAGTTGGAATGATTGAAACCCTTGGTTTCCCAGCCGTTGTAGAAGCAGCAGATGCTATGGTCAAAGCTGCTCGCGTCACCTTAGTTGGTTACGAAAAGATCGGTAGTGGTCGTGTGACTGTTATCGTTCGTGGTGATGTATCTGAAGTACAAGCTTCAGTAGCCGCAGGTACCGAGTCTGTTAAGCGTGTAAACGGTGGACAAGTTCTTTCTACACATATCATTGCTCGTCCTCACGAGAACCTCGAATACGTTCTACCAATTCGCTACACCGAAGAAGTCGATCAGTTCCGTGACAATGTAAACTCCATCCGTCCTATGAACCGTCCATAGTATTGAGTTCTTAGTATTGAGTTGCGGCGCTTTACGCCAAAGTAAAACACCAAAGCACAACGCCAAGGCATAACCCAAATTTTGTTAAAGGTCTTGCTAAGCGAAATCTTTAACAAAATTTACCCCTTATTTCTCTCCGCGTACTGACAACAATATGCAAATTGCTAAGGTTTACGGTACGGTCGTCAGTACCTATAAGGAACCAAATTTATCTGGAAGTAAGTTTTTACTGTTGCAGATTGTCGATCTGCAAGGCGATTTAACTTCAGAGTATGAAGTTGCCACGGATACGGTTGGCGCTGGCGTGGATGAATGGGTGTTATTTACTCGCGGTAGTGGTGCAAGACAAGTACATGGTTGTGAAAATCGCCCGATTGATGCGGCGGTGGTCGCTATCATCGATACAGTTAGCTTGAGCGATCGCACTCTCTACAGCAAAAAATACAACGAGAGAATGCAATAGTGACTATGGTATTTCGTAATGGTAGTTCGTAGCTTTGCGGCTCCCCCCACGCCTTGGTCGCGGGATTTAGCCGAACCAAAAATCGATCCATCTGCCTACGTTCATTCCTTTTCCAACTTGATTGGCGAAGTTTATATCGGCGCAAATGTTTTGATTGCCCCAGGTACGTCAATTCGGGCGGATGAGGGTAATCCTTTTCATATTGGCAATGGTACAAACGTCCAAGATGGCGTTGTCATTCATGGGCTGGAAAAGGGGCGAGTGGTTGGCGAAGACGGTCAAGAATATTCGGTCTGGATAGGCGATCGCACCTCGATCACGCACATGGCTTTGGTGCATGGTCCTGCCTACATTGGCAACGATTGCTTTATTGGCTTTCGCTCAACGGTATTTAATGCAAGGGTCGGTGACGGTTGCATTATTTCCTTGCACGCTCTTGTTCAAGATGTAGAAATCCCTGCGGGTAGATATGTTCCTTCGGGAGCCGTGATTACCACGCAACAACAAGCCGATTTACTACCAAACGTACGCGAATCAGATCAAAATTTTGCCAGTCACGTTGTCGGTATTAACGAATCCTTGCGACAAGGTTATCGCTGTGCTGCTGATATTGCTTGCATCACCCCGATTCGCCAACAGCAAGAGAATTTGCAAGCACCTATTAATAATCAAATTAATCAAAACTTTACATATACACAATCACAGAGGGATGAACCTATGGCAGGGGATTTAGCGCAGCAAATACGTCAACTTTTAGCTCAGGGCTATCATGTTGCGGTGGAGTACGCCGATGAGCGTCATTTCCGCACTAGTTCTTGGCAATCCTATGCGATTCCACATACCACTGATGCTTCGAGCGTAATTGCGGCTGTTCAATCGGCTCTAGTCGATAACCAAGGCGATTATGTGCGTTTGTTTGGAGTCGATCCTAAGGCTAAGCGTCGCCTAGCTGAAACGATTATTCAGCGCCCATCTGACACACCTGTGGCGATCCCTAATGTTGCTTCGAGCAATGGCTCTGCTAGTTATAGCGCACCAAAAGCCTCATCCAATGGTGCTGCTAATGTAGGCGGTGATATCGCCAATCAAGTTCGTCAATTGCTTGCCCAAGGCTACCGCATCAGTACTGAATATGCCGATGCCCGTCGTTTTCGTTCCGCAGCTTGGTTAACTGGTCCTGCGATCGATGCATCACAAGAATCAGCAGTAATCGCTGCTTTAAATAGCATTCTTGCGGAACATGCAGGTGAATATGTGCGTTTGGTTGGTGTTGATCCAAAAGCCAAGCGCCGTGTTGTCGAAACGATCATCCAAACTGCTGATAGCCAAACGGTTACTATTGGTCAGTCCAACGGTGCTGTTAACTATAGTGCGCCGCGCTCTAGTAATGGCAATGGCAACGGTATCGCAAATGGTGATTTAGTGACAACTGTGCGTCAGCTATTGGCTCAAGGACATCGCATCAGTGTTGAACATGCCGATGAGCGTCATTTCCGCACAACTTCTTGGCAAACTCTTCCTGCGATTACGGCTAGTAATGAATCAGGTGCGATCGCAGCTTTGCAAAATTACATTGCTGAATATAGCGATGAATATATTCGTTTGGTTGGTGTTGACACCAAGGCAAAGCGCCGCGTAGTGGAATTGCTTGTACATCGTCCAAGTGGACAGCCTGTAGTCGCAGCTCGTACTGCGGTTAAGGTTAGCAACTCTAGCAATGGCTCCTATGGTGGCGGTGCTGCTGGCAAAATCAGTGGTGATATGCTAGCTCGCATTCGTCAACTTTTGTCTCAGGGCTATCGCATTGGTACTGAACATGCCGATGAGCGTCATTTCCGCACCAGTTCTTGGTTTAGCTGTTCACCAATCTCGACTGCTAATGAGTCGGAAGTAATTCGGGCTTTGGAAGCTTGTTTAGCTGAGCATGGTGATGAGTATGTGCGTTTGCTAGGTATTGACCCGAAGGCAAAGCGTCGCGTATTTGAAGGAATCATTCATCGTCCTGCCAAGTAACAGCCTTGAATTTCCAAAATCTTCTTCTTCCCCCTTTACAAGGGGGATTGAGGGGGATCATTAGCAAATAATGATATAGCAACTTAATTCTGTCTACGTTTAGAGTTTAGATCCCCCCCACCCCCCCTTATAAAGGGGGGAGAATTGGATTCTAACTTCACAAGGGGAGATTGAGGGGGAATCTAATTTAGAAATATAAAAAATCATGCAATCCAACTACTTACCACCTTTAGAACCAATCGGAGATTTTCGCTCCTACGTTTGTGGGGATGTAGTGATTAATGAAAC
>JBILGV010000132.1:0-11008 GCA_044350865.1 Pseudanabaena sp. | reverse complement strand
ACCCGCAGGATTTGCTGTTCTCGTTCCGCTATACTCATAATTATCGCGATCCTGATTTTGTGTATATCCTTGTTTTACACCTTTTTCGCTACCTATTATCACCGCGAATAAATAAAGACACTAACGGTTTATAGCTATCTTTCTAGTGCTGAGAAGGAAAGTCTCTTAGGAACTTTATTAGATAAATTAGATTAAGTTGGGGGTTTGCTCATCTAGGTAAAAGGTTGTAGCATGGCAGACAGATAAAAAATATTTAGACGAAATACTTATGCGAAAATTTGGCAAAATATTATTCTTGACCACTTTGGTAGGGATAGTTATAGGTGATTTTCTTATTGAAAATTTGAACAGTAACCATGAAAATAGTCACATCAGTGTAATAGCTAAATCACCATCCCTTGCCGATCTCACCACTAACCAACAAGAATTTGAACGATTGCTCGCTTCATTTGGCGATCGCCGATCATCGACATTACCGATCAATCAAGTTGTGCAAGCTGTTTCCACTAAATTTTTAGGTGCAACTTACCGCGAAGGTTTATTGGATCAAGGTAAAACTGAAAACCTATTTGTATCTTTGACAGAATTCGACTGTGTGCTATTTGTAGAAACGGTTCTAGCCTTTTCACGAAATTTAATTAGTGCAAATCCTACTTATGAAAATTTTGTCCAAAAGGTAGAAGAAGTTCGCTATGTTAATGGCAAATTAGATGGGTATTGTAGCCGTTTACATTATTTTTCTGAATGGATAAGGGATAATCATCGACGGAATATTGTTCGTGATGTAACTGCTGAATTGGGAGGTGTCACCCTCGATAAGACGCTCAACTTTATGAGTAGCCATTGGGAAAAATATCCACGTTTGAAGAATAGTGAAGCTAATTATCAATGCATCTTAGCGATGGAACGGAAGATTGCGAGTGAGATGAAAGCTGAGCCATTGCGTTATATTCCCACTCAAAAAATTCATTCTATCTATCCATTACTCAAGGCGGGCGATATTATTGCGGTAACTACCAATCTTAAAGGACTAGACGCGACACATACAGGATTAGTCTATCTCACGCCTAAAGGCGTTGGGTTTATTCATGCATCACCATCAGGTCAAGTTACAGTCTCAAATGATTTGCAACGTTATATTGAAAATGTCGATCAAGCGATCGGGATTATGGTGGCTCGTCCTGTGTTGGAGAACTCAAAGAAATTATGAATGTAGATAAATCTCAACCTTGGCTGCAAGCAGAATTATTACAACATTGTGAGCTACTCCTCTATAGCTTTCATCACTGGACTGGTCACGATCTGCTTCCAATCACCAATCAGCAATCACCAAATGATCAATCACCAAGCGATCGCGCTAACGCATTATTTAACGCTGATTTTGTGATTGTTTCCCACGGCACTCAAGCCGATCCTGTGCTTAATTATGGTAATCAAAAAGCCCTCAATTTATGGAAAATGGATTGGGAGACTTTTACAAAAAGTCCATCACGTTATACTGCCGAAGCGATGGAACGTAGCGAAAGGGAACAGCTTTTAGCGCAGGCAAAATCACAGGGCTGCATCAGTAACTATCGTGGCATCAGAATTGCTAGCAATGGCGATCGCTTTTATATTAACCGCGCCATTATTTGGAATGTGGTGGATCAAGCAGGAAATCTTTGGGGACAAGCCGCAACTTTTCGTGACTGGGAACCAATCTAAAAGTTATAGGCATAACTGCAATGCGAAGCATCGTAACTATCGTTTGGGGTTTAAGCTTTCTTTGTGATAGGCTATGGCAACAATACGAGATTTTCGATGCCGCGCATGGAATCTTTGCCTGAATTCTCAAGACAATTTGATGATACTAGTGACGGTATTAATGATGATATCGGGGATAATTTTGTCACCGATGAAATTAGTGGCGATCCTGTTGGAGTAGAGCGTGAGTTATTGAATGGCGATCTAGCCGCCGATCGCCTTGATACTGAGGAGTCTAATCAATCATTACCAGATAATCGGGGAATAGATAATTGCGATCGCCTGACGTTCTCAAATTTGGGCATCGTATTAAGCATCCCACTATTGGGATCTTTGATTGTGATAGTGATAATTTATCTTGCTAATCCTCTAGCGATTAGCTGGCTTGCATCTTCGGACGCACCAGTATTTTATTCTAATTCTTTATGGAATATTCCCAAGAGTATCAAGCAAATTCAATCGGAACTAGGGCAGAATCAACTTAAACTCGGTGAAAGTTATAATCTCAAAACAGGGGAAATCATCTATACGGTTTTAGAGATAGAAACTCAGAATATTCGAGAAATTCGTTTCTATCAGACGATTTGGGATCGGGGTGTAGAAAAATTTTTATTGGTGAGTACTACCACGATCGCAGGAGTTGATGAGTATTTTGTGCGATCGCCATTACTGAAATATATTACCTACGCCATACCTGAACGGCTGCAACCAAATCGCCGTCGGCTACCGCTTAAGAAGCTATCATTATTAGATAATCCTCCTAGTCAACTGAGTGGAATTTGGTTCAGTACATCGGGTAATATTGATGGAATTGCATACGGACAAATTTATTGCTTTTTAGGTGATAAGCGATCGCAGTTAATCGAACTAGAACCTTGGACTAGTCCTGCGGGAGAGCTTCCAAAATGGAGAAATGTTTTGGATAGTACTCCCAATTCTATGCAATTGGTAATCAACCAAACACAGGAGTTTGAACCGACATTCGTGGTTTTTCAACCTGAAGAAGTAATTAGTAATTCTATCCGCAATATTCAACTACGGCAGGTGAATCTCAATGAAGCCAAAAATCAGCCCAAAATCTATCAAGATGCCCTAATATTGGCGAGTGTAGGTTTATGGTCGCCTGCCCTCGAAAAATTTAATGTCATGGTGGAACAGTTAAAAGCTCAAGGAAAACCACTATCTCCATTTCTACAAGAACAGTATGATTTCATTTCCTTACATTCTAAAATCACCCATAATCAAGCCGAAAATCCTAATGCTAATCTTGGGGAAAGAGCGTTAGCGAAAATAGTTGATGGAAGATGGAATGAAGCTCTAGCGATCGCCAATGATTCTGCGTACAAAGGCGATAAAATTGTGGAAATGTTAGCAAAATACCATCCCCATATTTGGCAACGAGCGATGACGGCTCTGACATTTACAGGAGCAACAGAAATCAAACTCTGGGGGGGGTTAGTGGTATTGCATCGCAATGGATTACGCCGTGCCGAACATTGGCTAAGAGAGCAGAAAGTTGATAGTAAAGATTCTAATCAATTATTGCAACGACTCGATCTCGCCCCAATCAGCATTAAACCGCAGCAAATGTTGGGAACAGTTGCTTATATTGGTAAGGGAAATGCGGGATCTGAATGGTTTTTGCCACCACCAAAGCTCGATGCAGGACAAGTTTGGTATGAAGTCAGTATTGCGATGATTAAGGATGGTGATAAATGGCGAACTGAACCATTTAATGAACTTAGCGATCGCTCTTCAGTTTTGTTATGGAGAATTTTAGGCTTTTCTCTGAATAACAATTTGGGATTAGTCCTATATGATGCTGACGGCAAGACCCAATCGGCGGTAATGACAGCCCAGTCGCTGTGGGTCGGAGAGGACGGACGGCTAAAAATCCTTGCTTCGGGCGATGCTTCCCTTGCATCCCTACTCAATAGAAGTGTCATTCCACCGCTTGTTACCAGTGGTAGTAGTTTCGATCCGCCCAAGGGAAGATCTGTTGAATGGCAAACGCTTTCACCGAGAGTGATTGAGCGCATAATTCGGGCTATGTATGGAGAATTACAGCGCCGAGGACAGGTATCTATGAGTATTGAAGATTTTAGCGTGTTGTTGCAGCAACAATGGAAGCTGTTAGAAGTTAATCTGGATGGATTTGGGAAGCCTGAATATTTGTTACTGCTCGATCGCTCTCAGATTGATTTAGGCGATCGGCATTATCCTTTAGCGATCGCTTTTTCCAATGATGGCGCTCTATTATTTAGCGATATGAATGGCGGTAGGATCTGGATTGATGTATTACCTAGTAGCATTGAAGGGCAAATTCTCACCCTTCGTAATGGTAGTTATGAAATATGGAATTTTCGCTAAAAAATCATTACCCACTCTTTCTTGGAGCTAATTTTAAAGTTTATTTCTTGACAAAAATTTGTTCGTGATAGTATGTAAACAACTTACCCCCTAAAACACAAACGGACAAGGTTATGGGATTACTCGATCGCATTGGTATGGTGGTCAAGTCCAATGTAAATGCAATTGTTACGGCGGCTGAAGATCCAGAAAAAATTCTGGAACAGTCAATCATTGATATGCAGGAAGATTTGGTGCAACTGCGCCAAGCTGTCGCGCAATCAATGGCGGCTCTCAAACGTCAAGAACAGCAATACAGTCAAAGCGCCACTCAAGCACAGGAATGGGAAAAACGAGCCATGCTAGCGCTCCAGAAGGGCGATGAAAACCTAGCAAGAGAAGCACTTAGTCGCAAGAAAACCCATGCTGATGCTGCCGCAACTTTAAAAACTGGCTTAGATCAACAGTCGGGGCAGGTAGAATTACTCAAGAAAAATTTGATTGCGATCGAAGGCAAAATTTCTGAGGCAAAAACCAAGAAAGAAATGCTCAAGGCTCGCTTGCAATCAGCAAAAGCTCAAGAGAACCTCAATAATATGCTAGGGAAGGTAAATACCAACTCGGCATCCGCAACTTTTGAGCGTATGGAAGAGCGGGTTTTGATGGCTGAAGCAAGGGCTGGCGCTAGTGCTGAACTCGGTATGGACAACCTCGAATCTCAGTTTGCCCAGTTAGAAGCTGGCAATGGGGTTGATGATGAACTTGCTGCATTGAAAGCAAAAATGATGACTGGCAGTCCTGCATCTTCAGGGGCTTTGCCTCCATCGGATGCTGCCAAGAAACCGACTAGTGTTGGTGCAGCGATCGATGCTGAACTAGAAGCTCTACGTCGTCAAATGGGTTGATTGGGCGCTATACGCTGAAATTTGCTCCAATCGGATAAAAACCTAAAAAAGGGACGCTATGCGTCCCTTTTTTAATTAAAAGCTAAAGATTAGATAAAGCGCCCCGCGCTCCATCGCGAGAAACCTTCAGATACTCTGTATTAACCCCAGATTCACGGGTCAGCGAAACCTTGCCAGTACGGGCAATTTCACGAATGCCAAACTTGTTTAACATTTTTAAAATGGCTACCATCTTCCCAGGGTCGCCCACAACTTCGACAGTCAGGAAGTCATCAGCCACATCAACAATGCGGGCGCGGAAAATTTGTGATATTTCAATGATTTCCGATCGCACATTTGGTGCGGCATTTACTTTAACGAGCATCAACTCGCGCTCAACACAAGGAATATCAGTAAAATCGAGAATGGTGATCACATTAATCAGTTTATGCAACTGCTTGGTGATTTGCTCAATCGTGTGATCGTCGCCAGAGACAACCATCGTGATGCGCGTAAATCCATCTTGTTCGGCAGTACCGACCGCAAGGCTTTCGATATTAAAACCTCGGCGGGCGAACAAGCTAGCAATACGGGTCAGTACGCCTGCCTCATCTTGGACGACTACGGAGAGAGTATGTTTCATGGTGACAAAGTCGGAAAATAAACAGCACAGTAGACTATATTAATCACTTTGGTTACTTTATTGCGACTATCAGACTACATATTGATATCGGGTAAGGTGCTTTTCCGTTTTTAACTGCCCCTAAATTTATGATTGCTCAGTTTCATCATGTCCCCGTCCTTGCCGAACCAACGATCGCTGGTTTAGAAATCGTCTCAGATGGCGTATATCTCGATTGCACCATTGGTGGCGGCGGACATAGCGATTTAATTTTACAAGCTGCGGAAAATGTGCGCTTAGTGGGGATCGATCGCGATGAAATGGCGATCGCTGCTGCGGGTGAAAAATTAGCAGACTATCAAAATCAAGTCACCTTTTGGCGCGGTAATTTTTGTGAATATAAACCATCACTAGATTTATTATTTGACGGGATTTTAGCGGATTTGGGTGTGAGTTCCACTCAATTTGATGTAGCTGAGCGCGGATTTAGTTTTCGAGAATCTGGGGATCTCGATATGCGAATGGATAATCGTCAAACCCTCACTGCTGCCGAAATCGTCAATCACTATAAAGAAGTAGAACTGGCGAATCTTATTTTTAAATTTGGAGAAGAGCGGCTCTCGCGTAGAATCGCCAGTCAAATTGTCGAGAAGCGTCCTTTTCAGACTACGTTGGAATTAGCTAATGCGATCGCTGCTTGTGTACCATCAAGTTATCGTCATGGCAGGATTCACCCTGCTACTAGAACATTTCAAGCCCTGCGAATTGTTGTCAATCGTGAATTAGAGAGCCTTGAGAAATGGTTAGCAGTGGCTCCCAATTGGCTGAAAACTGGCGGTAAAATCGCGGTGATTACTTTCCATAGTCTCGAAGATCGCATCGTTAAACATACTTTTCGGGAAGATGAGCGCCTGCAAGTTCTCACCAAAAAAGTAATCATCGCTACCGATGAAGAAAATAAGATTAATCCTAGAGCGCGATCGGCGAAGTTACGCATTGCTCAAAAGATCTAGAATTGCAATCTATTCCTCATCGCGATCGACATTCACAAAATTGTAAGGAGCCGTAAAGTCGTTATAGCGAATTCTGAGACGATTTTCAAATTGTCGATCAAGGTTTTCAACAGCCGCCGCAAATTCGGGTTCTTTCTGCCAATCAATCAGAAAAGAGCCATTGTAAATCATACTTTCGGTGAGTAGTTCACCTTCGACATATTCATGGGACAGAGGCTGAAGCGTATTCACAAAAGCATCAATGATCGTCTGTTGACGCTCTTCGATCGCTGCTTCGAGTTCCTGCCCGATCGCGATCGCTTCATCCATACTTAGCACTTTGCCAACCAACGCTTCACGCCTTTGACTCAAACCTTGATTCTCAGCGACAGCCAGATTCAATTCTTCCGTTTGATTCCAAAATAGTTTAACGCTGACTTCCCGTTTACCAATTAAATTCTGGATCAATTGTTTTAGTTGATCTTCATAGGGAATCAGCAAATCTGTTTGCACTTCTTCCCACGCATCAGCAACTAGCCCAAACTGCAATGGTAAGGGAACAGCTAAGTATGGATCGATCGCTTTCATCAGTGATTCTAAAACCGTTTCATGGGTCAAGAGGTTGGAGCGACTTGCCAGATAACGATCTTGTTGGGATTCACTATAGGCGATCGCAAAAGGAGGAAGCGAGTGAAACTGAACGGGCTGAGCATTCATCCCCTTGAGATCTAAATTTTTAATCAAATCTAGATTTTCAGCTTGCAAAATCGCGTACAGGTATAAGCTCATAGGAATTATAGGTTAATTAATTTATTTGGGACAGACTTAGCCCACCCAAACAATTACTGGTTTTAAAGGGTTATAGTGATAATGGCGCGATCAAATACTTTGCCATTAGTGGCGATCGCCTTAGTAATAATTTTATCTTGATATACATCAAAAGTCATAAAGCTAAATTGCGAACTCACAAAAGCTGTTTGAGCCGACTTACCAAATTTATACAAAGGAGCGCCGCCGCCACCATTGACAATATAGGTCGTGCCATTGATCGGGTTAAATCGCTCATAACCATGATCATGTCCACAGAGATACAGTGGAACCTTGTGTTTAGCAAATATGGGCGCGAGTCTAGCCGCTAGCTCAGGATCACTACCATGTCGCCCCGATGAATACAACGGATGATGTCCATAGACAATTTTCCAAGGAGCCGTACTTTTCGCTAATTGTTGATCAAGCCATTCCAGTTCTGTATCCCAATCAGCATTTTTATTGGTATCGATCGCAAAAAATTCTACAGTCCCTTCATTCACATCCCCTTTTTTGAACGAATAGTAGCGATCGCTCATATTGAAAGGCTTGTAATTAATCTGGTCAAGTCCGTTTTGGGTTTTGATAATATCGTGGTTCCCCAAAACTGCATAAAACTTCACATTTTCCTTAAGCAATGGAGCGTAAGGCTCTTCAAAATATGCTTTAGCTAATTTGATTTCACCGTAGGAATAAATATTGTCGCCAGCCATTAGTACGAAAGAATATGGCTTTTGCTGATAGGTTTCCCACATGGATTTAGCAACTGCCATCTGGTCTGGACTGCCAAAACCATTATCAGCGATCGCCGCAAAGCGCAACAATGGCTCTTCAGTAGTTTCCAGAAAGTTATTCTCAGGCTCATTCCCAGAATTAACTTCAGATTTGGGGCTGGGAACGGTAACGGGAGATTTTGCTAAAACTGGCTCATATGTAGATTTAGACTTGGCGATCGCCTCATAAATCAAAGCGCCAACAACAGGTACTCCCAACAAGGTCAATAAAAGTTGACGACGTTTCATAAATCTCAAGCAAACAAATGATGTGTTCTATTTCATTTTACATCACAAAAAGAAATTGCCCTTCAAGTTTTAAACTCACAGTGCGATCGCTTCAATCAAATCTCTAAATATTGCAGAAAAGAATTAACACCTAATAATTCGATGGAATATAGATTCGCTGGCGTACAGCTTTAATCTCGTTCATAATTTCATTGTCTGTAATTTCATCAATGGGTGGTTGACTATAAAGTTCTTCAAGTAAAGCTTTCAGATCCGATTTTAGTTCTATTTGAATCAAGGCTTTAGCTACTCCCATTAATGGAAATTTAATCAGATGCTTACATTTTTGATTAAATTCTTGAAAGAATCTTTCTCCTGTGTCTATGTTTCTTGTCAGAAAATATTCCGCGATCGCATCTAAGTCTTGACAAGCGGCTTTGGAGATTTGCGGTTGACTCACTTAACTATCTCCTTGGCTTGGCGGAATCTATCGAGAATTCCTTCAATTACGATGTCTGCGTCAAGGCTCTCACCACGATCTAGTTGAGCAATACCTACAGCTACTTTTTGACGAGTTTCTTCTATCCATTCTGTATATTCGCGATCGAGTTTTTCTAATAAAATGAGGGCGACATTAATAGCTTCGTCATGGCTGTGATATCGACCTACTTCTAGTTGCTTCTGAATAAATTGTTGCTGTTTTGGATGCAATAAAATTTCCATGTTTTTCTACACAACATTTATGGTTACATTACTCTAGCAAATATCTAGAGATTTTAGTAAAACATCACATTACCTCAAAAAAACGCCCCTCAAGTTTTAAACTCGAAGGGCGCGGGGTATCTAATCTCAAATCAAGCAAAAATTAACAAGTTATCCTGTTGTCGCATTTAGTTCAGTAGCGTGTGTTAGCGGAGCGTAACGCACAAATAATTGGGATGAAATGGGTTTTAACTCGTTACATTTCATTAACGCATCCTATCGAATCAAGAAAACCAAGTAACGAATTCTTGTTGTGAGTTATCTTTTACAAAACTTAATTTCTTTATTTTAGGATTATTTATGTCTGAAATATCAGCAACTATAAAACCTTCATGTGGAGATCCAAAATTAGTATTGAAAGAAGATCGTCTCAAACCTGAATTCGCATACCAGCCACTGCGACTAAGAGAAGGACGACGCAAATTCCTGCTAAGCTGATTTGCAAAGACACCTACCACTGCACTATGATAATCATCATCTCTTCTAAAAGGATTATTAGGAGTAGGATTTTTGTAACCAGTAAAAGCAACGATAAAAGAGTCGGCTGCTGTAGCAGCAAAATTATTATCTCCAGCCCCCCCTCCTTCAGCGTCTGACGCAACTAATGCAACTGAATTACTCGCAACATCCCGAAAATTCTTCACACCCTGAAATAGATCTTTGTCGCCATTCATGTCCAAATTCGTCCAGCCAGCAGCTGGATCTAAAGCCACAATTTCCTTAATACCACCAAAGAATTCACCTATTTTAGAAGCGACATAAGCACCAAGACTATGACCGAAAACAATCGTCCTATTACGATCAATACCTAACTCTCGAAGACGATCAACTGTCCACTGTGCCACTGCTTCGATACGTTGAGCTGCTAAATAGACGTTCCCATCAGAAGCTCCACCACGCCAGTCTAATGTTATGACATTTGCATTGGCGTATTGCTGAGATGTTGCAGTAGTCTTCGCTAATCTGCCGATGGTATTATTTGATTCATCGTTACCATTCCAACCATGAACAATCACAACAGTATCTCTGTTTGACTGCAATCCTGCACTCTCAGTTTTACCATTACCATCAAATAAATTTAAGCTAACGTCAAATGTTCTACGAGTAGAACTAATTCGAGTTACAGTTAAGTCATTCAATTCTGTTGGTGTCTGTCCTCCTGATTGTGGCCATACTGTCCAAAAAACAGTATTAATTAATGATTTAGTGTAGATGTTGTTATCTAAACCCTGATAAGTTAAGTAAAGTTTGTCATTTAAACTGGCAAGAGAAGGCGCAGTAGGTGTAGAGCCTCCTGCTTGTAGCGGTGATGACCAGACTTCTTCAGGACCAAAATCTATGGTTACACGACCAATAGTTTGAACATTTTGTTTTACAACCATGTAACGGGTATAGATATTATTATCCATCCCTCGGAAAGACTGGTAGAGTTTCCCATTAACTGATTCTAAAGCAGGGGCACTAGTAGTCTGACCTCCTGATTGTTGCCATCCTGTCCAATTAACACCATCAGTTGATGATCTGGTGTAAATGTTATTGTCTGTACCGCGATGAGACTGATATAACCTACCATTAAAAGCGGCTAAAGCAGGTGCGCTTGTAGTTTGCCCCCCAGATTGCTGCCATGATGACCAGACCCCTTCAGCACCAAAGTCTATGGTTACACTACCAAAAACTAGTTCTGTAACCATGTAACGGGTATAGATATTATTATCCGTGCCACGTACGGATTGATATAACTTACCATTCAAAGCAGCTAAAGCAGGAGCGCTATTAGTCTGTCCTCCTGATTGTTGCCACCCTGTCCAGTTAACACCATCAGTTGATGATCTGGTGTAAATGTTATTA
>JBILGV010000131.1:0-11018 GCA_044350865.1 Pseudanabaena sp. | reverse complement strand
GTTTCTTGCTCACTTGTGGGATAGATCCTGTATTTGTATGCTTTATACATTTATCAAGAACATTGAATACTGATAAGCTAATTATAGCATAGACAACTTCTATTGATTCGAGGATCGCTCAATTTATTTTCTGGCTCACTTTCATCCCGTCACTCATCCTTGTAAGCGGATAGAGTGCGGGACTTCCCGTTCGCGTTAGTTAAAGCAAACTCAAGAGAGAGTTGCAGCGCAAAGCACCACAACTCTTTTTTTTAGTTTTTCAGTCAAACAACTGCTGCACTAAATCAAACACAAATAAGTTAAAATACCCACATCAAACTGAAATTTTTATAATTTGAGCTTTTTTGTTTTATGCTTCAAAGACTATATGTGCATAACTTCAGATGCTTAGAGAATTTTGAGTTAATCCTTAAGGAGCTGCCATCATCTCTTCTAATTGGCAAAAATGGTACAGGTAAATCGACCATTGCTTTTGCGTTAGAAATATTACAAAGTATTGGTCGAGGTATCAATAAAGTTGATCAACTTATACAGACTAAAGACTTTAATCGCGGTAGGTATGATGTCCCAATTCGATTTGAAATAGAAGTATTACTTAACGAGGAACTATACAAGTACGCCTTTGCGTTAAAACTATCGGCAGAAAATTTTGAGGAGATTCTCGTCTTTGAAGAGCAATTACTAGTTGATGGAAATCCAATTTATTGGCGTAAAGAAGCTCAATTAACAATCTATGGGATGAACCGCTTTTTTCAACTACGATTTAAAGGAGGCAGACCTGCTGATCATCTTCGGGGAACTTCGCAATTTCAAGTAGATCGGCATCTTTTTGCTCTTTCTGTAATTCAGGATCATTCAGATACCGATCCACTTTATGTTTTTAAGAATTGGCTATCTCGGATGATCATTTTAGCGCCAATTCCAAGCTTAATGAGTGGAGAATCAAGTGGTGAAACTTTGGAGCCAAAACGAGATGGGTCAAATTTTGGTGAATGGTTCTCTGGGTTACTTAGTCGTTATCCCGCCGCTTACACACAGGCAGATCGATATCTTCGAGAAGTTATGCCTGATATTGAGGATTTTCAAAATGAAAAAATTGGTAAAGATGCTAAAAACATGATTGTTCGGTTTGAAGCAAATAATGCAGAGCTGAGCGTTGATTTTAAAGATTTATCGGATGGGGAAAAATGCTTTTTTCTATGTGCTGTTGTCTTAGCTGCGAACAAGTACTATAGTCCTTTTTGCTTCTGGGATGAGCCAGACAATTATCTATCTTTGTCAGAAGTAGGTCATTTCATTACAACGCTACGACGCTCATTTAAGAATAGCGGTCAGATTTTAGTGACTTCACATAATGAAGAAGCAATTCGTAAATTTTCAGATGAAAACACTTTCATACTCGATCGCAAAAGTCATTTAGAGCCGACGTTAATCAGATTGTTGAGCGAGATTGAGACATCTGTAAAGGGTGATATTGTCAAGAGTCTAATTCTTGGTAATATAGAACTATGAGCGTCAATAGACATCAAAAACATCTTCTAGTATTGCCAGAAGACAAAGCTAATCGTCAAATTGCTAACGGATTTCTGCTTGAATTAAGCATCAACGGTCGAGCAGTTCAAGTTCTTCAATTTGCTGGTGGTTGGGGAAATGTCATACAGGAATTTCTGCACGATTATGTTCCGACAATGCGAAAATATCCTCAAACAATGATTGCTTTACTTATCGATTTTGATGATCATAAGCCCAACTTTTCGAGCTATGAAGATCGATTAAACTATATAAAAAGTCAGATTCCAGATGATCTCGAAGAAAAAGTATTTATTCTTGGTTCTCGAACTTCACCAGAGAAATTAAAGACAGCCATGAATAACAAATCCTTCGAGGCGATTGGGGAATCTTTAGCTAAAGATTGTGCTGAAAACACCAATGAAACATGGGGACACGATTATCTTAAACATAATGAAAAAGAACTGAAGCGGATGATTTTATCTGTCAAGCCATTTTTGTTTACAGACTATTGAGACTTTAAAATAATACAGAGAAACTCATCGAAGTAGCGATAATCTCGACTTTCATCGGTTTCTGTAGGTTTTAAGTCAATGCAAAGCACTGTAATATGGATAAACAAGTCAAGTATTAGAGATCACATTATATGACACACAAATCTTGGGATAGTTATTTAGAGTTAGGCTTCTGGGATGGCGAAAATGACAAATCGAAAAAGCACAAGTCATTTCAATTACCAGGGGCAAAGCCTCACTACAACCCCGATCGCCCAGGACAAGTAGAGCATATTGCCCTAGATTTGGATTTAGATATTGTCAAGCATTCAATTACTGGTACTTGCAAAATCCGTTTGCGTCCTGTGCGTGATGGCGTTAGCGATCTCACCTTAGACGCGGTAGATTTGCGGATTGATAAGGTTGTAATTAGCGATCGCATTGAGGCGAAACCCTATCCCGACAAGGCTAGCAGCAAGTTTGACTATGATGGCGAATTTCTGAAGATCTATCTTGATGAACCCACCAAGGCGGGTGTGCCAATCGAAATTGCGATCGCCTATGCTGCCGAACAACCACAACGCGGAATTTATTTTGTCCAGCCGACTGAATCACAGCCAAATAAGCCTACTCAAGTCTGGACACAAGGCGAAGATGAAGACTCCCGCTATTGGTTCCCTTGTTTTGATTATCCTGGGCAACTTGCTACTTCTGAGATTCGGATCAAGGTTCCCAAGGATTTGATCGTGATTTCTAATGGAGAATTAATCGAAGTCAAGGATCTCAAAAAAGAGAAGACTTACCACTGGTCACAAAGAGAAGTTCATCCTAGTTATCTGATGACCTTAGCGATCGGTGATTTTCTAGAAGTAAAAGACGAATGGAAGGGTAAGCCCGTTACCTATTATGTGGACAAGTCGCGCACTACTGAAGAAGCGATCTTGACGATGGGTAAAACCCCACGCATGATTGAATTCTTTAGTCAGAAATATGGCTATGATTACGCATTCCCAAAATATGCACAGGTTTGCGTTGCTGACTTTATCTTTGGTGGCATGGAAAATACTTCCACAACTCTACTCACCGATCGCTGTGTATTAGACGAAAGAGCCGCATTGGATAATCGTTCTAGCGAAAGTTTGGTCGCTCATGAATTAGCACATCAATGGTTCGGTGATTTAGTCGTGATTAAGCATTGGTCGCACGCATGGGTGAAGGAAGGTGCGGCTACATACGCGGAAGTTCTCTGGACTGATCACGAATATGGAGCCGAAGAAGCCGCCTATTATCGTTTAGGAGAAGAGCGTAATTACATTGCCGAAGATCGCGATCGCTATCGTCGTCCGATGGTCACTCATGTTTATCGCGAAGCGATCGAGCTTTACGATCGCCATATCTACGAAAAAGGTGGCTGTGTCTATCACATGCTGCGTTCGGAACTAGGCGATGATCTATTCTGGAAAGCAATTCATCATTTTGTGCGTACCAATGCTCACAAGACGGTGGAGACGATTGATTTACTAAGAGCGATCGAAGAAGCGACTGGCAAAAACTGTATGTTTCTCTTTGATCAATATGTCTTTCGTGGCGGACATCCCGAATATAAAGTTGGCTATAGTTGGGATAGCGACAATAATCTCGCCAAGGTCACGGTTTCGCAAACGCAAGAGGAACTCTTCGATCTCAAGATTCCCATTGGCTTTGGATTTGAAGAAGCTGCTGAAACTCAAGTCTTTACAGTGCGCGTGTTTGAGAAAAGTCAAGCCTTCTACTTCCCATTGCCGAAAAAACCTAGTTACGTTAGTTTCGATCGCAATAATAACTATCTCAAACAGGTCACTCTCGAATATGGTGTCGCTGAACTCAAGGCTGGTTTAAAATTCGATCCCGATCCCCTTGCGCGTATCCAATACGCCGAAGCGTTGGCAAAAAAAGCTGGCTTAGAATCTGTGAGAATCCTCGGTCAAGCGCTTTTAGAAGAATCTTTCTGGGGCGTTCGTGTAGAGATTGCCGAAAACCTTGCCTCGATTAAACTCGATCAAGCCTTTGAAGCCTTAGCGAAGGGATTGGAAGACACGAATGCGAAGGTGAGAACGGCGGTAATCAGTGGCTTAGCTCAAAACAAGGTACAGAAGAGTTTGGATTTAATCAAGCCATTCATCAAGAAAGGCGATCCTAGCTATACTGTAGAAGCCACGGCTGCTAGACTAACAGGCGATCTCGCGGCAACACTCAGCAATGAACGCGAACCATCGAAAGTCGTAAAACTATTACAAACTGTTCTCAAGGAACGGGCGGGTTGGAATGAAGTCGTCCGCTCTGGCGCGATCGCTGGTTTAGCCAAAATCAAAGATTCTGATGAGGCGTTAGAAACAGTTCTCAAATATACGGAAGCCGATGTGCCTCAACCCTTGCGTCTAGCCTCAATTCGCGCCTTGGGTGCTATGGGTAAATCGCAATCCAAACCCAAAACGGAACAAATTCTCAATCGTTTGCAAGTTATTGCTCAAGAGACGTTTTTCTTAACCCAAATGGCAGTTGTGGGAGCGCTTGGTCAAGTTGATAATGCTGGCGCAATTGGCATATTGCGATCGCTGTCCGATTCTACACCCGATGGTCGCGTTCGCCGCGTTGCTGATGAAGCAATTCAACGGGTACAAAAGGCGATCGGCAAGGATGCAGGGTTAAAGCAATTGCGCGAAGAACTCGATCAAGTTCGGAAGGATAATCAGGAGCTTAAGAGTCGGCTTGAAGCGATCGAGGCAAAGTCTAAACCATAAAATAAAAACCACCCAAGCGATCGCCTCTTTAATCTCTGTGAAAGTAAAGGGCGATCGCTTACGGTTTTTGCTAAAATACTCTTTATAAAGATACTAAATTTAGTATAAAATAATTTTCTATGGCAAAAGATTTGTATCACGATCTTGTTAAACGCGCATTAGAAAAAGATGGCTGGGAAATAACTCACGATCCATACGAATTGCGTGTAGGTGGTGTGGAAATGTATGTAGATATTGGGGCTGAACAGATTATTGGCGCTGATAGAGGAAATGATAAAATTGCGGTTGAAGTAAAAAGCTTTATTAGCCCCTCAAGAATTTCTGATTTTCACTTAGCACATGGACAATTTTTAGATTATCGATATGCTTTGGAAGATATAGAACCAGAGAGAATTTTGTATTTAGCAGTACCTCAGTTTGTCTATCGAACCTTTTTTAATCTAGCTTTTATTAATAGAGTTATACAGCGTAGTCAATTGAATCTTTTGGTTTATGACTTAGATAAGGAGAGCATTGAACAATGGATAAAGTAGCGACATATAGACAATATATTCAACAGCTAATGCAAGCAAGAGCAGATCGTTCTATGCGATCGTCAAAGGACGTTGAGGCTCAGACGATTTTTGATGTGGAGCGTGACCATTATCAACTAGTTTATGTGGGTTGGAAACGTAATGATATAAGAGATTACGGATGTCTATTGCATTTGGATATTAAGGATGGAAAGATTTGGATTCAATATGATGGTACTGAAGGTGGTATTGCCTACGAGTTAGTCAAATTAGGTGTACCTAACCAAGATATAGTTTTAGGCTTTCAACCTGCTAGAGTTCGTCCTGCAACTGAGTTTGCTGTAGGTTAGTAACGGGCAAAAAATTGTGAAACTATCCTTGTTTGAATATGACTTGAGTAATGGTTTTAATTGGACAGATCGAGAGCAAGAGGCGATCGCTAAGTTAGAAAAAATCATTGGCGATCGCTTGTTTGACTTGATTATCCACAATGGCGATCGGGAGCTAAAAGCGCGGCAATATGTGGGTGTGTTTCGATTAGGCGATCGCACTGTCGAAGTTTTACCGAAAATGTATCGCTCCTCCGATACGGCAACCCAAAAACAAGAAGCGGTGCGAAATTTGCTGTATATGCTGGAATATACCAATCAGTTGAGTGTTAAGCAACATTCTCTGGCTTCTCTATCACAACAGGATCTCGATTGGTTTGAAATTTTGACAAGATTATTTGCAATGAATCTTTTGGAAGAGTGGCAAAGGGGGGCTTTTCGGAATTATCAAGCGGTGAGTGATACTTTACCAGTTCTCAAAGGTAAATGGAATTTGACGGAACAGCTACGCCGTCCTGAACGCAAGCATTTATTCGCGGTGACGTTTGATGAATTTACTGCCGATAATCAACTGAATCGGGTTTTGCGCTATGTGGTGGAGCGGCTGTATCAGTTAACACGCAATTTCCATAATCGCCAGATGTTGCATGAGTTGCAGCAATGGATGGAAGAGGTAACTTTATTGCCAAAGATAAGTGTTGAAGATTTGCGATTAATTCCCATTACGCGCTTAAATCAACGCTTTGAGCCGCTTTTAAATCTGGCGCGTTTATTTCTAGAAAATGAGAGTTTGCAATTATCCAGTGGTAATTTCCAGACTTTTGCCTTTGCTCTGGATATGAATAAGCTGTTTGAGGAATTCGTGATTAGTTTCATATCTCGCCATCGGCGCGAAATTTTACCAAATCATTTACAGGATTGTGAATTGCTGCCGCAGTCGGTGGGTGCAGTGCGCTATCTAGCAAAGAATTGTAATAAGTCTGTCTTTCAACTTAAGCCCGATCTAGTGATGCGTCAAAATTTCGATTTCCCTTTGATTATGGATACGAAGTATAAGAGATTGAAGGAAGGTGATCGCAAGTTGGGAGTTTCACAGGCAGATTTCTATCAAATGTATGCCTATGCTCAACGCTACAATTGTCCGAATGTGTTCCTGATTTATCCGCAGGTTGTGGGGATGTCAGAGCTTAGGGCTAGGTTTGCCATAGAAGGTGGAATGATTACGGCGGCGACGATTGATCTTTGTGGTGATTTGAGCAAGCGGGAGGAGCGTGATAAGCTAGTAGCTAGATTGAAGGGACTTTTTTTGAGTAAGTAAAGTTGTTGAAACTAAATGTAGGATGTGTTAGCGATAGCGTAACGCATCAAGTAGTTAGAGAGGATGCGTTACGTTGCACTAACGCATCCTACAAATTACTAAAGCCAAAACTAGGGTGGGGTGTTAGGGGAATTTTACAAGAAGTTTAATAAAAAATATTCCTGATTCGGCTCCGCATTTATGCGTGAGCCTAAAAATTCCTTGGTGAATATGCTTATATTGTGCCGCGATCATCGCGAATAGCTAAACTATTGCCATCAAAATCGGTAAAAAATGCTAACCGCACTCCCTTACCAGCATTTTGAATTGGACTTACTTTAATCCCATTATTTCGCAAATAGTCTCTAGCACTATCTACATCTCTGACAACTATTGTTATTACTGCACTCCCTGTTCCTTTTCCTGAAGTAGGATTGACTAAGGTTCCAATCCTCACAAATGGATTCCTTCTAGGGACGAACTCTAGCCAACAAGTCTGTGTACGATCATTGGGTGAGGGACAGTCAGTTGTTCTTTCATCAATATCCATACCCAGGATAGTTCTGTAAAATTGGAGAGCGCTGTCCGCAGAGGAGACATTTACCCTATATATATAACCTGCGGATTCTACTGGTATTCTTGATTGTGCGTATACTGGTGTGCTGAAACCAATAGCTAAGAAAACAGTTAACAGCAATCCAACAATTAATCTTTGCAATTTTTGCATCATACTTGTACCTTGTGTTTTATCAAATGGTTGATATGGAGCAGATTACTCCCTTCAATCAGTGGCATTTAGCCCAATCCATTATGGGAGTTTTAAATCGATAACGTCCCCTAGCGAGTAGGAGAGCAAGTCTACTAACTCATCGGCTTGATGTGCTGTGGCTGTTTCAAATCGATAACGTCCCCTAGTGAATATGCAGTATCCATTTTAGCATCCTTACACCGCCTTGAGTCTAGCCATCATTTGCGAGGGCTACCAAAAAACAGGACAAAAACAAAAAACATAACTAACTAAAAACGCTAAAACCTATATCCAGCATAGTATCGATGGCTAAAATGCAAAAGCGTTGTTTCAGGCATATGTTTAGACAGCGATCGCAAACCGATGATACAAAACGACGCAAAGGCATAATCACCGTAGCCATTTGAGGTTTGATTGTGTTTCTCCTAAGCTAAAATATGTCAAAAACCGATATGTCAAATAGCTCCAGCGATCGCCCGCAACATATTTCTAAACCCCAAGCCCTTAAACCTAAACGAATTTCTAAGCGCAAACGCTTTTTTCAATGGCTAGAATGGCGATTTGCTACGCCAGAGTTTATTGGGGGAATCTTTACCGCGCTGACAATATTTTTCTTTATAGCAGCGATCAATACCCTTGCGGGTTGGTTGTATGTGATTAGTGGGGTGAGTTAGAGAGGATGCGTTACGTTGCACTAACGCATCCTACAAATTACTGTTTGAGTAAGTATAGATTGTAATAATTATGAATGAAGATATTCGCTGGAAGCAGAGATTTTCTAACTATAAAAAAGCATTAGCGCAGTTAACTAAGTTTATTGACAAAGGCGAGTTGAATGAACTGGAAAAGCAGGGATTAATTCAATCTTTTGAGTATACCCATGAGTTAGCATGGAATGTATTAAAAGATTATTTGCAGGATCAAGGAATCCAAAATATTACTGGTTCTAAGGATTCGGTGAGGTCTGCTTTTAAGGTTGGGTTGATTGAGGATGGGGAAAGTTGGATGGATATGATTAAGGATCGCAATCAGACGGTGCATACTTATAATGAAGCTACGGCTGAGGCAATTATTACAAATATTGAGACAAGATTTTTTGGTTTGTTTGTGGCGTTAGGAGAAAAGATGCAGGAGTTAAGTGATGATGCAAACTGATGAAACTATTAAAAGATTTGGGCTAAAAGAATCGACAATTGATAAAATTATTTCTGTATTTATAAAGCATCCTAAAATTGAAAAAGTATTGTTGTACGGCTCAAGAGCTAGGGGTAATTATCGCAATGGCTCGGATATTGACTTGACTTTAATCGGTGATGAACTTAATTATTCTCAATTAGGTAGTATTGAGTTAGATATTGATGATTTGTTTTTGCCTTATTCTTTTGATATATCGATTTTTAAGGATATTGACAATCCTGATTTAGTGGATCATATTAATCGCGTTGGCATTGTTTTTTATGAAAAAATGTAGTTGTCTTACTGCATTGCTCATCAAATACTCTCACGGGGAAAATTTGCTGACATCTCTTGTCTAACTTCGGCAATGTCTTCATCGCTGATGTTAGCGCCACGCCACAAACCACGCAGAGATCTACGAGGCTTAGGTTTTATATGCAATTCACGCTTAATTTCGGGGGTTACTTTTTCGATTAAGTTAATTTTATCTACAAGCGAAAGTTGCTTGGCTAGTTCTAAAACCTGCTCTAGGGTGACAACTTGAGGCATAAATTTAGACTTTTTGTAAGCTTTGGTTTGTATGCTTTGATTTTACTCTAACAGGCTTAGTATGATTTGTTAATGTAAGAGGTGAGATTCAAAAAGAGCGTGATAAGCTAGTAAAATGTTTGAGGATAATTTTATATATCAAGAAAATATATGAGTCCTAATCAAGATTGGCGGGTTACACTTCAAGAATGGCTGAAAGAAAATCCTAAAACGATGCCTGATGAATTAAATGAACTTCATCAAAGTTTTTTAGAGGAGTTTCCAATAGAAAAGGTATCCAATTTTGCATATGAAGATTTTGTATCGGAATATGGATACTGGTACTGGTTAACTGAGAGAACCTCACTATTAGCGAAGCGTGTAAGTCTTTTAGAAGAATATAAAGAAAGTAATAACTTCACCAATCAGTGGGTTGGGATTATAAAAAATGTACTTCAAAATATAAAGCTTTGGATTCGGACTCATTCTTCCACAGTATCAGAAAAAATCGACAGGATTAGTAAAAAAGTTGAAGAAGAATTTGGCAAAAAAAACAACCGTTTAATAATTCGACTTTTATATTTGCACTTTCCTTCTGATTTTCTACCGATAGTAAATCAGAAACATATTATCCATATATTAAATTATTTTAAACAATCATATCAAGGTAATATTTGTGAAGACAATCATAGATTAACTCAATTTCTATTACAACAACCAGAGTTTAACTGTATTGATACACACCAGATTACTGAGTTTTTATACAGTTCCATAGTACCATTGAGTGATAAAAGTATTATCACAGAACCAGAATATAGATCTAAATTTTTTCAGGATTTTTTTAATAATACAAAAAATGTAATTTTATATGGTGTTCTGGGAACGGGTAAAACCTATTCAGTAAATCATTTTTTAAAATCATTTCTATACAATCAAATGATTCCCATAAATGAAATTGTAAATGGTCTGAATAGCGAAGAAACTTTGATGCTAGCTATGTATGAAAATAATAGTTGCAAACAGTTGTTTTCAATCTTAGATTTAATTAATAATTGGATTGTAAAAGCTAAATGTAAGCTTCGTGCGATGGCAAATCCTTCTACTTTAGTTCAGATAGGTTTGGGTTTACCATACTCAAAAGAAATAAATGAAGGTTATTGGGGGCTGACCGATTTCGGAAAACAATATGTAGAAGAGAAGATGTACCATAAGTTTCTAGAGATAACAAATCATGTAAATATAACACCCCACAAATCAAAATATTTAAGGTTTGTTACCTTTCACCAATCCTTTGCTTATGAAGAATTTGTGGAAGGCATTAAACCTGTAATTAAACCTATAACTGATGACTCAGGAGAGGTTAATTATAAAGTTGATCATGGGGTATTCAAACAAATTTGTAGAGATGCCGAAAATGATCTTGATAACAAATATTTGATTATTATTGATGAAATTAATAGAGCAAATATTGCTAAAGTTTTTGGTGAATTGATTACGCTGATTGAAGATGACAAAAGAGGCTCTTCTGGATTTGAGGGGATTAATGTATAATAAGTTACAAATATAGCTAGTGACAGGTATGGACTTGTATCTTGATAGGTTGCTAAATTTACCCAATACAACCGTCGAAAGTTTTGTGGAAGAA
>JBILGV010000050.1:0-33950 GCA_044350865.1 Pseudanabaena sp. | reverse complement strand
ATCATGCTTCTAATTAGCCGAAAGATTAAGGGCAATAAATTGCCTCGCTCGTTTCCCTCTCAGCGCTAAAGCACTGAGTTTCCCACTTACCGTATTATTTCTATGAAATCCTTGATTTTTAAGTATGTCTACTAACAAGTCAAGCGAGATTATATTCTCATCAACGATCAAAACATTTTTTTCTTGCGATGCTTGACTGGATAGGAGGATCTCAATTTCCTGTATTAAGACACCCATTTCAAGGGGCTTAGTCACATAACTATCAATTCCTAAATGTAATCCCTTCTCTTTGTCCTCCAATACAGATACCATGATGATGGGAATATCTAAGGTCGCAGGATCGGATTTGAGAATTGCTGCCACATCGTAGCCAGTAATTCCTTGCATAATTATATCGAGTGTGATCAAGTCAGGACGCTGCTCACGGACTTTAGCGATCGCCTCTTGTCCATTGTCAGCCTCACGCACTACATAATTTCTAGCCTCTAATTCTTGTCTTAATAGGCTGCGAATACTGGGATCATCATCAATGACCAAGATGTTTTTAGGTGAAATATTTTGTGTATCCAGTTGCTGATCGATTTGTTGATCGTGAGAGGTTCTTTTTCTGAGTTGATCGATAAGAACCTCAAAATTAATTGATGGAATTTGATCTTTACCGCTTATGGATTTATCTAGCTCGGCGGTGATCGGCAAGCTAAAAGAGAATGTACTACCTTTGCCAAGTTCGCTTTCTACCCAAATCTTCCCACCGTGATATTCAACTATTTCCCTAGAAATCGGTAATCCAAGCCCTGTACCTTGAGGCTTATCTGTAAGTGTGTCACCGACTTGTTTAAACTTTTCAAATACCTTGGGCTGGTCAGACTCGGAAATACCAACGCCTTGATCGGTAACACTAACCACAATTGATTGGTCTTGTTGCCTAACTTGACAGGTGATACAGCCTTTGTCGGTAAATTTCACGGCGTTAGAAATCAGATTGATGACGACCTGAATTAAGCGATCCTTATCACCTTCAATTTTTGGTAAGTCTGAGGCGATCGCTTTGATTGGTTCCAGCCCCTTCTGCTCAAATAATGCTGAAGTTGCAGCAAAAGCGCGATCGATCACCTCGGTAATCTCTAATCTGTCCATATTCCACTGCATTTTACCTGCTTCGATTTTGGCAACATCCAATACTTCGTTAATCAATTTGGTAAGCCGCGTTCCTTCCGATACGATAATGGCAATATTTTCGGTAACTTGGCGAATACTCCGATTTACTTTTTTATCTTCTGTTTGAATCAACGGCAAAATTGATTCCTCTAATTTTTTCTGAATTAATTTAGCAAAACCTAAAACCGAGGTAAGTGGTGTTCTCAATTCATGGGATACGGTCGAAATAAAATCGGTCTTCATGCGATCCACTTCTTTTTCGGCAGTGATATCGCGAATTAAAATGACAGTACCTAAATAACTCATGCTAGGTTCAGCATCTTCAGACACATTGATATCTCGATAAATAGATGTTGCTACGGCTTTACCTGTGCGGCGATCAGGGAGAGAAAATTCTTCACTAAAGACTTGCTTAGGATTCGCTCTTGTATTAGCTACGAGAGTTGCGATCGCTTCCGCTTTAAATACATCAGTGTAATTTTTGGCGGCGGAAACTGCCTTACTGCTCACGCCAATCATCCCTGCGATCGCGGGATTAAACTGAGTAATCCGATCTTCGCCATCAACTACCACCAGTCCATCCACCATGTTGTCGATAATCGCTTTGATTTCACTGGTGCGCTGCTCGACTTTTTGTTCGAGAGTACGGCTGTAGTCCGCCAATTGCTCGCCTGATGACTTGAGTTGAAATGTCATTTGATTAAAGGCGATCGCCAAAATCCCAATTTCGTCTTTAGTTAATATTGGGGCTTGAGCGTTGAGATTACCTCCAGAGACTTGATTCGCCGCATCAGCGATCACCAAAATCGGTTGGGTAATCCGCCGCGCTAATAGATAAACTGCAACCAATAAAATACCCGCCGAACTCAATCCGATCAACAATATATCTCGTGCTAATCGATTCGCAGGTTCAAAAGCTTCGTCTTGATTAATCTCCGCTAAGATTGCCAAGTTTTGACTGGTTGACCAACGAAATACACCAACGACAGGAACGCCAGCATAATTATTATATAAACCATAGCCATCTTGCTTCGCTAATGCTAAGTCAATTCCATTACTTTTTACTTCGGCAATTTCCTTGGCAGATTCTTTGTTGTCTGCTTTATTTTTACTTTCTTCCCTAGAAATAAAGACACTCTTTTTACCAGCACGACCGACTAAATAGGTAGCACTAGTTTTGCCCAAGCCAGTCCGTTCCCGAATGAGATTGTCAACATCTTGAAGCGCTAAGTTGATGGAAATCGCTCCCATACGAGTCTCTTCCAGATCGAATATAGGTGTAGCAAAAGTAATTTGCGCTTTGCCCGTTGCTCCAGATATATAGAAATTTGGGACGACTGTATTAGCACTTTGTTTAGTAAAAAAAGTGGTCGGATCACCTAAAGGTCGAAATTTAGTAACGAGAGCATTAGAATCGCTTGAGAATACAATAAATCCACCATTAGTTGTCGCAATTACACTCGATAAATTCGGCTTGATGGCTACAATATCGGTCACAATTTTGCTTAGCCGATCTGTGGCTGCTATATATTCGGGCTTAGTTGGCGAGCTTACAAGCAACACAGAAAGTTGTTCGCGTATTGACGGCAACTGAGATATTAGCAGGACATCTTTCCTCTGATTAGCGACCCATTCATTTAGCTGATACTCTTTAAGTGAAGTTGCAACTTTCAAACGATCAATAACCGAACTCTGGAGAGCATCTCGCGATCGCACATAGGCAGAATACGCCACAATACTTACAGTTACCGTCGAAAGTATTGAAAAGTAAGTAACCAGTTGCAGTAGTAGACTCTTTCCCCAGAAATTCATGTTTTGACCTCGTAAGATTATTGTTTTGTTGGCTCTTATTTCCAGTTGGCAAAGATATCGACTATTTGGGCGATCGCTGTATCGGCGGCTTGTTCTGGAGAGACGCGATCCTTAACAATGCTTAATATAGCTTTAGGCCAAATATTTCGCTCTAAAACAACACTGTAGGCAGGTGAGATTGCCTCATAAGAAGGTCTTGTCGGCTGCTTTAATAGCTGATTGATCGCAGAGGCAAAGTGCGGATCGGGTTCTTTCCAAAACGGATCTTCCAGAAGCTGAGGCATCACTGGAATCATCCGCCCTTTGATTCCTTCCTTCATAAATCGCCCTAAAATTTCTGGCTTAAGAAAATATTTCATAAAACTCTTAGCCTCATTTTTGTGCTTCGACTTCTGGAATATCACAACTTGTTTAATACCTAAAATAGACTTTAACTCAGACCCATCTGGTCTATTAGGCAAGTTTGTTGTAACAATTTTATTGAAATATAAATTGCGGGATGACTCGTTATATTTGTTTTTAGGTAGTTTCTGCGTTAGAGGAATAGAGAGAGTGCCATTCCAAGTCATTACTGACTGACTTTCCAAAAAGCTGATATTATTACCAGAATCTGACCATTCGATCGCTTTCGGTGGTACATGTCCACCATTATAAAATTCTGTATATTTTCTTAGGGCTTTTATAACTTTTTCTCTGTTATTTGCCTCAAATAATAATAACTTGCCATTACTATCAAGGATATCTACATCGTAAGCTTCAAGAAATTCTTCAAAGAACAAAAATGTATCGGTTCCGATATCAGACATAGTTAAGCCTAATCCATATAGGCTATTACTGCCCCTACTGTTACGAAGATTTTGCTGAACTAATTGCCAAAATTGCCAATATTTATCCCAATCTTTAGGAATATCCGCATCTTTAAAACCTGCCTCTTCTAAAAGATTACGCCAATAGAAAGCATGTACAGTTTGCTGTGCTATTGGTGCTGCATAATAATGTCGCTGATTAGTAGTCCCATTTTGATAGTTAACAGTTTGAAGAGCAATAGGCAAATAACTGTCTTTTATGGGATTAATTACATCTGAGATATCTTCAAGTTCATTTCTCCATGCTAGCTTGGGAAAAAGATTAGTATCTGCTGTCGTGCTATACAAAAAATCTGGTGGATTTCCTGTTTCTACGGCTTTAACTACTTCAGAATCCAACAGATTGGCAGGTATTAGACTCAAAGAAGCTTTCATTCCACTTTCCTTTTCCCATCCTTCCACCAACTGGGCAACAAGTGTATTTTCCTCCGTCAGGAATCCTTGCGGCCACCAAATTCGGAATTCTTCAGCGTCGTTAGAGGCTCTATTGGTAGTCGTAATATTACTATTATTTGATGCCGCGCTACATGTAACCAGCCCAAAGGTTATCAGAAATATAATTAGCCAATTACCTATACGCTTATACATTTTCTTTCGACTCTTACTGATTCATTTTCAAACTAAATATTCAAATCATTCAAGGCTTCTATGGCAAGCCAATTTATACACAATTAGCGATCGCCATTAGACTTGGCATCGACAAAGTTGGTTGTGGAAAGTTTGTAAGTTTCTCTGAAGGCGATGTTTCGGAAATCCAAACGCTTGGTAAACCTGCGTTATTTGCCATTAGTATATCAGAAGCTAGCATATCGCCAATAATCAGGCAATTATTTAGATTAATTCGCATTCTATCAATAATTATGTCTAGCATAATTGTATTAGGCTTACCAATCTCAAAGTCGGCTACTCGTCCTGATGCTGACTCGATCGCCCCAACCATTGCCCCACATCCAGCTTTCCGATATCCACCTTCTACAGGAAAATTGGCATCGCGATTACAAATGACTAGACTCGCTCCATGCGCGATCGCCCTTAGAGCCATATTAATTTTGGCATAGTCAAAGTTAGGATCAAGCCCAACTAAAACAGCGCCGCAATCATCTGGGTCAGCAATACTTAAACCTTGGGCTATCACTTCTTGTTTGAGAGCTTCAGTACCAATTATAAATAGCCCCCTACCGCGATCAATTTGATGTTGGGCGATAAAACTTGCCGATGCTTGGGCGGCAGTGAGAATCTCTTGGCGATCGCAAACAACACCCATATTAAGAAGCTTACCCAAAACCTCATCTACAGAATTAGCTGAGTTGTTAGTTAAAAATACAATTTTCTTACCAGAGTGCCGAAATTTTAGAATTGCCTCGCTTGCGCCAGAAATTAACTGTTTACCTTTGTAAACCACTCCATCTAAATCGATGATGAAACATGACTTTTCACTGAGTAAATTACTGAGCAAAGCATCGGTATTGCTATTTAAGTGTTGCCCAAAGTTCATATTTGGTTCTGCTTATTCATGTTGATTAATCAATGCTTAGATTTGGGATAGAGGCATGGAAATTCTCGTCTATATGCTGAATAACCGAGTAGAGGCTAAGCAGACATACAGTTTCAAATACATGCAATTGAGATACTGGTACAACAATATCGCTGTCATGATTTGAATCTGTCATCAACAGAATTGACGATGGGATCGCTAAACTTCTAACGGCTTTATAGATGGGGGATGTGGTTCTAGATGTTATCCCTACAATCAGATCGATATTTTTGTTGCATTTAATTGTGTGAGCTAGATAAGGCTTGACCCAGTGATTATCTCCACCCACAGCAGTTAAATGTATAGCATCAGGAACAATTGTGAACTTATTCAAGTATCTTGATATGTCGCTCGCCAGATGATTCGCAACTGCCATGTTACCGCCATTTCCTATAAAGACAATATTGTTGCTTTCTTTTATGCGATCGACTAGTTGATGAAAAGAAGCCTGACTTGTAACAGTGTGAATTAATTCATGAAAATCGTATCCCATTAAAATATCTGACACAAATTTATCCCTAACATCTTAAATCTTCCAATTCAATTATAACAAAAAATCAAACTTCAGGGCTGTATTTAATTGTGTGTGCCTATTTGGTAGCTTAGTAGCATTTTTGCATATTGTGGTTTTAGTTTTGTAAGCTTACAATTCAACTGTTATATTGTTCTATATTTTCATGGAATTTAGCCTAGATAGCCCATTGGTAAATCTCTACATCAGACTCATTGGATGGGTAATGGTAGGCTTTGTTTTAGGTAAGTTTACTCCCAAAAGCTTGACGAGCCATCTGGGGAAATTTCTGTTTTTCGTTGGTGCGCCATTCAGTGTGGTTGCTTTTATGCGACGTACTACTTTATCTGGCTACATGGCGATCGCACCAGTATCAGCATGGACAGCTTTACTTGTAGGTGCTGGATTGGCTTGGATTTGGATTGATCTGGGGCTTTCCGATGAGCGGCTCCAGGAAATTTCTAAGGGACTAATAATTAACACAGATGTTGAATCAACGGATCAAAGCAAATCACTATTAAAAAGCAACTGGAGCAAGCCAACGCAGGGCAGTTTTATTCTGGCGATGATGGTAGGTAATACGGGATTTCTGGGATTTCCTGTAATCTTAAGCCTTGTGGGAACTGAATATTTTGCTTGGGGATTATTTTACGATCTTAGTGTTTCTATTGGATTGCAAATTTTTGGAGTAGCGCTTGCGGCATACTATGGCACTGCAAAGATAATGAAAGGATGGATCGATCCAGTCCTTACAGTCCTTACAAATCCATCATTAGGAGCCTTTGTTGTTGGTGCTTATATCAAAACTTTAAGCTTACCGCCTTTATTTGATCAACTTTTTCAAAATGGAGCTTGGTTAGTTATTAATTCATTTTTGATTTTGATTGGTTTGCAACTCAGTCGCTTGACTTCACTAAAAAATCTCAAACAGGGATTGATTTGTCTGTCGATTAAAATGTTACTAACACCTCTGGTAGTTGGCACTGGCTTGATGTTTTTTGGTGTTACGGGACCACCGAGATTGTTACTTGTTTTGTTAATGGGAATGCCGCCTGCTTTTGTGACTACCCTCTACGCAGAGAGGTACGGACTTGATCGCGATTTAGCTATTACAACAGTGGCGCTTGGTTCTATTGTGATTTTATTCACAATTCCACTGTGGATGTGGTTGTTTGGAACATAGCAAAGCAGATCTGGTGATAGTGGAACAGGCTTCTAGCCTGTTGACGGGCAAGATGCCCGTTTCACATTTTATATTTAATTGCAATCAGCTAGTTAGTGTAATTAGAATGAGAATGTTGTGCGAATTAAACCAACGGTCGCAGTCGGATTGGCGCTAGCTCCTTCAGGATTAAAAACCCAATACACACCAGGGGTAATACTAATATACTTGCTGAGTTGATAGCGATAGAACAGTTCTAAATGGTATGGAGTCGCATCGATCGCCCTAGTCACACCACTTGTGAACGGCGAATCGCCTACAGCCGCAGCGCCACTAACTGAATTGCGTTTGAGAGGCTGTCCAAATATAATCCCGCCAGTGCTGCCTTCAGTAAATAGATTGTTAAAGTTCAAACCAGCTAACCATGTCGTAAAGGTAGTACCAGCATTGTTATTAACGCTATTAGCGAAAATGAAGGTTCCTGATGTACTGAAGGTTATCGATGGCGTAATCTTCCATACAAGGTTTCCCGAAATCAGATCGGTTCTAATAGGTCCTGTGATCGCGCCAGTGCCACCAGATGAAACGAACTCAGTACTAGTCAGACCAGTGCCGAGAGAATTAGTCTGAAGGTAGGTATTTGCGTAAGCAATCGATGTGTCGAGATCGGAGGCTAGTTTGACTAAAAGCTGAGCAGCGATCGATGTGGTTCCACCGAACAAGCCAGCAGAAGTTGTCGTTGAGGCTGTTGCCGCGCTTGCTGCACTGTAACCGACTTGCAGGTTAGCCCTATTATCAATCTTGTAATCTACCCCGATGAGAGTGCTAGTCCCGCCAATCCGAAAGAAGGGGTCGAAACGTCCAAATCTAGAAATAGATGCTTGACCGCTTGGTGCAAAGGGTGTTATTTGCGTGAAGAAATCGTCAGGAGCCGAAACAGGACCAACAAAGAAGTTTACCTTCCCGTCAAAAGCTGGGAAGCGATAGAACAATAAATTGAGAAAGGCATTATTAGCTGTAGCCGAATTGCCTGATGCATAGCCAACTCTAGCTGAATTTGTGCCGAGTACATTGGCGATCGACGAATCCGCGCTACCCGTGCCACCAATAAATAGATTGCCCATTTCTAGACGAGTTCGCAGTAAGTCTTTACCTGTAAAGCTGGTATTGAGAACGAGACGAATGCGATCGCCAAACACGACATTAGAGCGACCATCACTGGGACCACCAGTACCGCCAAACGCAGAGAATATAACTTCACCACTCAGTTTCGTGGTTGTAGAAAACTGTTGTGCCTCTAGCTTGGCGGTTTTTGCGTCTAGAGCATCTACTCGATCTCTTAAGGTAGCTAGTTCCGTGGCAAATTCTTCTTGGAGCTTTTGAAGAGTAGTGAGATCTTCTTTGCTAACTTTGTCAGCCAAGCCTGCGGAAACTATTTCATTTATTTTGTCTAGACAGGCATTTAAGCCTGCGGCAAATTCATAGCGCGTGGTGGATTGCTTGCCGCGATAGGTGCGATCGGGATAGCCTGCAATGCAACCATATCTCTCAACCAAAGATTGTAAAGCGGTAAAAGCCCAGTCAGTGGGCTTAACATCGCTTAGTTGTGATACAGAGGTGACATTTTGGGATGTTGTTCGTGGGTCTAGATCAACTAGTTGAATAGTTTTGAAAGGATCGTCATTTTTAAAAGATATTGCGCTTGTATCAGAATGCGCCAGACTGGGAGACAGTAATAAAGTTGTCAAGAAAGAAAGACAGCCTATAGTACAAACATTAGAGCTTTTAACTTTAAACATCCTAACAACTACCATCTCTATACACCTTGTTCATAAGGTTAAGCTTGTTAGGCTTCCATGTCAAATACATGTTGAATTGAACGTGCGACGACGCATAAATTTTAATAGTTAATTTAATCTAATAAATGGCAAAAATATAGTTAAAATTTCGCCGTCATAGGCGGCGATGCTGGAATGCATCCTCACAGTGAGCTTACCGCCTAGCGCTTTTAATAAGGTTTTCGTGGTTGGCAAACTTAGGCTTAATGTCCCTGTCTCAGGTTGGAGCATCAACCATTGTCCCACTGCTTTTAATAATGGCAAATCGCCACCGCCTTGACTGGTGACTTGAGACTGGAATTGTAATTTGAGATATTCTCCTGCACTTGTCAGGATTAGTTGAATATGACTATCGGGGGGGAAACTACGGACAAGGCGATCGACTAGCCCGTTGAGGACTTGAGATAAAAGTAACGTGTTACTAGAAATTGCGGGAATTTCTGTGGGTAAAATCATTTCTAAGGAAATTTGTCGCCGTCCTGCGCTGTCTTGCCAACGCATAAACCCATCACTCAAAATCTCCTCGATTTGCGTCGCCTCTAAAACTATTGGATAGCTATCTAGTTGCGCCGCCTCAAAAATCAGATTAAATCTTTCAATCTGTTCCGTACATTCATCATCAACACGATCTAAGCGCGTTTTTACCTCTGCGGATAAATCCTTACGGCGTTTGAGCGATCGCACTAACATTCTGATCGTTGTGAGTGGTGTGCGTACCTCATGGGTGATCGCCTTGATGATATCGACCTCTTGAATTTCGGGGATCGGTAACTCTTGATGAACCGAAGACTGCGCCATCAAAATTGCGCCAAACCTTGCCATGATCTGATAGGGAGGTATGGTTGGTACAAATATTTGCAGTTTAGATTCTAATAAAGCTCTTTGTTCAGCACGGCGAACACGCGGTAATAAAGTGGCGATCGCTGTTTGAATGACTTGAGGATGCAGCGACCAGAGGCAGGTGTGATTTTTTTGAGAGGAAATTACCAGAGCGCTAAAGGTTTCGGTGATTAAGATGCAAAACCATTCTTGGTTTAGGGGATCGGATTTAGGGACTGAGACAACTTGAGTATCGCCAATTGGCAGCGAACCTGTAGGGAATAATGAAGATTTACTAGTGGTCAATACCCAAGTTTGTAATTCGGTCTGGTGAAAAGTATTGCCACCTAAAATGTAAGGGTGATGGGTTAGTAACAAGCCTTTGAGTTGTGATTGGATCGAAAATTGTTGGAGAACGGCGATCGCTCTATACCAAAATTCCTTCGCGTCAGTTTGGTGCAACTCTTCGACAAATTCATGCATTAGTCGATCTTGATGCAAAGCCTCATATATTGTTGCCAATCCTGTCGCCAATGTTCTTGCTCCTCACCATATTTACTGAGCTTTGCACTGAGATTTGCTAACTACCTCGACTTAATAAAATCAAGACCAAAAATAAACTGATTCGCCCGCATCGCGGGCGAATCAAATTTACCTAGCGCCCTTGGGCAAGAGCCGCCTCAGCGCGATCAAATTCTTGTAATAAGCGATCGCGTGTTTTTGTGGGAACCGCACGCTTAGAAGTGCCATTATAATAGCCTGCTAGCGTATTTAAGGCTGTCAACATCGTTGTATAGGAATACAAACCGCTCTTGTCGCGATCGGCGCGGTAACGAGAGACATAGGCATTGATCCGATATTTTGCTGCGGTTTTGACCGCACTACGATTTTCCGCGTTTGGGGCTAGATTAATCGCTTCCCGCATAGTTTTGATTGTATCCGTAGTATCAGCACCATAGTTTCCTGTCAAACCTGCATTGACTAGAGCTTGAACTTCTTTGGTGGTCAGCACTTCAGCTTTTTTACCAAATAAACCAGCATTTGCTTCGGGCGCAAATCCACCAATTACTACTAGAGCCACCAAAACAAAAGCGATCGCGCCACGACCTAGGCTCTGCAAAGAACCGTCCAATTTTTCTAAAGACTCACCTAAAGATTGATCCAAAAACTTAATTAAAGACTCGTATATTGCCTTCATACTTATTAAATTTATAAAAATACATATTTGTTGTCTCTCTAATCTTATGGCTTTTAGGTCAACCTCCCCTAGTATCCAAAGGAAGGGATCATAATGTCAGGGGATCATAACACAATGATCCCCTGACAAAATTGCGATCATGATCCCCATAACAATGACAGGTAGTTGGTTTTGGCTAAGTATTCATACTCAAAAAATCAAATTAGCCTATTAAAACCGACAGAAGATAATCCTTTCAGCCCCTTGACCATTCAAAAAAATTTGTCAAAATGTATTCAGCAACAGATCAAATATTTAGTTCGATGTAAGTTATTTACATTTCTGAAAATTGGTTCTACTGAAATAGCCCTAAATGAGGCTTTTATCAAAACCAAGTTTCATAACGAAAAACACTAATTTTGATCAAGCTGAGATAGATACGATTACAAGTAGTTGGAGGTTAATTGTATGGCGAGGGAACGTCCTCCCCTAGATGAGATGACCTTGCGTCAACTTCGCAAAGTAGCAGCAGAACTAGAAATTTCTCGCTACAGTCGGATGCGGAAATCTCAGTTACTTGCTGATATCCAAACCATTCTGATGGCAAAGGGATCAGCCTCATCCCAAGTTGAAAGTAGTAATTCGGAGACACAAGAAATCGTGGAAGCATCAAAATTTGATTTGGGTAGTGAAGAAACAGAAGAAAATCTAGAGCCGCTTGCTGCCATCGATAAAAGTATCGGTGAATTGCCAAGTGGGTACGGTGAGAGCAGAATTGTCTTATTGCCTCGCGATCCTCAATGGGCTTATGTATATTGGGATGTACCAAATTCTCAAAAGGAAGAGTTGAGAAAGCAGGGTGGACAACAATTAGCACTACGTTTATACGATGCTACTGATGTTAATTTGGATTACCAAACTCCCAATAACTTACAGGAGTACAACAGTGACGAACTAGCGCGTGAATGGTATTTACCGATCCCCATTAGCGATCGCGACTATGTAGCTGAACTTGGCTATCGTTGCGCTGATGGACGTTGGTTAGTATTGACCCGTTCTAAGGTTGTTCATGTTCCCCCAGTATTTCCATCGGAATGGGTAGAAGACAACTTCATTACCGTACCTTGGGATCAAACCCTCAAGGGTCAAACCTTCTTTAATCTGGTTCCTCCCAGCAAGAAGAAAGCACCTGAACCAGAACAAACTGCAACGACTAGTACTACCGTTGACAGTTCCTACGATGAGATCTTTAACATTGCGCGTGATGCCGAAGTTCAAAGAATCTCTGGCTCTCTCTACGGTTCGATGCAGCATGAATCAGGAGTTGGAATGGTTCCTGAATCGATTAGTTCTTACATCTTCCCATCTGGTGCTGGTTTATTTGCAGGTGCTGGTGCAGCAGGTGCAATCAGCGCTAGCGGTATTAACTACTCTGGCTATGGCTTGGCATCAAGCTACAGCTTCTTCTCTAGCGAATCAACCCCAAGTCGCTCGCGTAAGTTCTGGTTGGTAGCTGATGCTGAGTTGATCGTCTATGGTGCAACTGAGCCTGATGCCTCGGTCACAATTGGTGGTCGCCCAATTAAGCTCAATCCCGACGGTACATTCCGTTTCCATACTTCTTTCCAAGATGGTATTCAAGATTATCCGATTTTTGCGGTTGCTGCTGATGGCGAACAGAATCGGGCAATCCACATGAAGTTCGAGCGTCAAACCCTTGAGCGTCGGACAAACACTAAGGAAGAAGCGATTCCTGAATGGGTTAGCTAAAATCCAATAAAAAAGAGAAGGCGCTTTGCTCCCTCTCATTAGAATGTAGGGGTAATTCATGAATTACCCCTACATTTTTTGTTGGCTATAAGAATTAGGCGTAGTCTTGGAGTGCGGTTACAGAGATACCACCAGTTTGCAAAGCTCTTATGGCGGCGATCGCGGCTTTTGCACCAGCTAATGTTGTAATCACAGGGATTTTATAAGCCATCGCAGTACGGCGGATCATCTTGCCATCGGTTTTCGCCTCTTCGCCACTGGGTGAATTAACGATCAATTGGATTTGACCATTTTTCATCACGTCACTAATATTTGGACGACCTTCGTGAACCTTCAGGACTTGCTTTGATTCAATGCTGTTACGGCGGAGGATCTTGTGAGTACCTTCGGTGGCGACAACTTTAAATCCAAGTTCTACAAAAGCTTCAGCCACTGTCGAAATACCGCTCTTATCGCGATCGTTGACTGAGATGAACACAGTTCCCTCAAGGGGAAGATGTGTACCTGCGCCAAGTTGAGCTTTGGCAAAGGCACGACCGAACTCGGTATCAATGCCCATGACTTCACCAGTTGATCGCATCTCTGGCCCTAAAATCGTATCGGTTCCCGCAAACTTAGCAAAGGGAAGTACGGCTTCTTTAATTGAAATATGTTTAGGAATAACTTCTTCCGTTAAACCAAGTTCTGCAAGCGTAGCCCCTGCCATGATCCGCGAAGCATAGTTAACGAGGGGAACGTTAATTGCTTTACTGACGTATGGCACTGTCCGTGAGGCGCGAGGATTAGCTTCAAGGATGAAGACTTTGCTTTCCTTGAGATTGTTGTTATTCAACTGCACAGCATACTGAATGTTCATCAAGCCCACCACATTCAAGGATTTAGCGAGGCTAATTGTCCATTTACGAATGGTGGCGAGAACTTCAGGAGGCAAGGAGAAAGTAGGAATCGAGCAAGCGGAGTCGCCTGAGTGAATCCCTGCTTCTTCGATATGTTCCATAATGCCGCCGATGGTGACATTGCCAAGTTGATCAGCGATCGCATCTACATCCACTTCGATCGCACCCTCAAGGAAATGATCGATCAATACGGGATGTTCTGGCTCGATAATAATCGCTCGACGCATATAGTCTTCGAGTTCAGCATCGGAGTATACGACTTCCATACCACGACCACCGAGAACGTAGCTAGGACGGACAACTACGGGATAGCCAACACGTTGAGCAATTACTACGGCTTCTTCTTCAGAACGAGCTAAGCCATTATTTGGCTGCATGATGCCGATCTCTTGACAGATTGCTTCAAAACGTTCGCGATCTTCGGCAATGTCAATAGAGTCAGGTGAAGTACCCCAAATCTTAGTAGTGGAATTGGTGTCTTGAAGATATTTCAACAGGGGAACTGATAACTTAAGCGGAGTTTGTCCACCAAATTGGATAATTACACCTTCAGGCTGTTCCGCTTCGATGATGTTCAACACATCTTCGCGGGTTAGTGGCTCGAAGTACAAGCGATCGCTTGTGTCATAGTCCGTAGAAACAGTTTCAGGATTAGAGTTAACCATGATTGTCTCAAAACCTGCGGCGCGTAAAGCATAGCTGGCGTGACAGCAACAATAGTCAAACTCAATACCCTGTCCAATCCGATTGGGGCCACCACCGAGAATCATCACTTTACGCTTAGTGGAAGGCAGGATTTCTGATTCTTCCTCGTAAGTCGAGTAGTGGTAGGGAGTCAGCGCTTCAAACTCGGCCGCGCAGGTATCAACGGTTTTGTAGGAAGGAATCACACCCAAATCTTTGCGATAGGTGCGGACATCATCTTCCTTTGTACCTGTGAGATAGGCAATCTGGCGATCGCTAAAGCCTATGCGCTTAGTTTCGAGCATCTCTTCTTTTTTGACGCTATCGAGCTTCCGACCTTTGATCGAAAGTTCCACATCGGTGATCTCGCGCATTTTTTGCAAGAACCAAGGATCGATATTGGTTAGTTCAAAAATCGCTTGTACCGATAACCCTGACAAAAATCCATCGCGAATTGAGAAAATGCGATCGGGATTAGGAACCCGCAAACTGTATTTGATTTTTTCAAGATCTGGCAAAGTTTCTTCGCGATCACCACCAAAGCCAAAACGACCAACTTCTAGCGATCGCAATGCTTTTTGGAACGACTCTTGAAAAGTGCGCCCGATCGCCATTGCTTCACCGACCGACTTCATCTGAGTAGTCAGCACTGCTTCAGACCCAGGGAATTTCTCAAAGGCAAAGCGAGGAATCTTGGTAACTACATAATCAATGGTTGGCTCAAAACTAGCAGGAGTTTTCTTGGTGATGTCGTTAGAAATTTCATCAAGGGTGTAACCAACTGCTAGTTTTGCAGCAAATTTGGCGATCGGGAAACCTGTGGCTTTCGACGCAAGCGCCGAACTGCGAGATACACGAGGATTCATCTCGATCACGACGACATCGCCATTTTCAGGATTGATCGAGAACTGAATATTCGAGCCGCCCGTCTCAACACCAATTTCACGAATAATCTTGATCGAATAGTCACGCAAGCGCTGATATTCCTTATCCGTCAAGGTCTGAGCAGGTGCAACCGTAATCGAGTCGCCCGTATGGATACCCATCGGATCGATATTTTCGATACTGCAAATAATCACCACATTATCAGCGAGATCGCGCATCACCTCTAGCTCGTACTCTTTCCAGCCGATTAGCGATCGCTCAATCAAGATTTGCGATACAGGACTCGCTTCTAAACCAGAGGCACAAATTTCTTCAAACTCCTCTTGGTTATAAGCAATACCGCCGCCAGTGCCGCCCATCGTAAACGCAGGACGGATAATTAGCGGGTACGAGCCAATTTCTTGGGCGATCGCACGGGACTCTTCCATAGTTGTCCCCAAGCCTGATGGACACATGGCAACGCCGATCCGCTCCATCGCCTCTTTAAATAACTTGCGATCCTCCGCCATTTCGATCGCTTCAAGTTTTGCGCCAATCAGTTCAACGCCATATTTTTCGAGAACCCCCATTTTTGCTAGGGACACGGCTGTATTTAGGGCTGTTTGTCCCCCCATCGTAGGCAAGATCGCATCAGGACGTTCTTTCTCGATAATCTGGGCAACAACTTCGGGCGTAATCGGCTCAATGTATGTGCGATCGGCTGTGGCGGGATCGGTCATGATCGTCGCGGGGTTGGAGTTAACTAGGATCACATAGTAGCCCTCGTCCCGTAAAACCTTACAGGCTTGGGTTCCTGAGTAGTCAAATTCGCAGGCTTGACCGATGACGATCGGACCAGCGCCAATCAGCAAAATCTTTTGGATGTCGTTACGGCGGGGCATATTATCTTGTTTTTCGTAGGTAACTCGCACTACATTTTATAGCGTCATGGCGATCGCTTGTTATGTAGCGCATGATGCTAATTGGTTTGTTGGTGATCGCCTGAACCATGATGAATTGTAGGTAGAAGTAATAATCTTAATATTAGTGCAAAAACAAAATTACCAACGCGATCGCCCAATCATCCCCCTCATAAAACGCGATCGCCCAACCACTCACCCAAAACGCGATCGCCTAATCAGTCATCTAATTTAAACGATTACGCCATTTTTTAGCGTTTTGAGAACAATGAAAGACAGCGTACACCGTTATTGTGTCCTCAAAGTATTCGTAAAAATAGCATAAGGGAATCGGCGCACTAAGGCTCTGCGGTACTTTTCGTGGGCAAATACATATATTTCAGGATTTCTTTTAATAGTCTGGATGGAAGCATCAATACATCGTAAGAATTCTTCTCCTAATCCAAGTTCCCTTTCTTGATACCAATCATAGGCTTCTGTAATATCTAGTTCAGCTTCTGGAAGAATGATAAGACTCTTAGCCATTTCTTTGATTACTACGAATTCTTGCTTTTACTGAGTCCCAAGATCTTGCTAAACTGGGGTCTTGTGAGTGAGACAGTTTTCTTTTAGTTAGTTCTTCTTTTTGCCAGTCTAGTACAGGAATATTAGCTGGTTGGGTTGCAATGTTATCCCATAAGTCCTCAAGAAGTTGTAGCTTTTCTGAAAGTCCTAGCTCAAAAATAGGTGCAAATTCTACTGTCATAACTGTCAGTCTATGTAGAAGGAATGAGCTTATTTTACTGCAAAAGTAAAAAATGTGTGTTGGGATAACACGATCGCTCAACCATCCCCCCACAAAAAACACGATCGCCCAATCATCCACCTCACAGAAACGCGATCGCCCAACCACTCACCTTAAAAACGAGATCGCCCAATCACCCGAAAGTACAACGCGATCGCTTAGAGTCGGTTGATGTTAATGAGTTAGAATCAAAAGATATAGAATATAGTTGTTAAGAAATTTTGTGATAGTCAAGGAAGTCTTATGATGGTCTTTCAGGAGATTATTGATTCTATTGAGGTTTTGTCAATAGAAGATCAGGATTATCTGTTTGAGCTAATCCGTAAGCGGCGGATTGAGAATCGACGGCTAGAGATTTTAGCTAATTCTGAAGAGGTGATGCAATCATTTAAAGATGGAACAGCAAAAAGAGGAAGTGTTGATGATTTGATTGCTGATTTACTGGGGGATGATGATGCAAGTTGTTTGGAGTAACGGATTTAAACGGTCTTTCAAAAAAATCACAAAGAAAAATCCACAATTAACTGAGCCAATTGTAAAAGCATTAAGACTGTTGGGAGATGATCCGTTTACGCCTTCATTGAAGTCTCACAAATTAGGAGGGAATTTAGCGGGGTTATGGTCTTGTTCTGTTGCGTATGATTGTAGGATTGTTTTTAGGTTTTCCGAAGATGAGAAGTTGTTGGAAATGGTGATTTTTTTGGTTGATATTGGGAGTCATGATGAGGTTTATTAAAGAGAGATCGCCCAATCAGCAAAAACGCGATCGCCCAATCACCAAAAACGCGATCGCCCAATCCCCTCACCAAAAACGCGATCGCCCATTCACCCAAAACACCACCTTAAAAAACACGATCGCCCAACCACTTCACAAAAAAATACAACATGATCGCCAAATCCTCTCCTTAAAAAGTACAGCACGACCATATAAAAATTAATTAATACTTTTAGCTATTTATCGTTAGTTTTCTCCAATTGTTTCATTTGCACTTCTCTCTCTAAAATTTGTTGTTTTATATTGTTGATATTTTCTTGAATTTCATTTGAATGTTCTTTAAATCTATTGGTCACACTCATGTAACGTTCAAGCTCTGAAATTGTTCGTTTCATTTGTTTTACAGATCTTTATCAAGTTTTAACCTTTCGCATCACTCTATCATCTCAACTATAGTGTTGAATGAGACTCTAAAAGCTATAGCTTTAGGGGGATATTCTGGATCAGCAATGTTTTGTCCAACCCCCTAATTTTGTTATGTCGAACTGTACCTATTTCAATCTCTCAATTAACCGATCGCCTACTCTTAGAGCATTAGCAATAATGGTTAATGCAGGACTCACCGCCGCATTAGAGGGAAAGAAACTGCCATCTACCACATAGAGATTATCGAGATCGTGGGTGCGGCAATCGCGATCTAAAACAGAAGTTAAGGGATCGTCACCAAAGCGACAGGTTCCGCATTGATTGGCGACCACTTGCAACGGTGACTCAGAACGGGGATGCATGAAGCCAGTACGGAAGCCATCTAGGGACTTTTCGATATTTTTTAACACATCAGTCCAGCGATAAATTAGGCGATCATGCGCTTCCGTATTGTTGGGATTGTAATCGATATGGATTTTGTTATTTTCCCAACGCACCCGATTATTCGTGTCTGGCAAATCCTCTGTTTGCGCCCACCAGCCGATCGAATGTGTCGCTAACTGCTTCAGTCCGAAGTTGGGCATGAGTCGCGCCACAATAGAGAATACAGGAGGCGATTCGGCAAAAATGATGTCGGTGAGCAATCCGCCAGAGTTCTGAATATGTCCCATCGGATAGGGGAAATCCGCATCACCCCAATAGAAATCGTTCACATAAATAGACTTTTGGAAGGAGCCGTTATTGGGCTTAGTGCTAAGTTGGACTACCGATGACAACAGACTTTTCATCAAGTTCCGTCCCACTTGATCAGAGCTATTAGCAAGCCCTTTGGGATGAGAATCATTAGCCGATCGCAACAGCAACGCTGCCGAATTGATTGCACCACAGGCAAGCACGACGATATCACCTAAAAACAGATAGGACTGTCCGCCCACTTCCGCTTCTACTCCCTTCACCGATCGCCCCGATGGATTGGTATGTAAACTGATCACTTTGGCTTGGGTTTTCAAGGTGACATTTGCCGATTTCAAGGCGGGGACGAGGCAGCTTTCTTCAGAGTCGCTAGTGGGGTCATCATCTTGACGGGTCAAGCCGAGGGGAATTGTCGATGGATGCAAACCTTGATTTGCGATCGCCTCATAGATCTTCTGCATCTCAGGCTCATGACTAACCGCAGCATAGGTATAGTCAGCGCTGTGAGTTGGTTCGGTGCTATCAGAATTTGTCTGACCATGCACCTTATAGAGATTTTCGGCTTCGGTGTAATAAGGCTCAAATTCGTCATACTTCACGCACCATTCAGGAGAAATTCCCGCTTGATGAGTGACTTCTTCAAAATCCTTCTCGCGCCGCCGCAAGAGAGCCGCACCATAGATTTTCGTATTGCCGCCGATCGCATAGTTAGTCTGTGGTGAAAATGGCTCACCTGTGTGGTCGTACCATTGTTCAGGCGCATGATAGCGATCGCGCTGAAAGATATCGATATTGCTACGATTCTGTTCTTCGAGGGGCATAAAGTCACCACGTTCCAGAATCAGAATTTTCTTGCCTGTGGAAGCGAGTTTATAGGCAAGGGTTCCGCCACCAGCGCCAGTTCCAATAATAATCACATCGTAATAATTGTCATCAATAATCATTGGTTTCCTCACTAAGTAATCGGCTTTGCTACTAGCAGAGGTTTGATCCCCCTGCCTTCGGCATCCCCCTTAAAAAGGGGGACTTAATTATTTGAATTTTCTAAACTATCTAAAGCCCCCCTTTACAAGGGGGGTAGGGGGGATCGAGTCACTGCCACACATAAATCAACGTAAACAACGCAATCCAAATCACATCGACAAAATGCCAGAATAGCGAAGTCGCCTCAATACCATACAAACCCTTGTCATATTCTTTGGGAAGGAACGATCGCACTAACATGATTAGCTGCAACAGCACACCTGTGAAAACGTGCAGACCATGAAAGCCCGTCAGCAAATAGAAACTACCTCCAAACACGCCATCGCCGAAGCCAAAGGCTAAACCACTCCATTCCACTGCTTGACCGTAAAGGAAATAACTACCCATAGCGATCGTTAATAACCAGAAGGCGCGGAATCCCCAAAGATTATTTTTATGGAGAAACTTTTCGGCGAGATAGATCGTGAAACTGCTGGAAACTAGAACTACGGTATTAATGGCAGGTTCTCGAATTTCTAAGCCTGTTACGCCTATGGGAAGCCAATTGAGGGCAGTAGTTTTATAGACAATATAGGCAACGAAAAAGCTAAGGAAGATGACGCTTTCCGAAAGTAGGAAAACTACAAAGCCAAACATTCGATTATCAGGATGATCGTGATGTGTGGCTGCTTGGGCAACTTCTAAAATCGGATTAGAACTATCTATAGATGTATCAGTTGGTTGCATGGACTCTCTCCAATTTATCAGGATTAGAAACTAAGGGTTCATCTTTGCCATAGCCGTAGGGTTCCGAAATTACAATCGGTAACTCCTCAAAGTTCTCATGGGATGGTGGCGAAGAAACTAGCCATTCCAAACCGATCGCCCGCCAAGGATTTTTTGGAGCTTTTTCGCCCTGTACCCAAGAGCCAATCATATTAAGCAAGAAGGGCAATGTTGATACTCCTAAGAGAAATCCGCCTAAACTGGCGATCACATTCCAGAAAGCAAACTCTGGATCGTAGGAGGCAACGCGGCGAGGCATTCCCTGCAAACCGAGGGGATGCATCGGAAAGAAACAGGCATTCGTACCGATAAAGGTGAGGATAAAATGCAGCTTCCCTAAACCCTCGGAATACATTCTCCCTGTCATTTTTGGGAACCAGTGATAGAGGGCTCCGTAGATGCCCATGACCACTGCGCCATAAATCACATAATGGAAATGTCCAACGACGAAGTAAGTATTGTTCACATGAATATCAACGGGAACCGAAGCAAGCATGATGCCTGTAATTCCTGCGAATACGAACATCACCATCGCTCCTAATCCAAATAGCATCGCTGTATTTAGCTTAATCTTGCCGCCCCAGATGGTTGCAACCCATGCGAAAACCTTGATTCCCGTCGGTACAGAAATTAACATGGTTGTTGCCATAAAGAGCATCCGCATCCAGCTAGGTGTACCACTAGCAAACATATGATGTACCCAAACCACTGCACTCAATCCTGTAATGATTAAGGAAGATACTGCAACAACTTTGTAACCAAAGAGAGGCTTACGCGCATAGACAGGGAAAATCTCGGAAAAAATCCCAAACACTGGCAAAGCAATCACATAGACGGCAGGATGGGAATAGAACCAGAAAAAATGTTGAAAGAGAACGGGATCGCCGCCCTTTGCGGGATCGAAGAAACTCGTGCCAAAGGTCAGATCCGATAGCAGCATCACCGCCCCTGCGGTCAACGCTGGCAATCCAAATAACTGAATAATCTGCGCGGCAAGGACTGTCCACACAAACACAGGCATTTTGAACCAAGTCATGCCCGTAGTTCGCATTCGGAAAATCGTAGTCACAAAGTTAATCGCGCCCATAATCGAAGAAACGCCCGAAATGGCGACTGCTACTAACCAAAGGAACTGACCATTAACAATATTCCCTGTCGGATTTTGCAAACTTACAGGCGGATAAGCCCACCAGCCCGATTGTGAAGATCCCCCAGGCACAAAGAAGCTTGCCATCAGGATTACTCCAAATACAGGAACCATCCAAAAGGCAACCGCATTTAACTTAGGGAAAGCCATATCACGAGCACCGATCATCAATGGCACTAAGTAATTGGATATTCCTAAAAGTACGGGAAATGTCCAGAGAAACAGCATGATCGTGCCGTGCATCGTGAACATGGAGTTATACACAGCGCGATCAACTAAATCCGATTCAGGTGTAATCAGTTCACCCCTGATCACCATCGCTAAAACGCCACCAATGAGAAAGAAGAAAAAGGAAGTAACGATATATTGAATCCCAATCACTTTATGATCGGTACTAAATCCAAAAAATCGCCGCCAGTCTTCGGGTTGCTCAGACTGTGGTGGAAGATCGGCGATCGCATCAATAGAAATGTTTGCCATAACGAATAAGATTAACTAAGAATTTTGGAAACGGATGAGATGCTAAATTAATTGAAGCCTGATCGCTATCTGGCATAAAATCCACTAGGACAAGTAAATTTTCCACCATTGAATACAGGCTTGGGTGGCTTATCGAAAGTACTTCCTTCAGCTATACATAGAACTGAATCAGTAGCTTTCCGTTTCTCGTCATAGGCAACAGCACCGACGAGAGCATATATCTTTGCTTTAGTGAGTCCTAGACCAAATAGGTCAGTTGGTACTTCCCTTGGGGTTGCATAGATATAAACGCGATCGCTAGTTACTTCTGTAGAGAAGAAATAACGATTCGTTTTTTCAGGGAGCGGTGGAAGATATGGGGACGTGAAAGACTTGCTAAAACTCTTAGTTTCAATATGATGAGCCTGTTGGAAGCGAAGATAACTACCAGTTATATCTAATGCAGGATTACCGCAAGCACAACTGATCGGAACTTGAATAAAACAAATCCCAATCCCCAAAGGAATTGCACCAATCGCGGTCAATGCAATAATTCGTTTAGGATTTCTTTTGCGAGAACCTTCTTCGAGATTCTTTTCCAACGGATCAGACATAAGTTGACCTCTATATTTAATTAGAATTTAATTTGAATAATTCACCACAGGCGGAGCCGCAGGGATAACCGTTGCCCAATTATTTGCATTAGCTCGCTTAGCATATTCATTAGCAGCACGATTGTAGGCAGCGACAGGCGCAGCGTTAGCAGCATCCGCCAACCATTTTTGATAGGCTTCGGTTGATTCCACCACCACATCCGTTTGCATCGCTGCGAAATAAGTGCCGCTATATTGCGAATCGCGCAAACGATATTTTCCTTCGCGAATAGGTGTAAATTCAAAATCAATATCATGTCCCGGAATCACATCTTGCTTCACCCGAAAAGCAGGGATATACAAGCCATGCAGCACATCTTCAGAATGTAGTACAAGCTTGATCCTGCGATTATTCGGCAAATGTAATTCTGTACTATTAACATTAGCTGTCCCATTGCCATAGCGAAATTCCCATGACCATTGCCGCGCTAGTACTTGAATTTGCTCAACCTCTCTCGATTGAGATTCGCTAACTTCAGCCGCATCAGCCGTCGCCATCATTGCTCCATGATGGGAATGTTCCATTGGTCCTAAAATCGACATCTGGTCATAGATTTGATAGCTATAGGCTGCAATCCAAATCACCAAAGCAAAGGGAATCGCCGTCCAGACTATTTCTAATTTGACATTACCTTCGATATGAGGTCCATCACTCAGATCATATTTTTCGGCGCGTTGAAACAAGATCGAATAGGTCAAAGTGCCAACTACACCAAGAAAAATGAAAGTTCCCAATGTCACCAAAAAGCTAAATAGGTTATCCACCAAAATTGATTCAGCCGAAGCTTGGGGCGGAAACCAAGTATAGGCAGCTTGTCCCATCCAGAGACTGATCAGGGCGATCGCGATCGCTACACCCACCAAAATTAAAATTGTGCGAAATTTCATTGATCCCTCTATTTCAATAACTGATTGAGATCGACATTCTTACTTAAGCGTAACAGGCGATCGGCGGTGATATGCACCCCAAACTCTGAAGCAAGCTGTGCGCCCAAAGTCCCATGCACAAACATGATCCCGAAGATTACCAATCCTGCTAGCAAATAACTCCACTGCACCTGTTGACCGAGATCCTTGCGCCAGAGAAAACGCTGAAACCCTCTCCAGACAGTCATTCCCACAATCAGAGTTAATAAAAGCACACCGCCCACTCCATGCCAGATCATCGTTTCCATTGCCTGAAAACCCCAAGCGCTCTTGACATTTTCATCGGGGGTCGCGAGTAGGATTTCGTAAAAACCTGCACCAACTGTAAAGAAAGTGATAATTGAGGCGGCAACCATGTTGTACCAACCGACATCAAAAAAATTCGATCGCGCCGCAGGGATCGCTAGAAATTTGAATAAGGGCTTTTCCAATACAAAGAATACGCCCACGATATCAAATCCGATCGCCACAATAAATAAGCCAAGGGTCAAGTGAACGAGATTTGGATGAATCGGAATGCTGTAGGGCAAACCATTCAAGCCCAACTGACCATGTAATTGATCGATTAAAGTTGCAATCATTTCAAACTAATCTCCCTTAAAGCTTCGACTACTGGAACCGTGTGCAGCCCATAAACCCAAACCAATAAATCACCTAAATAAACTTGAAACAGAACTATTCCTGTTAATAGTACACCTGCAAAGAGAAATGAAACAGGTAAAGTCTTGGGATCACGGAGACGCAACACATAGCGCCATCCTGTGATCGCGGCAATGATTCCCGAAAGTGACCAACCGATGATCGTATGTAAGTTCAAAGTAGGTTCTACTGAACTATAAGGTTCGGCAAGCCCTGCTTCAATTTGTCCAAAAATAATGGCAATAAAGATAGAAATGGTAGCAAAGAATAAATTCCACCAACTAACTTCGTATAGTTTGGGATTACGTGTGAAATAGGCGATCGCATCGCATACTACGGCAAATAACACCATTGCGATTACAAAATGCACCACAATTGGGTGAATTGTGTCGGGATAGGGCAAATTATGGTCATTTAAGGATGGAAGGTATTCCAGCATATTGTTTTCAATACTCTAAGAGATATATCGATTTTCTGTTAATTCTGTTGGGCTACTGGGCAAGCTTCTGCACAAATTGTTTTCTCACCTTACCAAATTATTATCCAAGCTATAAGTGGTTACTGCCAAAGTATCGTTACTTTATGAGTCCGTCAAAGTCAAAAGACATCTTGTCAAAGAATACAATGTTATCGAGATAAATAGCTGGTGTTACTTGCAACGCGAGTGATCAATATCATGTTGCTAGATAAGGATGGCATCACGCGGCTTCCACATCATACCACTCACCAAAAACGCGATCGCAAAGTCTACATACATATTTTTGAGCCTAGATATTTTAAAATATGAGAACTTTTGAATTAAGCTCTGTGAAATTGCGATGCTGAAAAAGCTAAAAATTAAGTATCTTCTAGCCTTCGTATTGGCAGCGATCGCCACTTTGAGTATTTCGATGTTTGGTGCTAGCTGGAGTCCCGCCCAGTCTCAAACTCAGGTAGATACTCAAACTCAGGCAAAACCCCCAAAGCAAACTCCTGCTAATCCCGTAGACCCAAATGTGAAAACAATTAGTCTGAAAGAAGCAGGTTTACAACTACAAGAAGTCGCTAAAGGAGTTTATGCATTAGTTGCTAGCACTGATTTTCCCCCTACAAGTCCTGCTCTTGCCATTTGCAATGGTGGCATCGTGATCGGTAGCGATGGCGTATTGGTAATCGATCCTTTCCAATCACCTGCCCTTGCTGAATTAATGATCTCTACGGTGAAATCGCTCACAGATAAACCGATTAAATATGTCTTGAATACCCATTATCACCTTGACCATACGGGCGGTAATGCTGCTTTTGTGAAGCGTGATGTGCCAATTATTGGGCGTGGTGTGATTCGCGAATATATCCAACGTGGACAAAATAATACGGCTGGTGTTCTACCGCCAAATGTGATTATCAATAGCCAAACTGATATTTGGTTAGGCGATCGCCAAGTGCGAATTGAGCGTGTTGATGGACATTCATCAGGTACTGATCTGGTCGCATTTGTAACTGATGCTAAGGTTCTATTTACAGGTGATATGGTTTTCAATAAGCGGATTCCCTACACTGGTGATGGTAATATTCGCCAATGGCAGGGTAGTTTATATCGTCTAATTGCGACTTTTCCTGACGCTAAGGTTGTCCCTGGGCATGGTGATGTAACTGATGTGACTGGTTTGCAATCTCAACAAGCTTATTTCAACTGGCTAGAGCGCACCGCTTTGGAGTGGAAGAGTCAGGTTTTATCTAAGGAACAAGTTCTGAAGAAGTATGCTGAAGTTCCTTCTGTTTATAAAGACTACAAATTTCAAGGGCTATATTCCACTAATTTAGAGTCTGCCTATGAGGAATTTACTCGCAGTGCGACAATTCCCTTGATTCCTTAAACCTATCTTAAAAACAGCTATCTCAAAAGCAATAGCGAACGTTCAGCGTTTTCTATTGCTTTTTTAAATGCAAAAACAAGTTAAAAGGAAAGCTCACTATGGAGTTCGCCCATTAATTCTTGCAAATTGGTGAAGGATTTAACTTGTCCTTCCTGAGCCGCATTAATCGCCTCAATTGTCTTTTTGTTGGGTTTCAGCAAATCAAATGGAAGTGAGTGATCTTGAGCTATCCTAGTCATCAATAGTCGAAAAGCATCGGAAGGAGTTAACCCGATCTCCGCAAGGGCTGCACTCGCTTCTTCCCTGATTTTTCCGTTAATTCGAGCGCGGACGGTAGGATTGTTAGCCATACTTTTTTCGTGCGATTCAAGCCACATTGTAGTTTAAATTCGTAAACAAATTTGTTTTAAATAGCAGCTATAGCAAACCATTGCCAATGATAATAAATGGCGACCAAAAGTAAGGATGATTGAAACCTTGAGAATTATCGGAGCTTTTTTGATTGATCATCGATCGCGGGGCTTTAGCTAAAACTTCCGCCTTGGTTAGCTTCGGATCGACATTTTTTAATGACCATGTAGACACATCACGCAGGGAATCTCGGCTACCATCACCAAACATCACAAAGGAATCTTCGGGGTTACCCGTGACAAAAGCGGCGTGAGTGGCGAGATGGATAATATTGTATTGTTTGAATTTTGCCACAGTGGAATTAACACTAAAAGCGCGATCTTATAAATCCTTCCTGATTGCTATAATTGTATTTCGCATTGGCTAAAAATGTCATTCAGCAATACCGCTAATTTCCCAAGCAAATTTATCGCAATTCATGGCAAATATCCACACTCTACCCCTTGAAGTTGTGCATCTCATCGCCGCAGGTGAAGTCATCGACTCCTTGGCAGCCGTGGTGCGTGAACTTGCCGAAAATGCGATCGATGCAGGTGCGAAACGGATTGTTATTTCCATTTGGACAGATACGCTTTCGGTACAGGTGAGTGATAATGGCTGTGGCATGGCGATCGCCGATTTATCACAGGCAGCAACACCTCATACCACCAGCAAAATCAACAATGCTGAAGATTTACAACAAATTAAGAGCTTAGGATTTCGTGGTGAAGCGCTCTATAGTCTGGCTCAACTTGCGGATTTGAGTATTTGTAGTCGCCCAATCCTAGAACCAGTCGGTTATCAAGCTAATTATGACGAGCATGGTAATTTACAATCACCGCCCAAAGTCACGGCGATCGCCATAGGTACGATTGTCAGTGTTCGCAATCTTTTTTCCCGCTATCCCAATCGTCTGCAATCTCTACCCAGTAATTCTCAACAAGTTCGCAAAGTTCAATTACAAGTGCAGCTTATGGCGATCGCTAATCCCCATGTTAATTGGCAAATTAATCTAGACAATCGTGAATGGATGACAATTTGGGCAGGAGAGAATCATAGTGAGATTTTGCCACAAATTATTAGTTCGATTCAGCCTTATGATTTGGTTTATAAGGAATTTGCCCTCACCCCCAGCCTCTTTCTCGCAGGAGAGGGGAGCAAGAATATTTCTATTACCCTTGGATTACCCGATCGCCTATCGCGTCGCCGTCCTGATTGGGTAAAAGTTATTCTCAATGGGCGGGTAATTAATTTTCCTGAATTAGAACAGACAATTCTCTCTAGTTTAGAGCGCACTTTACCGCGTAATCGGTTTCCTGTTTGCATAGTACGTTTAGATTTGCCTTGCGATCGCATTGATTGGAATCGTCATCCTGCTAAGGCGGAAGCTTATATTCAAAATCTCGCTGAACTTCAATCTCAATTAAAAGATCTTATTACAGAAGCTTTAAAAATCCCTGAATCAATTTCCCAATCAACCTATACCAGTGCTACTAACGATTTACTCCGTGCTGCTGAACGCAAAACTTCCTATTTAATTCCTGCTAAAAAAGAAAACTTTAATCAGCCCCATAATTCTTTAAAAGCGATCGCTCAAGTACTTGATACTTACATTTTGGCGGAACATTCAGGCGGACTTTGGCTAGTGGAACAGCATGTTGCCCATGAGCGAGTTATCTTTGAGCGGATCGAACTGCAATGGCAAATAGTCGCGATCGAGCAGCCAATTTTATTAAAACAACTTAGTCCTGATGGATTAGAACGCTTGCAATCATTAGGCTTAGAAGTCGAGATGTTTGGTAATGGTCTATGGGCAGTGCGATCGTTACCTGAGATTTTAATCGGACATGCAGACAGTGCCACAATTTTATTAGAGATGAGTCAACAGGATGATCCCACAATGGCGAGAGCTACCGCCGCCTGTCGTAGCGCGATTCGCAATGGTACAAAATTAGATTTAACGACAATTCGCGATTTACTTTCGCAATGGCAACAAACCCGCAATCCGCATACTTGCCCCCACGGTCGTCCGATCTGTTTAGCGATCGATGAATTAGATTTAGCCAAGTTTTTCCGCCGCAATTGGATCATCTCGAAATAGTCATTAGCCAACAAGTTCTCCATGTGCATTGAGGGACTTATCATTAACGTAATCTTCTGCTAAGTGACAGATTAAGCAGTATTGCAACCACTCCTCTAGTGATTCGATATACTCTTTAGCTTTGCCATCTTGCCATTTGTAGGACAATTCTTTGAAAACTTGTGATATTACACTAGGGTTGAGTTTCTTGATATTTACATAATTATGTTTGTGTTCTAGAGATTTGTAGACTAGTTGACATCCAAACTCTTCACACAAAATACTTGTGACTAAGTTACCCTTAGTTTCGACAGAATTTTTAGTAATCATGGTTGCCACACTCAATCCTAGATTTTTTGTGAACTGCCTAATTTTTGAGGCTATTAGACAAAATCAGACGTTTACATAAATATTCATCTATGCATATTTATGTAAACACGCACAGGCTAAATGGTTGTGTAATGTAAATCACAATTAGCTGGATTTAAGTGTAAAAACAAAAAAGATTGGATTTTAGGGAAGAAAGTGCTGCAATTGAATCAACATAACCGCGATCGCCGATGCAATGGCATACTAAAAGGTGATAAGTACCTATCTATCTTTATATTTCTAGGCAGGAAACCTTAATTAATGCTGATGTACACAGTTGAACTGACTCTCAAAAACAATCCGATCGCTTTGTCCGTGCAGCGCAAGGAACAAGAACAAGCCGAAGCTCTTTATCGTGAGATTGCTACAGCGATCGCTGATAGTAATCCCAAGTTGTTGGAATTAACTTGCGAAAAACAAGAGGGTAAAAAAGTCTCCGTACTGGTGAGCGAGATCTCCGCCGTGCAGGTTTCCGAAAAATCGGGAGCCTCGGCAAATATGGGTGCAGGGTTTATCCGCGCTTAGTAACAGGGGGCTTAAGCCCCTTGCCTGAAATATTCAACTGAAAATATTCAACTGAAAAACGCCATAAACAATGCCCATTGATTATTCTGTAAACCAGTCTGTAACTCAAACTGCAAACCATTCCCCCACGGCGCTATCCCAAATCGCTATTAATGTTTGTGATCTTGGCTTTGCTTGGGATTCAGGAGCGACTGTTCTCGATCGCCTCAGTTTGTCGGTTCCTAAAGGCGAATTTTGGATGTTATTGGGGACTAATGGTAGTGGTAAATCGACTTTGCTGAGGTTATTGGCAGGATTATTAAAACCGAAATCTGGCGATATTGAGATTAGCGATCGCCTTGGCTTTGTGTTTCAAAATCCTGATCATCAATTGGTGATGCCCACAGTGGGGGCGGATATTGCTTTTGGGTTAGTATCTGAAAATCTGTCCTATGGCGAAACTCGTGATCGGGTGGAAGAGGCTCTCGGTGCGGTAAATCTCGCGGAAATGATCCGCCGTCCGATTTATGCTCTCAGTGGTGGTCAAAAACAACGTGTGGCGATCGCTGGGGCGATCGCGCGTCATGCCGAAGTTTTGTTGTTAGATGAGCCAACGGCTTTACTGGATGGCGAAAATCAGCTTGAGCTAGTCGCCTCAGTGCGTGATCTGGTCAAACAAAAAAATCTAACGGCTTTATGGGTAACGCATCGATTGAATGAGCTTAATTATGCTGATGGAGCATTTTTATTAGAGCGTGGTCAAGTCATCGATAAAGGCGATCCGATGCGATTAAAACAAGTTTTGCTAGAACGTAGTTAGAGGTATTGCGAGCAGTCAAAAACAATGCAAAAAACTCAAATTTCCTCTAATAGCAGTGATCAGCCCAAGAATCTATTTACTGAATCACAAAATCATCAAGAAAGTTTAGAGAATATTGTTAAGGAACGTACTGCTCAATTAGAACAGGCGATCGCGGATTTACAAAAAGAAACCCAAGAACGCTTAAAAGTTGAAAAGTCGTTGAGGGCAAGTCGAGATCAACTTCTTCAACAAGAGGAATTTTTTAGTTTAGTCATTGATAGCAATCCCAACTTAATTTTTGTGAAAGATTGGGATGGTCGCTATCTCCTTGCTAATCAAACAATGGCTGAATTTTATAACACCACAGTCGAAAATCTTTTAGGTAAGACCGATGCCGACTTCCATCCCAATATTTTAGAATCTGAGCGATTTATCCAAGAAAATCATCAGATAATTGAAACTCAGCAAGATCTGTTCTTGACTGAAGAAAGAATAACTCACGCAGAATTAGGCTACCAGTGGCTCCAGTGGCAAAAGCGTCCCATTAAAATATTTGGCAATATAGACGGTGTTTTGGGGGAGGGCGTAAATATTACTGAAAGAAAACTCACAGAGATTTCCTTAAGTGAGAGCCAGAAACGCTTTGAGTCTCTAGCCGCAGTTGCGCCTGTGGGTATTTATCGCACTAATACCACTGGTGATGCGATCTACCTCAACGATCGCTGGTGTCAGATAGCAGGCTTGACCGCAGCAGAAGCGTTTGGTCCTAACTGGTCGAGAGCATTGCATCCTGACGATCGCCAAAAAGTTGGCGCAGAATGGTATGCCTCGGTGCAGGAGCGTCGCCCGTTTGAGCTTGAATGTCGTTTTCAAAAGCCTGATGGCACTATAACTTGGGTACTTTCACGAGCCAGCGCCGAACGCGATATCTATGGTGAAATCATTGGTTATGTGGGGACGATTACCGATATTAGCGATCGCAAACGCGCCGAGACAACCTTACAAAAACTCGTAATAGGAACTGCGGCGGTTACAGGTGCAGACTTTTTTGTGGAATTGGTGCGACACATTGCCGAGGCTCTTGAAGTTCGCTATGCAATTATCACGGAGTTTGTCGGCGATCGCCTCATTTCCTTAGCATTTTCGGCAAATGGGATCCTGCAAGATCCTATTTCCTATTTGCCTGCAAGGACTCCCTGCGAAATTTGTCTGCGAGAAGGAGAATATCATTGTGACCAGTCAGTTCAACAAATCTTTTTAGAAGATCTCGATCTTGTGACCATGCAAGCTGAAAGCTATTTGGGGATTTCCTTAAAAGATGATCGTGGTAGTGCAATTGGCAATCTCTGTATTTTAGACACAAAACCCATTCCCAAAAGTAAAAGAGATGAAGCGATCGCTATTTTGCAAGTATTTGCGGCGAGAGCCTCGGCGGAATTGCAGCGCAAAAATGCCAACGAAGCTCTCAATCGCCTAAATCAAGAGTTGGAAATGCGGGTGCAACAGCGTACTCAAGAATTACAAGAACGTGAAAGATTTCTCCAAACTGTCCTCGATTCTTTCCCTTTAGCAGTATTTTGGAAAGATCGCCAGTCAGTTTATTTGGGCTGTAATCAGCTTTTTGCGGAAATATCAGGGGTGGAATCACCACTGCAAGCCATTGGTAAAACAAATTTTGACTTTTCTTACACTGAAGAGGAAGCCCAAAAATATCTGGAAGACGATCAAGCCGTAATGGATTCTGAAATCTCGAAGATTGGACTTGAAGAGACGATTACTTTAGCTAATGGTGAAGTAAATTGGATTGAAACTAATAAAATCCCTCTGCGCGATGAATTGGGAGAAGTTGTTGGTGTGGTTGGTACTTTTCAGGATATTAGCGATCGCAAACAAGCGGAAGCCAAATTGCATCAACTCAACGAAGAACTGATACGCGCTACCCGTCTCAAGGATGAGTTTCTAGCTAATATGAGCCACGAACTGCGTACTCCTCTCAATGCTATTTTGGGAATGACTGAAGGATTACTGGATGGGATTTTTGGTGCTGTGAATGAGAAACAAATCAAGTCTTTGAAAATTGTTGAACGCAGTGGCACACATCTTTTGTCTTTGATTAATGACATTCTCGATGTTGCAAAAATTGAATCTGGGAAAGTCACTTTAGATTTAAGAGCTACATCTATTCAATCTCTATGTCAATCGAGCCTATCATTTATCAAACAAGAAGCATTAAACAAACGTATTCAAATAGTTGAGAAAGTTCCTAAGTTTTTGTCAGGGATAATGCTAGACGAGCGCCGAATTCGCCAAGTATTGATTAATCTTTTGAATAATGCTGTTAAATTTACCCCAGAACGTGGTTCTATTACTCTAGAAGTTGCCCAAATTTCATTAGCATCTTCTGGAAGAGCCTCTTCGACGATCGCACCTGACTCCGCCTCCAGAAATACCTCCAGAAATACCTCCAGAAATAACTTACAATATTTGAAATTTGCTGTAACCGATACGGGAATTGGGATCTCAGACGAGAATATCCAAAAACTATTTCAGCCTTTTATCCAGATTGATAGCTCTTTAAATCGCCAATACAATGGTACTGGATTAGGGCTAGCTCTGGTCAAACGCCTTGTAGAACTTCATGGTGGTTGGGTTGAACTAACTAGTAAAATAGGAATGGGTAGTTGCTTTGCGATCTTTCTGCCCTATGACAATGCGGCATTAGTGCCATTAAATAACCAAGTTGTCAAAAATTTGACTAGTGGACAAGAACCTTTAACTAATCTACCTCCATCCTCAGCCCCGCAAAGCCGATTAATTTTGTTAGCCGAAGACAATCAAGCTAATGTTATTACGGTTGCTAGTTATTTAACTGCCAAGGGTTATCGAATTCAGTTGGCTCAAGATGGTCAAGAAGCAGTCAATTTGGCAAAACTTCATCGCCCAGATGTAATTTTGATGGATATTCAGATGCCAGTCATGGATGGTTTTACCGCCATTCAGCAAATTCGTCTTGACGCTAATTTAAGTAAGATTCCAATTATTGCGCTGACTGCTTTGGCAATGGAGGGCGATCGCGAGAAATGTTTGGCAGCAGGAGCGAATGATTATTTGAGTAAACCGATTAGACTCAAATCTTTAGCAGAGATGATTGACTCATACTTCACTAATTGATTAGGCGCTTTAATTATCCGCTAAAATTTGCTGAATTACAGTGCTGAGTTGGCTGAACTTGATGGGTTTAGAGAGATATTCATTGGCTCCTGCGGCTAGACATTTGTCGCGATCGCCTTCCATCGCCAGAGCAGTTAGGGCAATGATGGGAATATTAACCAAGTTAGGATCGAGACGGATTTGCTTAGTTGCTTCTAGTCCATCCATAGTCGGCATTTGAATGTCCATGAGGATGATATCGGGCAGGTTGACTTTGGCTTGGGCGATCGCTTCTACACCATTACGAGCGATGATGACGCGGTAATTGATGGCGGTCAGATAGGAATTGAAGGTTTGGATATTTGCTTCGTTGTCTTCTGCTAATAGAATAAGTGGTGTAAGTGGTGCATTGCCAGAAGCTATTTCCATTGATGATGAGGTTGTAGGGTTTGGCTTAGAGGCGATCGCATTAAATATTGTGTTAGATGGTGAAACTTCATAGGGCAGGGCAACGGTAAAGCAGCTACCTTGTCCAACTTCGCTCTCAACCATGACTTGACCGCCATGTAGTTCCACAATCTGCTTCACTAGGGCGA